>CAMUVS010000068.1 GCA_947164155.1 uncultured Caryophanales bacterium | reverse complement strand
GATTCTTTACCTATATATTCATTAGTTAGTAGAGTCACTTGGCAAAAAGGAATGTCGTTAGTGTTTGCTGCGGCGAGATCTTTATTAGATAGAGGAGCAAATATCATTCTTCTTGGAAGCGGAGAATATGACTACGAACAAGAAATGGAACGCTTAAGAAGAGATTATCCAGAGCATGTAGGAATTTATATCGGCTATAATAATGAGCTAACTCATTTAATTTACGCTGGTAGTGATTTCTTCATGATGCCAAGCTTATTTGAACCATGTGGACTTGGGCAAATGATTGCTCAAAGATATGGCACTTTACCAATTGTTAGAAGAACAGGCGGATTAAAAGATTCAGTTATTAATTACGATTCTTCTAATAAAGAAATATCAAATGGATACGGCTTTGATAATTTCTCTGAATTTGATATGATTCAAACTTGTCACTATGCATACGATATATTCGTATGGGATAATAAAACTCATCGTCAGCTAGTAAAGAATGCTTTACTTACTGATAATAGTTGGGAGAAAAGTGGTAACTCTTACCACATGTTATATAAAGAAATTGTTGGTTAATTATTAATTAAAACGAGGTAGATATATGGGCTACGATTATCAAAATATTGAGAAAAAATGGCAAGCAGTATGGGAAGAGAATAAGACCTATACCTGCGATGTTTATGATTTTTCTAAACCAAAATATTACATTCTAGATATGTTTCCTTACCCTAGTGGACAAGGTTTACATGTTGGGCATCCTGAAGGATATACCGCTAGTGACGTCTTAGCGAGAATGAAAAGAATGCAGGGCTTTAATGTCCTTCATCCTATTGGCTGGGATTCTTTTGGCTTACCTGCCGAACAATATGCCATGAAAACTAATCAACACCCATCTATTATTACCGAAGTGAATATCAATAATTTTAGAAGACAAATCAAATCCTTAGGATTTTCTTATGACTGGACTCGTGAAATCGCCACTAGTGACCCTAGTTATTATAAGTGGACACAGTGGATTTTCCTTAATCTATACAATTCTGATTTAGCTTATGTTGATTATCGACCAGTGAATTTTTGTCCAACTTTAGGAACGGTTCTTGCAAATGAAGAAGTCATCGACGGTAAAAGTGAAGTAGGTGGCTATCCAGTAATAAGAAAACCAATGAGACAGTGGTTACTTAAAATCACTAAATACGCAGATAGACTACTAGAAGATTTAAAAGATTTAGATTGGCCAGCTTCTACTTTAGAGATGCAGAAAAACTGGATTGGTAGAAGCGTTGGCGCTAAAGTGACCTTTAAAATTAAAGGTAGCGATAAATCATTTGATGTATTTACCACTCGAGTAGATACTCTATACGGATGTAGCTACTGCGTTCTTGCTCCTGAACATCCTTTAGTCAAAGAGTTAGTTACTAAGAAACAAAAAGATGCGGTAGATGCTTATTTAAAAGAAGTGGAATCTAAATCTGACTTAGAAAGAACAGAACTCAATAAAGATAAAACTGGTGTTTTCCTTGGCGTTTATGCGATTAACCCAGTTAACGGAGTTGAAGTCCCAATTTATATTGGTGATTATGTTTTGGCAAGCTATGGTACTGGAGCGGTGATGGCAGTTCCTGCTCACGACCAAAGAGACTATGAATTTGCTAAAAAATATAATTTACCGATTAAACAAGTCTTAGAAGGTGATATTTCTCTAGCTGCATTTGTAGAAGACGCACCTCACATTAATAGCGATATCGCTAACGGATTAAATATCGAAAAAGCTAAAGAAGTTATCTTAGATAAATTAATTAAAGAAGGAAATGGACAAAAACAAGTTAATTATAAATTAAGAGACTGGTTATTCTCTCGTCAACGTTATTGGGGAGAACCAATCCCAATTATCATTAAGGATAATGGTGATTTAGTTCCACTTAAAGATTATGATTTACCATTAGTTCTTCCAGAAATGAAAGAATATAAACCAAGCGGCACTGGTGAATCTCCTTTAGCTAATGCTAAAGAATGGTTAAGTGTTACTTTACCTAGTGGAGAACATGGAACTAGAGAAACTAACACAATGCCTCAATGGGCAGGAAGCTGTTGGTATTATATTCGCTATATTGATCCACATAATGATTCATGTATTGGCGATAAGAAATTATTAGATCACTGGTTACCAGTAGATTTATATATTGGCGGCGCAGAACACGCTGTTTTACATTTACTCTACGCACGATTCTGGCATAAGTTCCTTTACGACAAAGGAATAGTCTCCTCTAAAGAACCATTTAAAAAATTATTCCATCAAGGAATGATTTTAGGATCTAACGGAGAAAAAATGTCTAAATCTAGAGGAAACGTTGTTAATCCTGATGATGTGGTCGCTAATTACGGGGCAGACTCTCTTAGATTATATGAAATGTTTATGGGACCTTTAGAAGCTTCTTTACCGTGGAGTGATACTGGTTTAGATGGGGCTAAAAGATATTTAGATAGAGTGTATCGTTTATTTACTGAAGAAGAGAACACCAAAAAGGTCACTAATGAAAATGACGGTAAACTTGATTATATTTATAACTTCACAATTAAAAAGATTACCGAAGACTTTGAAGCCCTTAGATTT
>CAMUVS010000067.1 GCA_947164155.1 uncultured Caryophanales bacterium | reverse complement strand
ATCAATTATTGGTGCAACCTTGAGGGCAGGGAATCCGATTTCGGTTATCAACATTGTGCTCTTATTACTTTCTATAATTCTTTCTCTACTATCATTTTTGAACTTAAACAAGAGACCATTAAAGATAATTAGATTTTGTTCAATTGTTGTGTTTGTTGCTTCGCTAGTGCTTTTCTTTATTTCGTTTGCAACAATGATCTCGATTGTAAACGCACCTGGTTTTCAAATGAATATTAGGGAATAGGCGTATCACTTTAGTTTTCTGCACCCCAGTTTTTAGAACAAAAAGTACAAATTTGGTAGTCTGCCCCCAAAGCTTATTAAAGTATCGTAAATCGGTACTGTTTTTTAGTTTTTAATTTTATTAAATAATGATTATATTTGATTGATAATGTATAATAAACATATGAGTAAAAAAGCTGAAAAAATAATCAAAGATGTTAATGCAACTATGTCGTTAGAAGGTATGCCATTAAGTGATTTTGATATTGAATTAATATCTAAAGTTGTTGATGGAGAAATTACTAGGGAAGAGGCTTTTAGACAACTCAACGCCAGTTTAGGAATTAATGGATAAATATAAATATTCTTATTTAGACGAAAAGGGCATCTACTGTTATCAAGACAGTGATGTTTTAATAAATAAACTAAATATACAAGACGAGGAAACCTTTTATAAGGTCGAACGTCTTTATAGTGGCTTGAGACAATCCGAATTATTGAATAAACCAATAGATGGCAACCTAGATTTTGAGCACTTGAAAGCGATTCATTTTTATTTGTTCCAAGATTTATTCTTCTGGGCAGGTAAGGTAAGGACTGTTGCGATTGCAAAAGGTAATTTGTTTTGCCTCCCACAATACATCGAATCCTACGCTAAAGACATTTTTGCTAATAATTACTTTCAAGGTATTCCAAAAGAAGATTTCATTAGCTCTGTCACTAATCTTTTAGCGGATATAAACGCTCTTCATCCTTTTAGAGAAGGCAATGGTAGAACCCAAAGAGAATTTATTAGATATATTGGTCTTAAAAATGGATATGGCTTTGATTGGTCTATAATCAGTGCTGAAGAAAATATTGTTGCTAGTTATGAAAGCGTTAATGGGAATAACGTTAAATTAAGAACTATCATTTCTAAAATCATTTATTCTCTATAACTTAATTCATCCAAAGATACGCTAAAAATGTATCACTTGTGGTGAATATAGCCCAACTTTTAGGTGGTATTTGTATTACTTATGCAATCTGCCCTCACAAGCCTAGATTCGTGATTAATACTGTGTGCTCATCCCGTTTTTATATTTAACTTTAAAAGAACGATAAATAATCGAGGGAATCAATGCATGGTGGTAGTTAACTCGTTGAATGTTTCAAATCTTTTCCGGGGATCTAGTCGCTCAAATTAATTAATTGTGGCTATATAAAGTGTTAAGCATTCAGAACATACTAAAACACTAAAACAACTTATCAGAACTTATCAGAACTCATCATTTCAAAATGGTGGGTTTTTATAATAATTAGTTTTGTGGGTAAAGTGGAGAAAATTTTAATCTAAGATTAACTGGCACTCATTGGTCTAGAGTGCTTGCTCTCCCTCTCTCTCTCTACTAAAATATTTTTAAAAGATTGAGGAGTTTTTCTTATGAGGAAAATTTATACGTTTTTGATAGGGTTAAGCATATTAAGTATGAGCCTTGCCGGATGTGGTGCTGGAGGTGGTAGCACAGAACAATCTGTAGGACCTTCAGCTCATATACACACTTGGGCAGATCCAACTTATACTTGGTCTGATGATTATTCTAGCTGTACAGCTGAAAGAGTGTGCACCCAAGATTCTACTCATAAAGAAAGTGAAACAGCTAATTCGACATATATAGTGGTTGCTGAATCCGATTGCGAAACCGATGGATTAGGTAGATATACAGTTACATTTAAAAATAGTGCCTTTTTAACTCAAACTCACGATACAGTCATTGAGGCTTTTGGCCATAATTATCAATTCGATTCATTTGTATGGACTGATTATACCGCTCAAGTTAAATATGTTTGTTCACGTGATAGCAGTCATATAGAATATTATGATGCAATAGTAACGAGCAAAGTAACGACATCACCAACTTGCGAAAATAGTGGAATTAAAACTTATACTGCAACTTACGATGGACATAGTGATACAAAAACTGAAGTATTATCTGCCTTAGGCCATAATTGGGGAACACCAACTTATACTTGGTCTGATGATTATTCTAGTTGCACAGCTGAAAGAGTGTGTTTAAATGATTCTACTCATAAAGAAAGTGAAACAGCTAATTCGACATATATAGTGGTTGCTGAATCCGATTGCGAAACCGATGGATTAGGTAGATATACAGTTACATTTAAAAATAGTGCCTTTTTAACTCAAACTCATGATGTAATCATCGAAGCTAGTGGACATGATTATCAATTTGCATCATTCGTGTGGGACACAAGCGTGGCAGGTGCTTATACTGCTCAAGCAAAATATATCTGTTCACACGATAATAGTCACGTTACATATTTTAACGCTACTATGACTAGCACAATAACAGCAACGCCTACATGTGAAAATACTGGAATTAGAACATATACCGCTAGTTATG
>CAMUVS010000066.1 GCA_947164155.1 uncultured Caryophanales bacterium | reverse complement strand
TAGAACTCAAATGGTGGGACAAAGATATCGAAGAAATCAAAAAACTAATCCCATTACTTACTGGGGATTTGGAACAAAGCAAAAAAGAATTAAAAGCCTTTCTTAAAAAGTAGTGTTCGGTTGTATCAAAACACTGTAATCAAGCCAGCTTAGAAATTTAGGATTGATATAAACGTGTCAGTCCTTTTTCTTTTTTTACTTAGCTAGAACTTATAACGATTTGTAATAATTTCCAAATTCTGCCATTGAATCAACTATTGGCATCATTTTTAATCCTAATTCAGTTAATGAATACTCTACTTTAGGTGGATTGGTTTTATAGTCTTTTCTAGTAACTAAGCCATCATTAATCATTTCTTTTAAGGAAGTGGTTAGCACTTTTTGAGAAACACCTTCTAAAGATCTTTGGAGTTCATTAAATCTCCATGGTCTAGTCCTTAAATTTCTAATGATTAATAATTTCCATTTACTCCCAATGAGTGACACGGTAGTGGCAACTGGACAGGCTGGTAATTCACTTTTCTTTTTCATTATATTGACCTCAAGTAACTTTATTATACATTACGCATAACAAAAAGAATACGTAGTTACAAAAAGGTGCGTACTTTTTTCTTTTAAAATAAATTGATTAAATATAGGCACAAGGAGAAAAAAGAAAATGAAAAATTACACTAAAGTTAATGTTGGTAACGAACCAAGAACAGAATTACATGACCTACTAGGTCTTACCGGAGCGGAAATATCTTTTAACAATCTTCCTTCTGGCGCCGGTGTCCCTTTTGTCCATTCTCATAAAAACAATGAAGAAATCTATATTGTTTTAGAAGGCAAAGGAACCGCTACATTAGATGAAGAAGTAGTGACATTAAATAAAGGTGATGTTATTAGAGTTGCACCAACCACTAAAAGACAATTTAAAGCTAGTGACAAAGAAGGTATTTCTTATATTTGCATTCAAGTTAAGGCTGATTCTTTAAAAGAATATACTGCTAGCGATGCAGTAATTTATTAAAATAAGGTATAACAATGAGTGATATTAAGTGGTGTATTGAATATTTAAAAAAGATAAATGATATCAAAGATGATTTAGATGATTCATTTACTACTTTTAGAGCGCTTCTTAATATCACCATGCCTACTAATTTAAGTGATGAATTTTATATCAAACAAGATCAAGTTTTAAAACAAACAATATCTAGTAAACAAATAGTGGACGTTGCTTATTTTAAAAACGGCATAACAATTTATAAAGGAGATATTACATTAATAAAAGCGGACGCGATAGTTAATGCTTGTAATTCTCAAATGTTAGGGTGCTTTGTCCCAGGCCATCACTGTATTGATAACGCTATCCACACATTTGCGGGTCTAGAAGTAAGAAGAGACATGTTAGAAATAATGGATAAACAAGGTCATGAGGAACCTAATGGACAAGTAAAAGTTTCTAGTGGCTATAATTTACCTGCAAAATATATCTTCCACACAGTGGGGCCAATCTATTCAGGAATGCATAGAGATGAAACTGATTTAGCTAACTGCTATTATTCTTGTTTAAGAAAAGCTGATGAGATGAAACTAGATTCAATTGTGTTTTGCTCTTTATCAACAGGAATATTTGGCTTTCCGATTGAAATAGCCAGTAAAATCGCTATTCAATGTGTTAATTCGTATTTAAAAGAAGAGAATAAGAATATTAAAAAAGTCATTTTTGATGTCTTTAGTGATAGTGATTTTGAGACTTATAAAAAGAATATGAAGGAGGCGGGATTATGATTATCAACACTGGACAAAGAACAGATATACCAGCCTTCTACTCTAAATGGTTTATGAATCGTATCAAAGAAGGATATGTTTTGGTAAGAAATCCATATTATCCTACTGTTGTTACGAAGTTTTTATTAAATCCAGAAGTGGTGGATGTGATTGGTTTTTGTACAAAAAATCCTCGACCAATGTTTCCTTATCTCGATGAACTGAAAGATTTTGGTCAATTTTGGTATGTTTCTATCACTGGCTTTGAAAAAGATTTAGAACCTAATGTTCCTCCAATTGATCAAGTAATCGAAGATTTTAAATATTTATCTAATAAAGTTAGTAAGAATGCGATTGGTTGGAGATACACCCCAATCATTGTGAATAGCAAATACACAAAAGAATATCACATTAAAATGTTTGAACATATTGCTTCCAAATTAGATGGCTATACTTCTCTAGTGGCCTTTGGCTTTGTCGATATTTATCCAAAATTAGAAAAGAATCATCCAGAGATTAAAGATACAGACGATGAAACAAAAATTGAAATAGCTAAAGCATTTACGAATATCGCTAAAAAGCATCATATGGATTTAAGACTTTGCTCTAAAGAAAAGTGGCTTGCTAATTACGATGTTGATATCGACGGCTGTATGAGAGTGAAAGACTACGAAAATAGTATTGACTCTAAGTTAGATATTAAGCAAAAAATGGAAGCGAGAAAGAATTATTGTGCTTGCTATCTTTCTAATGATATTGGTTCATATAATTCTTGTATGCATTTATGTAAGTATTGCTATGCCAATGGAAATGAAATGACAATCAGAAAGAATTATAAAGAACATGATGATAGTTCTCCTTTATTAATAGGTCATATTA
>CAMUVS010000065.1 GCA_947164155.1 uncultured Caryophanales bacterium | reverse complement strand
TTATGTATGTGGAACTTGTCCAAAGAAATATACGACATGCACTCTAAGAAAAACGAAGCACAAGCTCCGTTATGATATTTACATTAACTAAAGGATGAAATATTCATCTTTTATTGTGATATGTCCGTGTATCGACATTTAAGGGCATCATCGATTGTCGAGACACGTACGTAAAAATACGTGTTTTTTATTACTTTTTTGAAGATTTTAACATATTGACTATTTCTAGGACACCTGGTTGAGAGTCATATAGGGTTACTCTTTAAACCCCTTATGAAAACTGGATAGACACGAGGGTTAAACCCTCTTAACCAGTTTGAAACAAAAAAGATGATGCATTTTGCATCACCCTTTTCATTGATATTTTTAAGTAAGAGTGTCACAAAAGGAAAATGCTAATTAAATACCGTATCTAACAATATCAAAGTGTAATAATGCAAACACATCTTCAAAAAGAAAAGATAGGATATGCTTTAAATATAAGCTTTAACTAATTCTTTATTTTCCTTTCCAGAAATAGGCTGCACCATTAGTGTTTCCAATTTTCTCGATTAATCCTTCTTTTAACAATCTCGCTAATTCTAGTTCAATTGTATTGATTGATATATCAGGCCATATTTCGTGGATTTCTTCTTTCGTTATCTTCCCCAAAGTGGTTTTAATTGTTTCTTCCACTCTTTGGGCTTTTGATAACTTCTTATCTTTAATGATTTCGTAACGTCTTGCTAACTCATTATACGCGGATAATAAGGTCATTAAGAAATTTTCAATAAACGGCCAATAAGAATTATGATTCTCCATCCAGCCAGAAGAAGATTCATAAAGCTTTTGATAATACATGCCTTTATTCTTATTGATGATGTTTTCTAAAGAAACGTATTTACCAACATCATATCCAGTTTTATAAAGAAGCAATAATGTTAATAGTCTAGACATTCTACCATTACCATCTTCAAATGGATGGATGCATAAGAAATCTAAAATATAACAAGGAATCAATAATAATGGATTGATATTAGAATTACTTCTAGCATCGATAAACGCTAATTCGAGTTGTTCCATTGATTGAGGAGTTTCAATGGCGGGAACTGGTCTAAATCTAATACTTCTGCTGCCATCAGCGTTAATCTGCATTATGACATTATCAACAGTTTTAAGCATTCCTCTAGTGGGTGTTTGTTTTCTTTCTAATAAATCACGGTGAAGCAATAATATCTGTCTAGTTTCAATATCGATAATTTGATAATCCATATGGATTCTATTTAAAACATCTCTATAACCAGCGATTTCTTCTTCATTATGGTTTCTAGGTTCGGTAGATTCGTTAACCAATTCTTTGATTCTTTGATCAGTGGTCACAATACCTTCAATCGCGTTACTAGCTTTAACAGATTGAACTTTGGCAATCTTCACTAAGTTATTAAAAACATTAGGATATTTTTCTTTAAAAACATCAGAAGTTGTTTTATTTCTTCCAATCGCAAAAAGCATTGATGCAATGTTTGATGGAATAGATTCCTTTTCTAAAAACGAATAATCAAATCTTCTCATAGACAAATACCTTTATTTGCCTAAAATATACAACATTTTAGTTAAATAATCAATATAATTGTTACAACATTTACCTAATTTTTATCGTTATTTAGTTAAATATTTATTGTCATTAACCGATGATATCCTGGTTCAACAAGAAATTTACTATATAAGAAAAATCGAAGCATAAGATCCGTTATGGTATTAACATTAACTAGAGGATGAAATATTCCTCTTTTTATTGTGATATGTCCGTGTTGCGACAATTGACCTTAAAACCCTGTCCGTGTTGTGACATTTAAGGGCATGATTGATGAAACTTCCCCAAGGATTTTGTCCAAGGGGATTTTATTTATATGGAATGTTGAAATAATCCAAATAAGATTTGACCGTGTCTTGGCCATCCAAGCAAGCATCGATAAGCCAACCGCGTTCTTGGCTCCAGTTTTTAAGACCTCGGTAATAGAAGTCTTTTTTGCTATCTAAAATGATAAATGGAACAATATCGTTTTTAAGGCATTCTTTAAATGCGATTAGCCGCCCAACTCTACCATTACCATCTTGGAAAGGGTGGATTCGTTCAAATTTGACATGGAACTCCACTATTTCCTCAAATGAATGCTTTTCTTTTTGATTATAGTTATCAAGCAGTTTTTTCATTTCTGTCTTTACTTGTTTTGGATCAGTTGTTGTTCTGTCTCCAACTTCATTCGCTAATAACTTATAATCACCAACTTTAAACCACGGTTCTCTTGAATCGCTCGTTCCGGTTTTCAAAACTAAATGTAATTGTTTAATAAACGATTCAGACAATCTCCTTTTTGCCGATTCGATAGATAAATCCACGCATCTAAAATGGTTAACGGTTTCGATAATATCATCGATTTTAACGTTTTTATTTTCTAAACCAATTGTCTTAGTTTCATAAATATATCTAGTTTCGTCATGGGTTAGTTTGCTACCCTCAATATGATTTGAATTATAAGTCAGCTCAATTTGGAGTTTGTGATATATTCCGCCTTTCACTGAATGTTCTTTTTCTCTAAAGAGAACATCTAGTAATGTTGGCATTTTGTTTGAATGTCTATTCTGCCTTTTTGGTTTTGTTGCATTTTCAGGAATCATCCACGTTTT
>CAMUVS010000064.1 GCA_947164155.1 uncultured Caryophanales bacterium | reverse complement strand
TTTTCCTGGATAAGAAATTGTTTCAATTCTTTTCCAAGTTTTGCTGTCGATAACTCATCTCTAAGAAATTTAGCGATAATAAAACTGTTATGTATAATGACAATTAAACTAACTGTTACGTGATTGAGATATTTGTATCAATAAGCATGCATCTTAGGTAATTCAAGTCCGGTCAACAATCTAAAATTCTTCATCAATGGTGTACCAATTGAGGGTTTTGATACATATTCTCGTTAAGTTGTAAAATCACCATTGCTTTTAAAACCATCAAAAATCACTAAAAATGGGCAAAAAAGCAAGAAAAAAGGCTTGATAACGTGTATCAAACCTATTCTTTACAGACGTCTTTCTTTCACCAAAATAATGCCACTGCCGATGAAAGAAATTACTCTTTTTCACCAAAATAATACCAGTTTTTATCGTTTTTTGATCGTTTTAATTTAAATAAAAACGAAACACAATCTCAAATAATGGAAATTGGAACCAAATAGCATTTTCTATTATATGGGATAACTTCTTCGCTCATGCAGATCACAAGTTCAGGCTTTATCTCAATATTAAATTTATCTAATGCACTTAAATTTGCATCGGGTTTGTTTGGTTCTTTGCTTTTTTTGATTTCTATTGGATAAATGCAGTTTGCATCCACTATTAATAAATCAATTTCTTTCTTATCGATATCACGATAATAATACAAATTATTAATAGGCTTGCCGGAATTATAATAACTTTTAACAATTTCGCTTATGACAAAAGTTTCAAAGAAAGCGCCATCCATATTTCCGTTTTGCAATGTTTCAGCATTTGGCCATCTACATAGATAAGCCGCTAAACCAGTATCCATAAAATAGACCTTAGGTGTTTTAACTAATCTGTCTGTAACCTTTGAATAGTAAGGACGGAGAATAAATATGATTCCACTTCTTTCTAATATTGAAACCCAACTCTTTACTGTTGGGGCAGACACACCCACTTGTTTTGATATTTCATCATATTTCAATTCTTGAGCGGTTCTAGCTGCCATAAATACGAGGAAATCGTAGAATTCATTTAGCTTTCCAACAGCGGATAATTCCTTAATATCTCTTTCTAAATAGGTATTTACATAGTCACTGTAATATTTCTCTCTATTAATTTTAGAAGCAATGATCTTAGGCATACCGCCATTAAAGATTCTTTGATAAATCTCATTAACATCCTTATATTCGAATGGCTGTTTTTTAATGACCTCCAAATCTGGATTAAACAGGTTAGCATCTTTTCCTTCAATCTCTCTTTGAGAAAGGGACGACATTTCAAAGATGGCGACTCTTCCCGCTAAAGACTCACTTATCCCTTTCATCATCTTGAATTTTTGAGATCCGGTCAGCCAGAATAGACCATTATTGTTTTTGCCTTCGTAGCCAAGCTTATCAACAATGTCCTTTATGGTTTCTAAGATCGATGGTACTTTTTGAAACTCATCGATTAGAATTGGATAACCATAAGTTTCAAAAAATAAAGCAGGATCGGTTTCTGCTAATCTTCTAGCGTTTCTGTCATCAAAACTAACATATCGTCTATTTTTTTCTTTGATATGGTTCAGCATCGTTGATTTTCCAACTTGCCTTTGACCGCATACCATAATAACCGGATATTCCTTAGTAGCTTCTAATACGCTTTTTTCAATATTTCTTTTAATATACATACTTCAAATCTCCGAGTTTTCTAAAGTCTAATTTTATTTTACTCAAAGTTATTTGAATATCAACATCCATATTGTCAAACATCATTAATGGCACCTTTTTACAATAATTTTCAACTCATTAATTGCACCTTTTTGCAAGATGGTAATGATAATACTTTGGGCTAAGCAGCAACTCGAATTCCTCGTTCTTGCTTACGATATAAAAGGCATCCGCGTATCTGTCGTAGTCCGTATCCTGCATATATGGATTCTTTTTAACCACTTCCACAGTGCACTTCGCCTGGAACAAGACGAACCTAAGATATCGCTTGAAACTTTGTATAGTTAAATCGATGTCAATTTTTCTTCCTACTCTCATCTATTTATAGATGCAATAATAGTTTTTATTTATCAAGTCATCCAAAACCAGGGGTGGTAGGAATTGAGTCTTGTACGGGGCGTAACAAAACTCAATCTATCCTCCCCTGGTTTTTTGGACTGATATGAGTGTACTTTTTAACCTTTTTTGGTACTGTTACAGATGACCTCGATGATACCAATTCGGGTCCAAAATGCCGATGTTTATTATATTTACATAATAAAAACGACCGTGACAGGTCGTTTCTGTTTCAATAATGTCTTTAAAATACCCAAATAATACCAAGTAAAAATCGAAATTTATTTTTTCGTACCCAAATAATACCAATTTTTAGCGGCTTTAGCATTCTTTCGTTATTTATGACAAGGCTTAACTTATATATCTTTATCTGATGGAGTCATAAAACTCATTAAACTTATTTGAAAAAATAATATCCTTCATGGCTAATCGATGATAAAACGATATTGCTGTTATTATAAATAACAGGGTCTTCAAATTTCATGGCTTTAATCTCTACAGAATTCATTTTTTGTGTAATTTTAGAAGATAAATTATCATCCTTGAGTAAATCAATAAAACACTTTTTTGACTTTTCGTTGTTAGATGACAGCAACGATGCAACAAATTCCATGGGTTGGACGTACCCAGGCC
>CAMUVS010000063.1 GCA_947164155.1 uncultured Caryophanales bacterium | reverse complement strand
CTGATTATATAAAGAACTATTTTGATAATTATTTATTTAAGCATGAGCATGCAGATGCAGCTGATTTTATAATAAAGACCATAAATGATATTAAAGGTGATAATGGAAAAGAAATAAATCTGTATATAGATACTCAGGGCGGATTAAGGGACTTAAATACTCAGATGAATGCTGTTCTTGAACTTTTGAAAAATCAGAGAGTTAAAATTGCCGGAAGATATTTATCTGATTTTAAAAACGGTCAAAAGGAAAGTAGAATAATGGAAGTAGATGATAGATATAGAACCTATGACTTCCTTACAGCAATGAATTCCTTTGAGAGATATGGACAAGGAGAAGATTTAGTAGAATATCTAAAAAAAGACAAATCATTAGAAAATGATGAAAATGCTAAATTAATAGTAGATAGCATCAAAAAGGCTTCAGATGCAATCAGCCTTTGCAGAGCTAATGAATTTGATGATGCAATTACGGAACTTCAGAGGGCACTCGCGAACAGAGATAATAATAATACATTGATTGATGTAGTAGCGCAGGATATAAGAAATGATTATAAATCTGTTTGGGAGGCAAAAGATAAAGCTGAAAGATATATAAAGCAGATTAAATGGTGCCTTAGAAAAGGCTTCATTCAGCCCGCTATAACCTTCTGTGAGGCGAAAATCCCGTATGTACTTGTTAAATCGGGGATAATTTACTATGCAGTGGATGATAATGGATTAGAAGAATTTAAAAAGCAAATTGATTATTTAAAGAAAAATGATAATTATCTAAAAAATAAATCGGCAAGATATCACTTCTATGATGTGGATCATTTGTTAGTGCATAGTGTATTACTGAGAGATGATACGGCGGATACGGTTATAAAGTATAGCGATGGAGAAATCAACGAAAATAAAAAAGGCAATAGTGTTTGTATAAAATTATATAGCGGTGTTATTGGAAAAGAGAAGAAGAAAATTAAAACCATATTAAATAAGTATCGTGAAATTCGCGAATTTAGAAATGATACTAATCATTCAGGTGAAAATACTGAAAAGAGATATAATGAAATAGTCCAGAAAGTTGACTGTTTTTTAAATGATATTTTGAATAATATTCATCAAATAAAACTTGATAATTCGCCGGTTTCTTTTAGTGAAAAATATTTTTACGATAAGGAAGAAAATGAGTTTGTTGAGAAAAAAGATTATAAGAAAATTGTGAAGCCAAATATCAATAATGAAATTGATAAAACTATAATTAAAGATGGAAGTGTAGAAAAGCAGTTAGAGAAAGAAGTAATAGAAGAAAAACCAATAGAAGAAAAACCAAAGACTCAAGACGAAATAGATGCTCTTGATATAAATGCTGACATAATGAATATCCAATTAGAGAAAGTGGATGATTCGTTTGGAGATGAGGTAGGAGTAATAAATTTAGAAGAATTAGAAAATGCAGCTAAACTTATTATTGCAGTATATAGAAAATACCAATACCATGACAATAAACAAAGATTTGATTTGATAACTGAAAAAATAGATGAACTAGGTATACCTCGTCCAGATCCTAAGAAGATATATACTGGTAAAAATAATTACAAGCTTTTAAAAATATTAGTGAATAAATATGATAAGTATTTTAGAAGAGATGAAAATGAAAATGATTCAGGAAAACCATATTTAATTTGCAGTTACTAGACATTAGGTAACGATTTAATGTAATTATAAAGGCAATATGAATATCTTTATCCATAATGTTGTCTTTGCAATATTGGGGAAAAAATAGATGAAGTAGATAGTAAATTTGCAGAAAGGTTAGATGAAAATGGTGAGAGCCTCGTACCATGCGAAAAATGGAGAAGTATTTTAGAAGAAGTTATGGTAGACTATCCTGAAGTTTCAACGGCTTTTCTTGCGGCTCACAAAAAAGAAAATGCAGAATACTATAAAGAAATATGTTCAGAAATGAATAAAATAGTAAAGATGGGAGATCAAAGTAATGGTAGTGTGGATAGCAGTTTGACCTCTAGTAAAAGAGCCTTGATTGTTGATGCGGTTGAGAAAATTACTTATAGAAATTATCATCTGACACAAGAGCAAAAAGAAAAGTTATAAAAACTGCACTTTTCGTCTTGTTCATAAGAGTGTTTTAGGAATCTAATATAAGATTGACACAGGGCGGAAAGTGTAGTAAAATAAGGGCTAGAGGACATTGCAGCAGATTTATTGACCTTAGTTTATATTTTATTACAATATAAATTATAATTTGGAAAAATAAGGGATTTTTAAGCCGCTACTGATGTATGGCGCGTTTGAGACTGTTTTAGTATACCTAGGGGTACTTTCGACCACAAGAATTTGCTTTTTTAGCCGCAAATTGGTTCTAGAGCCCTTGAAAATACTGGTCTCCAAAAGGGTGCTATTAGGTCTACCTCATTCCCCATAGGGGACGGAAACAAAAGAGTATGTTTTCACTGTAGAACCTAAAGTAGAATTAGGCCTACCTCATTCCCCATAGGGGACGGAAACTTTAATTTAAACCTCCTTTACTTACTTGGTAATCCATTAGGCTTACCTCATTCCCCATAGGGGACGGAAACTCATATCTTAGGGCTTTAGAGAGCTCCTCTTTGTCAATTAGGCCTACCTCATTCCCCATAGGGGACGGAAACAAGAGCTTAATATACTCTTCTTTGAGTTCAATTAATTTATTAGGCCTACCTCATTCCCCATAGGGGACGGAAAC
>CAMUVS010000062.1 GCA_947164155.1 uncultured Caryophanales bacterium | reverse complement strand
CCAATAAAAGAAATTAATAATATGTCCCTCTATGAGTTCAGTAAATACGCTGAAAGCCGTAGAGACCCAGAAGAAGACGAAGAATTCATTATGGATGATTGGGAAGATATGGATGAGGATGACTTGGAAGATTTCGATAATGGTAATAACCCCTGGGAATTCTAAAATGTAATAAAAACATATATAAGATGACAAATTACGATTTCGCTTGCTGTAACCTAAAATCAGCAAAGTTTGAAAATATAAGGAAGAAATTTAAGGAACTTATCTATGGAGATAAAGTATATTGCATCTGCATCTGGAGAAGTAAGAATATGAAACCATCAGATATCCTCTATGAATATAAGTTCAAGAATGCCATGATGGAAGGAAACTCAATAGAAAACCCAAAACTGAGAAAAGCCATCTTCTACTTAACAGATACAGTGCCATATATCGGCTTTAAGGCAGATATACATAAAAGCGGAAGCATCATCGCATCACATATCAAGAAAAGAGAAGGAGAAGTGTATATCAGAGTCTATGCAACCACTCCAGAAGAATGCATTGAAAGAGCTGAAAAACTATATGGTAAGTCAGTAAAAACTACATTGGAATATAGAACAATAGAATAATGATTTCATCAATACTACACGAAAATCAAGACACAAAGGAGAAAATAAACCTCTGGTTCTCTGTGGCAAAAAAACATAAACAAGTTAACACACTCTATATAATGGATAACTTGCTTAAAAATACACAATGCATCTGCGAAGAAAAAGGTATTATAGACTTCATTAGACACTTCACCTTCACACCAAAATCAGATAGACCAGCAACAATATTTAATATCCTTACACAACAAAGTGAGAGGTTTAAAGAGAATAATATAAACTCCTTTAATTCAATATACTTAAACTATTTCCTTGATAAAGTAAAATGATTAGAAGAAACGATAACGAAATCCTAATGCAATGCAGAAAGATAGCATTTAAAATTGCAAAGAAAAATAAATGGATTCCATACCTCTATATGATTAATAATATCATTGAGAATAGATGCGATGGAAAACCATTTGAAGGAATTATACAAGGATATAAAGGAAAACCACTCTATGGAATTGACTATAATATAGTATTCCTCTCATTAGTTAATGAAGAACAATTGACAAATTGGCTGAAAGAATGGGTGGAAGATTTGAAAAATAAAAAAATAACCTATTATCAATCAATTACAGACTTTAGCTTATGACACCAGAAGATTCTAAACTCTCAACTAAGTCAATGGCAAGAATTAGAAACGTTTCCTACATCATGGAAATACTGTTCACACCATTGGAAAAAGATGATAAACTGAGAGAACTACAAATAGAAAGAAAAGAAAAGGCATATGACTACCTTAAAAAATATGGAGTCATGACACTCAGAGAATCATTGGAAGACATAAAAAATGTATTACTTAAGATACCAGTAGTTGACGCAAAATGAAAAAAAAGAAAATTAAACGAAAAATATATCCGACACAACCAGTGCTGATAACAACAATACCACAATGCCTACGAATCGTTAAGGAAGCTAAACTCATGAATACCTTCAGAATGACAATCGTAATGCTGGGAGGAGCTTACCTCATGTGGCACGATAATGAAAAAGATGATGTCACACTGGAAAGAATTCTGGGTAAAATCGTAATACCAAATGACGATAGACCAAACCCAATGTATAAATATAAACATGATTTCCTCAACTGGCTTACTAGATGGCAACGTGACATCAACCTAAACCCAATACATTATAAGGAACTATATCTCAGATGCACAAAGAGAGTTAAATTCCCAATATAACCATGAAACATTTTGATAAACACCTGGCACTAGTGGCTAAACAACATAAACTATTCAACTTCTATAGAGAACTAACATATTTCATACTTGAAAAAAAAGATGATGAGGAATGGCAAGTAAATGACCTCATAAATATGACACAAACAGGTCTGCTACATGGCAGTAAAGTCGAAGATAAATTATTCGTGAAGTTCCTGGAAGATGTGAAAAAAGAAGTAAATGAGGAATATAAAAAACAACATGGAAATGCCTAACTTTCTCATTCATAAGCACTTAAATCCAACCCAAGGTGCGTAAATATAGATAATTAGATGTTTTAAATGACTATTTTACGTGTAACTGCTTGATAATGAGGGTGTTGAAAAAGGGTGGCGAATGAGTCGGAAACGTTGAAATACAGGCGTATTCCTTTAAGGGAAATGTCGTAGAAATATTTTGAAAAAATTTGTAGAGAAAAATACTGGTTAGGAGAGAGAAAAATAGAGAAAAAATCTGTTGTGTGTGTTAAAAGTAGAAAAAATTTCTAAAAAATTGTTAAGAGAAATTAGGTTGGTTAATAGGTGTTAAAAATTGTTAAAAAAATATAAAAATTAAATAGTGTTAAATTAAGTTAAAAAGTGTTAATATGAAAATTCAGCATGGTAGTGGTAATTATTTCTTAACTATAGATTTAATTTTAAAGATAGGTGACAATTTCAATAATATCCAGTATGAGAATGCCAGTGAGTTTTCGGATGCCATGTCATATGAGTATCCTGGGATTAATTTTGAATCAGTTGTTCATCTTTACAACAAATGGTTAAATACAATTACCGCTTGGATTAGCACTCCTGGTAATAACTATAAGGAGAACTGGAAGTTCACTCACGTATTTTGTAGTGTTGTAGGTTCTGAGGTAATTGTCAGCATGAAGCAGTACATCATCGAGAGCAAGATAGTTGAGAAGGAGAAATTACTGGATTCATTATCAGAAGGTTTAGTAACAAAGATTGTTTGTTATGGTTGGGAGGTATTCAACAATTCAGACAAGAAGTTGCCAAAGATTTGTTATTATTCAAAGGATGGCGATAGCAATATCACGTATGACATTTATGTATATAAAGATAAGTTGATTTTAATGAATGCTGATAGAAGTAAGCCAAGTATTCTTACTGGGCAATATTTTTTATACAATG
>CAMUVS010000061.1 GCA_947164155.1 uncultured Caryophanales bacterium | reverse complement strand
AAGGACACTGACAAGGACACTGACAAGGACACTGACAAGGACACTGACAAGGACAAAAAGAATAAAAGAAAAGAATTCAATAAAAGAAAAGAATATAAAGAGGCTTCGCCTAAAAAAAATAGCTTTGATTCTTTTGATCAGAGAACGATTGATGCAGATGAATTGGAAAAGCGTATGTTAAAGAAAGCTAAAGAGGTGGCAAATGGAAATAGAGTTTAAAGACAAAAAGAACTATGTGAGATTTGGAGACATAAAAAAAGGAGACATATTTTTGTTCAATGGAAAAATATTTATGAAATGTCAAAAAATAGGGAACTGCACTGCTATAGATTTAGCAGATGGCAGCAGTGAATCCATTGAAGAAACTTATCCAGTGATGAAGTTAATGGCAAAGGTGGTGATTGAGTGAGTAAGTTTACTATGAATTTAAAAAAACTAATGATTGAAAGGGAAATGACTGCTGCTGATATCGCAAGAAAGACAGGAATGACTCAAGCAACTCTTTCTAGATACATAAATGGCAAAAGAATTCCAAAGATTAATTCAGTGATTAAGATAGCAAAAGCATTAAATGTTCCAATTGAGCTTTTGATGAAAGGAGTAGACGAATGATGGAATTTACAGTATTAGGAATGATTATATTAGCACTTTGGATAGTGACTATAGTGGGGGTGGGTGAATGAATGAATTTATACAAATACTAGAAGAGCAAGGCTATGATTCACATTGGGATGCAGGACAAGGAATACTGGTTATCGATAATGCAAAGCAAAGTGAATTTAAGAGAATTAGAAAAATATTAGAAAAAGCAAAGTACAAGGGTTCATTTAGTGTTCCTTGCAAGAAAGGAGAAATATGAATATCAATATCTCAGAAATCATAGAAAACAAATTAGCTCAAATGGAAAAGGATCGTGTTATCGAGACTAAGATTGAGCAGGCTATAGAGAAAAACATCAACGCTGCGATTGATGACGTGCTTGGGGGCTACACACTCCGAAACGAGCTTGAAAAAGCACTTAAAGAAACTGTAAATAGCATAGCTGGTAATATTGGTTTATCCTCATACAACGGCATGATTGCTCAGTTAGTAAAGGATTTATTAGCTCAATATGTTAAGCAGGATATGTCAGACAAAATAAGCGAAAGTGTTAAGGGTATTCTATTCAAAGTACCGGACAAACAGCCTATCGCCCTATCTGATTTAATCAAGAAATATCAGGACTATCTAAACGGCTATACGGATGAGCCTGATAAATGCGAACGCAATGAGCACGACGGCTATACTATCGAGTTCGTTACCGATAAGAGCATATGGAGTCAGTCACAACACGTCAAGCTGTACTTAGACGAGGAATATAAGACAGATAAACACGACGACCACGATATTGTAATTGACTTTGGATACATAAAGGACGGCGACAAGACAGTTAAGATCAAGCATCTGTATTTCAATGGCGACGATATGGAGAAAAAGTGGAACATAAACTACTTATCTGAAATAGAGGTATTGCTGCTAAATCTGTATTGGAATCATGCAGAAATCGTATATGACATTGAAAACTACGACGAGGACGACCACTACTACGAAACATATAGCGATTATTAAGGAGTTCTAGAATAGAGATAATTACTATGAGTACAGTTAGAAGTATCAAAGAAGAGTTAATGAAAGAGGAGGCTACACAGAATGAAAATTGTTGAGAAATACAAATGTGACGTCTGCGGTACTGAATATAAGGACCGTAAAGATGCTACTGAATGTGAAAATGGCCACAAAAAGGCTAAGAAAATCATTAAGCAAGTACACCAACCGCACAATCTTAATATGAGTGGATACCCATTAAAGATTGAGGTTGAAATGAGTGACGGTACAAAGCTGATGTATAAACGAGGATAAGGAGTGGTGCGTGATTACAAACGAATTTATATTAATGGATAGAGTACAGAAAATCAAACAAATAATAAATCAGTATGGAGAAGAAAATTTTTATATTAGTTTCAGCGGTGGAAAGGACAGCACTGTATTAAGTGCTTTAGTTGATTTAGCAATTCCAGGTAATAAAATACCTCGAGTATATGCAGATACAGGCATAGAATTAGACATTATAAAAGATTTTGTATTTAAACTTAAAGAAAAAGATGAAAGAATACAAATAATAAAACCTAGTAAAAATATTAAAAAAACTTTGGAGATTTATGGTTATCCTTTTAAAAGTAAAGAACATAGCGCTATAGTCGCTACATTCCAAAATAGTGGATTTTCGAAAACAGTAGATAGGTATCTCAATCCTCCTGAAGAACGTAAAAGTTTTTGTTGTCCAAAAATATTAAAATATCAATTTGAACAAGATTTTAAAATAAAAATAAGTAAAAAATGTTGTGATAAAATGAAAAAAGAGCCTATTCATAAATGGCAAAGAGAAAATAATAAACCTTATGGAATTGTAGGTTTAATGAAAGATGAAGGGGAAGTAGACTAAATGCTCACTGCTTAGCTTTTAAATCAAGTGGGAAATTAAAAAATTTTCAACCCTTGGTAGCAGTAACAAAAGAATGGGAAAATTGGTTTATTTCTGAATATAATATCCGGATTTGTGATATATATTATCCTCCTTATAATTTTGAGCGAACTGGGTGTAAAGGTTGTCCTTTTAACATTCATTTGCAAAAAGAATTAGATGTACTAGAAAAGTATTTTCCTGACGAAAAGAAACAATGTGAAATTATTTGGAAACCAGTGTATGACGAGTACAGAAGATTAGGGTATAGATTAAAGAATAATAGTTACGAACAAGTAGAGTTAGAAGGTTATCTAAAAGGATTGGAGATGGAAGAATGAGAGAACCTAAAGAAATATTAATAAACGGTAAAACATTAGAAAAGATATTAGAAGACCATAAGCACTGGTTAAACAGAGATATTGCTGGTTGGGGAAATATGTATGCAAATTTAAGTGGTGCAGATTTAAGTAATGTATATTTAAGTGATGCAATTT
>CAMUVS010000060.1 GCA_947164155.1 uncultured Caryophanales bacterium | reverse complement strand
ATCATAGTGATAGAATTAATCTAATGAAATTTGTAAATTATAAGTTAAATCATAATATCAAAGTTGATATCGAGCCATTATATGTCTCTAGTTTCCCAGAAGAAGAAAGGCCACCAGTAGAGATGTTTTTCTCTTTTGCTTTAAAGGAAGATAATGACATATACGCAGTCTATGATAATAACTCTTTTATAGGATTTACTAACCTTTTATTTTATAAAGAACTCTGTTATATCTTCTTTTTAGCGGTTTCTCCTAAATATAGAAATAAAGGGTATGGCAGTCAAATCATCCAAGAAGTATTTAGAAAATACCCTAATAAAACTTTCATCCTCTGCTTTGAAGAAATTGATGATAAATATAGTGATAATCAGTTAAGAAAAAGAAGAAGAGATTTTTATTATCGAAACGGATTTAAAGAAAATATCCTCAAAACCTGTGAATATGGTGTTAGATATGACACAGTGTATCATGGGTCTCACCAAGTAAGTTTTGAGGATTATTTATCTTTATTTATCCACTGCTACGGCCAGATGGCTAAGCAGTATATTAAGAAAGCAAATTAATTATTTAACTAAAGATAAGGAAATAGTTAACGCAAAGGCAACTGCTAAAGTGGCAGAAGCAGTAATTGGAGAGTTAAGAATTTTCTTATAGTCAAATTTAGTTTCAAGATTTAGCTTTGTTAAAAGTTTGCTAACGCCATATGCTGCTCCACCAAGAGCTAAAGCATAAATAATAGCGACTCCGTTATAGGTGAATAAGTATTTTTCTCCAACTTTCTTCCAGTTTGCCATGCTTTCAAAGGCATTAATGTTACCAGTAAGTCCAGGGGCAGCAACTGCGGTAATTGAACAAATACTAATATAAGTAAATTGATAAGTAACTGCAGCAGCAACAAATGCGGCAAATGTTTTTGTACTTAATACATTAGTTGGTCTAAAGATTGCTAATGCACCAAACATTGCTAAGGATTCCACTACAATGTAAATTGCTGGGAAATAGACATAAATTCCAAATGGCACAACAATCGCTGTACTTAATTTAATTGTGGCGGAAATAAGTCCTGCAAACACAACAGAAATTAATGAACCAGTCTTCTTATAACATAAAGTCATAATTAAGAAGGCGACAGGGACCATAATGATGCTACTTTTAGTAAATAATCCACCAGCTTCAAAAGCAGGAAGATGTAATAAAGTACCTAGAGTGGCTTCAAAAATTCCCCAAAGCGCTCCATAAAACAAAACTGGGAATAAAATAGATAAAAATTTCTTTTTGTTTTCCATAAATAGTTCTCCGATCAGATGTCATTATTTTTACATAATTGGATTTCATAAAAAAGTAATTTTTTAAGCCTCGCGCGCACAGTCATTAACCTTGAATGACGCGCATGAAGAAAAATTTTTTTCAAAACAAAAAACCTCTATGCTTTTAGAGGCCTTCATAATAGTTTTTAAAGATAATTAACCTATAAATCTGTTCTTTTACCTTTATAATAAGTTGAGTCAATTAAGCCTCCACCTAAGCAGATATCTCCATCATAAAATACAGCAGCTTGCCCTGGAGTAACAGCCTTATATGGCTCATCAAATTTTAATTCCACTAAATCATCACCTTTATAGAAAATAGTGACTCCATTATCTTTTTGACGATATCTAAATTTCGCATAGATACGTTGTCCTTCTTTTGGTTTATCAGTGATGAAATTTAAATTACTCACTAAACAAGAATCAGAGTTTAGTCGATCAGATTCAGGACCACTAGCAACATATAAAATGTTGTTTTTGATATCTTTTTTCACAATAAACCAACCTTGAGCGGTTTCTCCATGAATTCCCCCAATTCCAAGTCCTTTTCTTTGACCAATTGTGTAATACATCACGCCATCATGAGTGCCAATTACTCGATTAGTGTCAATATCGACAATATTTCCTTTTTTTGCAGGAATATAATTTTTTAAGAATTCTTTGAAGTTTCTTTCACCAATAAAACACACGCCTGTTGAGTCTTTTTTATCGGCAATATCAAGGTTTAAATCATGAGCAATTTTTCTAACCTCTTTTTTATCAATATCTCCTAATGGGAATAAAGAATATTTAAGTTGATCTTGAGAAATTTGAGATAAGAAATAAGTTTGGTCTTTATTTTGATCAAAACTCTTACATAAATAGGCTTTATCATTTTTATCGATACGTTTTGCGTAATGACCCATAGCGATCATATCAAAGCCTTTTGACTTAGCAAATTTTAAGAAAGCGTCAAACTTAATATATTTATTGCAGAATATATCTGGGTTTGGGGTTCTACCAGCTTCATATTCTCTAATTAAATAAGAGAATACATCATCCCAGTATTCTTTAACAAAATCAATTCTTAATAGTTCAATACCGAGCTTTTTTGCTACCGCTACCGCGTCATCATAATCTTTTTCTTGAGGACATTGCGAGTTATTGATGTTTGGATTACCTAAATAATCATTATTAGCGAGGCTATCCCAGTTACGCATAAAACAGGCAGTTACTTCGTAGCCTTCTTTTTGAAGTAGATACGCTGCTACTGCACTATCAACGCCGCCCGATAATCCAACCAAAACTTTCATTTAAAATAATTCCTTGCTGTCTAACACTAAAGTGAATGGTCCATCATTGACGCTATAAACATCCATATCGGCACCAAATACACCAGTTTCAATATGTTTACCGCTAAGTCTAGCTAATTCTTCATTAAAGAATTCATATAATGGTTCTGCTTCATGAGGATGTAAAGCGTTAACAAAAGATGGGCGTCTACCTCCAGTGGTGTCCGCGTATAAAGTAAATTGACTAATGGAAAGGATATTTCCATTCACTGCCTCTAAAGACAAATTAATTTGTCTTTTTTCATCCGCAAACACTCTGAGTTTAACAATTTTATCCGCCATCTTAGTGACAGTTTCTTTATCATCACCCATAGTAAAACCGGTAAGTAAAAGGTAACCGTTAGAAATACTTCCAACGGTTTTACCTAATATATCTACATGAGCGCTTTTAACAGTTTGTAATACTACTTTCATTAAGCTTCTCTAATAATTTCTCTAATAACAGGAAGTTCTTCCACTTTTTCTTCGCTATAGGCATATGCTTGTCTAATTTCATCTAAAACTGGAAGATATTCTTCTGGGGTTTTGTTTGTATAAACAGTGCATAATAAGTCACCTCTAGTAACTTTTGCACCAACTTTTTTCGCTAATATAATACCAGCAGACATATCAATGACGTCTTCAAGAGTTTCTCTACCAGCGCCAAGTTTCATCGCACTAATACCAATCTCAAGAGCGTTGATTTCTTTAATATATCCATCGACTTCACTTCTGATTTCGATAATATTTTTAGAAACTTCAAATTTCTCTGGGTGTCTAATATATTCA
>CAMUVS010000059.1 GCA_947164155.1 uncultured Caryophanales bacterium | reverse complement strand
GGAATGTGAATGGAGGTATTGCTATGGAAACATATCTAATATTGTTCCTATTGTGTCTGCTCGTCAGCATAATAAAATCCCCAACCCGTAAGGATTAAGGGATAACCACATCATTAAAGTAAACCATCACGAGCGGTTTGTCAATAAAACTAGTTATAAAAACTACACGTTAGAAACTAACTAGGAGTTATATAGTGTGATAATTCTGTACCTATTATGTCTGCTCGTCAGCATAATAAAAGGCCCTAGCCCAAGGGGTTAAGGCCCAAACCACATCATTAAAGTAAACCATCGCCAGCAAAATGTCAATAATGCAACAAAAACTCCCAACTTATGCTGGGAGTTAAGTTAGTTAATATTATTTACCAACTGCGAGCTTTACGCATTCATAAGCACCATTATAATGGCCTTGACGCTTAAGTTCATCAATACGGTCACATAAGTGTGGAATGAGCTCTTTATCGTTAATCACACGGTCAAGCATCTCATTAGCTTCCTTTTTGGTTGGACATTCTGGAGTTGAATCTCCATTTTCTTGTCCGTTAACCGCTCCATAGACTTCATGTCCACCGATGTGGCGCATAAAGAGCTTTGGAATTGGGTAATAGGCTAATTCGCTTGGTTTAGTGACTAATAAGTCAGTCACAGGCATTAATAAGTTTGTGGAATAGACTGCCTCAAAGATATCTTTGTTATAAATACAGTAAATACCTTCTGCGTCACCTTCTTTAATGTCTTTAGCTAATTCTTTTAATTTAGCGTATTCATTAAAGTAGTTCTTGGTTTCCACTTCGACTTTCTTGATCATCTTTTCATAAACATTTAAGTGATCACCAAAGTTGATAAATAAGGCCACTTTCTTTTCCTTAACATAAGGTAAGAGGTGTCTCACCATTGATAAGAACATATCAAATCCGGCACCGGCTCCACCTACGGTCATAAGGATTCTAAGTGGTTTACCGCTAGAAATTCTATCTTTTCTACGCTTATTATCGCCTTCTAGATCCACTAAAAGTTCGTGGTCGATAAAACAACCCACCATCTTAAGTTGGTCCTCAGGAATCCCGTTTAATGGCTTTTTATCAAAGCCTCTTAAAGTCTTATAACCAAAATAGGCAAATGGAGTTTGAACAGTGTGAATTGCTCCTTCTGATAAATGTAAGCCCATTGGCCAGTTATCTGGAATAGCGTTCACAACGTGAGTCATACCTGCATGGATTGCTCCTTGAGATGGCCAGACGTGAGTGGCGATATAAGGGATATCTTTTGGGATATTTCTAAATATAGGCACTAAGAGTTCACTATTAGCCTGGTCTTTCGCATTATAAGAAATCTTTTTAAAGCCTTCAGAGTTAAGTGGTTCCCACACAATCTTATTAAATAACTTAGATTTTTGTGAGATGCGGCTCGCTAAAGAATACATATCATTTTGTTTTCTAATCATTTTTGAGCCAGTAGCATCAAAACTCGCTAAGTCTAACCAATAAGGTTTATAGCCTAATGCTCTAGCGGCGCTTGCCATCGCAATAGAAATACGATAATGACCAAATCCCATTCTGATATTTCCAACAATTAATGCTTTCTTATCAAATTCTTGGTTTTGTTCACCAAAGACAATGTTCGAGGCATTAATGAAATCTAAAGTTGGGATTTCTTTAAAGGAAATCTTATAGTCTTTAGAAGAATCATCTCCATAAGACTTAATAAATTTCTTTTTGCTTTTATAAGCTTTTTTGACAACCTTTTTAGGCTGAGGATTGTTAAAAATTGAACTTGTTTTACTCATGTAACACTCCTTTTTTGGTGTTGTACACCATATGACGACTTTCGCCATCTAATTCATATTCGATAGCGATTTTCTTTTTATTTAAACGGTTAACATTAATGACTTTTCCGTTTTTAAATAGACGTAAAGCCTCTTCTAAGATTTCTTTTTTCTTATCATCATAAGTCGCGATATCATCGCTAGTCATAAGGACACTACCAAATAAAGCGTTAATCTTAGTTAAGGCATATCTTTGCTTATTTGAAAGTTTGATATTATCGTCTCTAAGAAGGAAGACATCTGGGTCATTGCCAAATAAACGTTGATCAAAGATATGACGATATATCGTATTTTGAAGAGTAACTTTTGTGGAGATTCTTTCTCTATGAAACATTCTCATAAAAGCGACATCATCAAAAACTAAAGAGACGTCTGGTCCGATTCTTAAATAATCAAAGTTCTTATAAGAATTAATGATATTTGCCCCACACCCTAAGATTAATTTATCTTTTAAGGTGTCTCTAAGTAATTTATAGGCATCTAATTGATTTTGACATCTACTCTTTCCCTTACAAGGGATTAAGCTAGATGCATATAAGAAATCTAATTTAAAGAATTCAAAGCCCATATCCATATAATGCTTTAAGCATTTTTTGATATATTCTCGAGCTTTAGGATTATAAATATCTAAAGAATAAAATCCAGACCAGTTACCACCAGTTTTTATTGGTTTACCTTTAGAGTCTTTCACTAACCAATCTTGATGTTCTTTAAAGATTTTAGATTTAGTCTCAACCGCAAAAGGAGCGAGCCAGATACCAGGCTTAAATCCTTTTTCTTTAATTCTATTGACGATAGGTTCTAACCCATTAGGAAATTTAGTTTTATCAACTTCTAACCAGTCTCCTACATAAGTTTCATAGCCATCATCAATCTGGAAGACGTTAAATCTATTATCTAGAGCATCTAGATCTCTTAATATGATTTCTTCATTAATGTTTTGATAATAGTTATACCAAGAAGTATAGCCAAAGATTTTTTCTTTATTTAAAAGTGGAAAGTCCTCATTAAATTCTTCTATTCCTTCTTCATATGAATTAAAGAAACGATAATCAAAGATTGTGACCTCTTCACCTTCTTTAACTTCAATCCCTTTAACGTCAGAGATAAGTTTTAGACATCTTTGGTCTTTAAATAATTCAATGATTAAATACGCAGTCTCATAGTTTAAAGAATATAAGAATGATTCAAATGTCCCTTTAGAATAGAAAATATCGTAACCATGGCTTTTTCTAATAGAATAGCGATAAAAGGAAGAGTCTCCATATTTGTCCATCGCAAACATATGGGTAATGATATGCGGAGACTTTTTAATGTTTCTTTCTCTTTTAGATAAATAAAATTCTGCAGTGTCAGTCCAAGATTGATAACCATTTAAGAAATATTTATCTTTATGATTTACATAGAACGCAATCTTGTGTTCTGCTTTTAATAGAGTCAAATCTTTTTTAGCTTTAATTTTTACTACGTGACGAGCGTGATGATGAGTTGAAAAGACTTTCATGTCAGAGTTTGACACGGAAGTCTTCAACTTCTTATTATTTTTTAAATAATAAATTTGCATGCTATTATTCTTTTTGACTTTCGATGGCCTTTAAGAATTCGGCATCTTCTTCTTTAGCAATAATCTTCATGACTTTCTTTTCTCTATAGAACATGAGGATGACAGCACCTAAAACACAGAAGGCCACAGCGACAAGGGCTGCGATCATCATACCGGTTTTTGAAGGATAGATGTTGTTTGGATCTTCTGGTTTAACAATACCACCAATTAAAGATATAGAAGTAAATAAAATCATTGCTACTGATTGTCCTAGTTTCATTGCAAAAGTACGAGCAGCAAAGAACATTCCTTCTCTGTTTTG
>CAMUVS010000058.1 GCA_947164155.1 uncultured Caryophanales bacterium | reverse complement strand
AGTAGTAGATTCGGAGAACGTTTCAAATTCGTTCCCAATAATGAATGTTAGGTCTAATCTATTTTTAACAATCATCCTTTTAAATAGAATTCTGAATGATTGGCGAATCATAGATGAATTATTATCTAGAAGAAAAACGAATCGAAAGCAACCGATGTTCCTTTTCGCCTATTTAAAACCCCATTAATTAGATGTAATAGGAAAAAGTGTTATAATTCAAGTATGGATTTATTTCGAATTCTTGATGTTGTTTCTGAACCAATAAATACCGAAGGCGGAGGCAATGTTCCAATTTGGGTCTACGCTATCATCATTGCGGGAAGTGCTTTACTATTGGTCTTAGTGGCATTATTAATCTATTTCCTTAGTAGGAGAAAGAAATGAATATTTATGATGTTGCCGCTGGACCAATGATCGCTATTCCTATCGCTATCGGAGTAGCTATTCTCGCAGGTATTGGCTTAATTGTCCTTGCGATAGTTTTGATTGTGAAATCACACAAGAAGAAATAAGAGATAGACAAAAAGACTTCCTAAAAGGAAACTTGCTAAATTGGTGGACAATGAATACCACCAATTTTTATTATCTTTTTGGATTAATTGATACATACCCCATTCAATGAGAAACACTATTACTTCTCCAAGGATAAGTAAAACAATATAAAGCCATGTGATATTTATTAAAGAGAGGGAGCAGTTTAATAACAAATTTGTGAATAAGTTGATTGGCAAAGATAGCCAAAGTCTTTTATCTTTAACTTTTTCGATATATAGGACTATCAGTTCGATTGTCATTGTGAGGAAAACACCGACAATCAATCTAGTTATCTCTCTCATTTATTACTGCTTTCTTATTGATTAAATAGACAAAAATGAGCATCGCTCCTGTGATAAAACAGACAATAGGAATGATGATTTCTTTTGGTCCATATGGTTTTAATATGCTTCCTAAAAGATATCCAGGTATCAAAAATGCCGCGGCTAAGCCGAAGGCAAAGCCTTCTTTATTTGGGAAGCATCTTCTTAAAGCGTCAAGCGTGACAGGCATTAATAAATTAAAGGAAAGAATATAGATATAATCGACATAACTATGAGATAAGAATATCGATAGGACTGTCGATAAGATTGTAGAAACCCCGATAGTGAAGAAAGGTCCACCTAAATCTAATAAGATTCCTCCTATCGCTTTGCCCATGAAGGCTGAAACAGAAAGAAGGAAGATCGACACCCAGTCGACGATCCCCTCACTCATCTTGTTATAGAATCCTAAAAATGATCTCACCGCGATAGCAACGCATAACAACAAGACCGCGATAGTGAACCATTTTATCGATTTAAAGGAGTATGGTTCATATTCCCCTTTCACGACTTCAAATTTACTAAAGAAACTTAATAATCCAAAGACGAGGATGATCGTTGGCATAGCGAAATAAAGATATTGAATAAATATAGATATAGAACCATATCCCGCAGTAAACATCACTGAAGCAAGACCAATACCTAACGCTCCTGTAGAGACAAATAATCCCCCAGGCGTGGCTTTATTAGAAATCATCAATGATTGCTTGCCTCCCGCTACATGGAATAACGCATTACTTAATCCTAAAACAATCGATGAGGCAAGCATCATAAAGATTGATGACACGGTGGTTAAAGTGAAGACAGACAAAACCCATCCAATTAATAAACTTCCTAAAGAAATTAATAGAAAGGCTTTATACATTCTTCCGTTATTTGAACCATCAAATCGATCAATTAATAACCCAAAGATTGGCTGAAGAAGAAAAGCTAGACAATTATAAATCAAAAATACATAAGGCAATAAATCGGGGAACGTGCTTCTATCATAAATAAACATCAAAGATGAGGCACAGACAAAATCCACAGAGAAATGCAATATGCAAAGGAATATCAAGTTTTTAACGTTCTTTTTCATATAAATTCTAGATTCATTATATCAAAGTCGTGACAAAATAAGTCTCTTATTGGTTTTAACGGATTAGTTCCTAAATGAGAATCACTATAAATTATTATTAGTTATTTGATTATAGAGTTCTTTGTTTTGCTTTTTTAATTCCTCAAGTGCGCTTAAGGAAATACTTCTATCAATAGCTTTTTTTCGCTTGATGTTTCTTCTCAATTTCTTCTTTTTTTGCTTCGTTCAGCCAAGGAAGCGGTAGTGAGCAGAAACAAACGAATAAGGTTTAAGTTCTACACTGGTGCTGAGGGTGAGGCCGCTCTTGATTGAGCGGCTTTTCTTTTAGAACGAGGGTGTACCATTTTAGAGAGACTGTACCATTTTAGGCTAATGGTGTACCATTTTAGTAGGAAAGCGTACCATTTGTATCATTTCTTGCGTTTTCTTCCAAATGTAAACTACAGTATTGATACAATGTCAGTACTGTTTTTTTATGCCAAAATAAGCGAAAAACAGCCTATTATTCTAAACATATATTAAGTCTCTATTTTTATGATAAAATATTAATATAAGAGTTTAATTAGGACAGGATTAGTATTACTCGTTTGTCTTTTTGCATATATTTGAAGGCAATTGAATCACTAAAATTAAAAACTTTGAAAAAAACTACTAGGATAAATGTCTTATTTATAAGAGGGAACTAAATGAAACTTCAAAAATTGTTGTTTGCTTCACTTTTATTGTTTTTACCTTCCTTATCTAGTTGTGGTGGCAATTATCCTTTAACAATATCTAGGGATTTTGATGCGAATGATGTAAAAGCAATAAGCATTGATTACTATAATAACGACATTGAACCAAGTGGGAATTATCACTATCATTTTTATCAAACCGAATTCGTTCAGAAAGTCTATGATGATTTTTCAACCGAATATGTGAAAAAAGAAAATAGGGTCAATTATAAAACCGATATAAACGATTGTCTTTGGATTTATAACGTTATTTTTCAACTTAATAGTGGTGATTCTTACGAGATTAAATATTATGTCTATAGTCATGTCGATGGGACAGTCGTTTATCCAAATGGTATCGCGCATGCATTTTACGGCAATGCAAAAAACGAAGATTTAGCTAAGCGATTAGACGAATATAAACAAGAGCAAGTCAAGAATAAAGAATTCGTTATTCAATGTGTTAACACTAGAAATTCGAATGAACCCAGCAATCTGTATTTTAAAGAAACAAGTGGCAATAAAATTGAGGCCCAATTATTTGACCACTGGTACATACATATCCATATTCCTGATAAAGAGTGGGTTGTTGGCGAAGACAATTTAAATCTTGTAACGCTTGAATATACAAATAAGATTGACCTTATATATTCATCTAGTAGCGATTATTCCATGACCATAAGTTATGGTTTATATCCAATGGAAAAATTTGATGATGAACAACTAAAAATCACTTATCACAACAAAACATATGCTATTGACATTAGTTCTACCGATTATGATTTCTCTAATGCTGAACTACCATCGTTAAATGATTTAGAAGGGGATTATTCCCCATTTAAAGAAATGATTGATTCTATAAGATATCATGAGTTTACATCTCCGTTTCCAGGCAGAGATCCTAATGGAAGTTATGGCGGTTCATCATATTGGAATCAATATACCTATACGCATTCTTTCGATGAGCAATATGATACTAATTATGTTAATTATTTAACAGACTCGATCTATTATCCGACAGAAATGGATATGGCTTGGGGAGATATCGGCGATAGGTCGGCAAAAATGACCTATAACGAT
>CAMUVS010000057.1 GCA_947164155.1 uncultured Caryophanales bacterium | reverse complement strand
GAAATATCACATTCTTTAGAAGTTTATACGAAACATATAAAGGTGGGAAAATTATTGCCAACGCTACCAACGCTATTTATATTTTCTTTGGATTAATTCTCTTGGGAATTCTCCTCATTCCTCCGGCGATTATCATCCCTGTTTCGATAGTTTCTTATAAACGCAAGAAGCGTAACAATATAAATGAATAGATAAACTGAAAGAAATAAAACGACAATCACTATTATGGTTATTCTAGTTTGATATATCGGCGTAAATGTTAAAACAAAGCCGATTAAGAAACTAGATATATTAGCGATAGCAGCGTAAAGAAGTACCTTTAGGTACTTTTCTTTTATAAATAGATACACTACTAATGATTCAATAAGTATCGTCGCTATTTCCGCCGCACTTAAGACTAAGTAATATATTAATTTTTCTTCGATATAAGATAATCCCACATTCATCAGGGGATTAAGAATTAGATTTAAAATAGAAACCACAATAAATAATTTCAGATTCTTGTGTTTAAGAATCATATAGATTCCTGTTTCTATCGCTAGAGTAATGCTTAATGGCAAAATGAGGTTCATTATTATTTATCTATTATTGTTTTCTTAATAATTTTATAGGAACCAATCGTTTGAGCGATTCCATAATATTCGTCTTTAGGGGCGCCTAATGCAAGAAAGCCCATACAATCATCTTTATCTAATACCGATTTGACAACTGCAATAATGTCTTCACACTTTTTCATAATCAAATAATAACAAGAGAAAATAAAAAACAGTACTGACATTGTATCAATACTGTTATTGTTACTTTTATTAGAAGTCCACCATTTCTAATCGCTTAGAAGATATTCGATATACAAAGATATGTAGCAAGAATGATAAAGCGATCGCACCTGCTAAAATGGCGAATTGAATACCGATATGAAGATGATTTAATATTCCCAATCCTGGAACAAATGGTAACCCAATTGTGACGACACCGATATAAATGACAAATCCTAAGATTGTAAATAATGTCGACATAACGATGGATTTACCATGTTTATAATAAATTGGGAAAAAGATGATATCCGCAATGGCGTAGCCAACAATAGCAAAAGCTAATACCAATACATAACTATTAAGTCCTAATCCAGGAATGGTAATTTCTTCTGGATTTTTGCTATTAGCAACTATAAGCTCATTAAACAATCTTGCTAAAGGATATAAAGCACTCATAATAAGCATAAATGCCACTTGCATGAATATGACGGTTAATATTCTTGCCATGACGATATCTTTTTTACGTACCGGTAACAAAGTGGAATAAAGTAAATCATTACTTTGTTGACCTTTATTCGCGCCTAAAAAGAGAATTGGATAACACGTTAAAACATAGATGAATCCAATTCCTAAAGGATAAGAGGGAATAAGAATCATAAAAGGAAATAAAACAATAAAGACATAGCAGATGGGATGCATCGCCAATTTGAGTTCTTTATAAATCAAAGCTTTCATCTTCTTTCTTGCTCCTTTCAATGTAGACCATAATTTGTTCTAAATCTGGTTCTTGTGGTTCAATTTTGTTTTTAATAAAGAGATCTTTTTTATCTGGACTGATTAATCCTTCAATACGATCATCAAATTCTTTGTAGGCAATGTACTCATTTAATAGTTCTTTATTAAAAGTTTTATCTTTGATAAATAAGTAGGAATTAACAAAGTCATTTTTCGTGCCTGAATAAATGATTTCTCCATCATGTATATAGGTGATATCACTCGCACATTTATCTAAATCACTAGTGATGTGTGTCGAGAAAAGAATCGCTCTGTCTTTGTTTTTAACAATTTGTCTAAAGATATCTAAGATTTCATCTCTTGAAACTGGATCAAGTCCAGAAGTTGGTTCATCTAAAATAAGTAATTCTGCATGATGAGATAAAGCAATTGCCACAGAATATTTGACTTTCATGCCACTACTTAATTCTTCTAATTTCTTATCTTGATTTAAATTGAATAAACGACACGCTTCATCAAATTTCTTTTGATCAAACTTCTTATAAAACCTTTTAGTAACGTTCACTAATTGACGAATGGTCTTATTTGGATAGTAATTGAGTTCACTTAAAGCAAAACCGATGCGTTGTTTATTTTCTAATTCATTTTTGCTCATATCCGTATCAAAAGCAGTAATCTCGCCTTTTTCATAATGAACGAGATTCATAATGCATTTCAAAGTTGTGGTTTTGCCCGCACCATTACGGCCGATAAAACCCATTATTTGTCCAGGTTTAACTTCAAAAGAAACGTCTTTTAATGTAAAAGAAGGATATGTTTTTCTAACATTTTCTAATCTTAATATGTCGCTCATTTAATTTGCTCCTCCGCGATATGATAGAAGGCATCCGCTTTTAATATAGCGATACCTCTTTGTTTATCACCTAAAACCATTAATGTTTCGCCTTCTTTGATATCAAACATTTCCCTAGCTTCTTTTGGTATTGTGATTTGACCTTTAGGTCCCACTTTCACACTGACAATGAAACGGTCTTGATCATTATTGTTCATATTCTTACTTTTCTTACCTTTCTTACTTAATCATAGTCATTGCATTGTAAAAGTCAATAAAAAACAGTACCGAATTGTATCAGTACTGTTGTATACACTTGGAAATAGACTATAGAAATAATACAATTGCTACGCTTTCCTACCTATATGCTACACCTCTTTTTTATACTCTGATGCGAACATTTGTTCCATCATGGGTATCAACTTTTACTAAGTAGAAATGCCCATTTTTGATGTTTTTCTTTTCATTTTAGATTCTGGCACAAAATTTGATTCCCAACATACCGACTTAAGAATTGATTTTACTTTTAGTTAAATCATCAATGTTTGCAAAGGCTAAATCTTTTTTACTGATTTGATATGTATAGAATCCGTCTTCTGAATAATTTTGATTTATATCAGCTTCATACAAATCTATGGTTTTATCGTCGTCAATTATAAACGTATAATCTTTAAACGCTTCTAGTTCTAAACCATCGATTGTGTAATATTCTCTATGGTTAATGTTGAAAACGCCAACATAAGATCGATGAATTCCGCTTCCTGAGGAGCCAATGAAATAAAACCATTGCCCCAAATTTCCACTTCTTATAATGAATTCAGTTAGTCCATAGCCACCAAAAGAACCACACAATGGATAATAGTCATTATCATAATGTAAGAGGCTCATCCCATCAAATCCTCCATTGTCACAATAAGAAAATTTTAAAACTTCTACTGTCTTAAAATTTGTCTTTATTTTTTTGACGCGATTCAATAAATCGGGCTGATTAGATTTTAAAATTTGATAATTTGGATATAATTCATCGTTTCTTAAAAAATAGGCGTCTAAAGATTCTTTATCAACTTCTTCGTCCGAATAAACAATTTCATATCTTTCGGAAATGCCCTTATTTCCTTCAAAACACGAAACCAATAATAAAGGGAATATAAATAAAACTAAGAACTTACTACTCATAAATGCTATACCGCCACATGAACAACATCGCTATTCAAACCACAAGAGAGCATATAAGCATATGTTTCATCTTCAAAATATCCTTGGAGTGTATCACCAGTCATGATGATACTTATATTTAAATCGTTAACTTTATATTGATAATAATGTTCTGGATAACCATCCTTCAACAAGTAATAAGGTTTGTGTAGACACACATGTACTGTTTTGATGGTCAATTCGGAAATTGTCACCAAATCTTTAGCGACGGCTTGAAAATAAATAAATACAAGCGCATTTGTCGGCCTCGTACAACCAGGATCAATAACGCTATAAC
>CAMUVS010000056.1 GCA_947164155.1 uncultured Caryophanales bacterium | reverse complement strand
GTGCCTGCTTTGATAGAGACTTGATCAATATTAACCTCTAATAAAGTTGCAACATTTTTTCTCATTAGTTCGATATAGTCTTTTAACTTAGGTTTTTCTAAAGAAACAAAAATATCAACATTATTAACTTGATAGCCTTTATCTTTCATCATTTTCACTACTTCTTTGACGATAAGACTGCTATCCATATTTAGAGTCTCACTAGAGGTATCAGGAAAGTGTTTACCTAAATCACCAAGGGCTAGAGCACCTAAAATTGACTCCGCTAAAGCGTGATATAAAACATCTCCATCACTATGAGCAAGCTCTCCTAAGTGATAAGGAATTTCTACTCCGGCAATGATTAATTTTCTATTTTCCACTAAACGGTGGATATCTTTAGAAAAGCCAACACGATAATCCATTATTTTTTACCTGAGACATTAAATTTGAAGAACATGATATCTCCATCTTTTGGAAAATATCCTTTACCTTCGGTACGCATCTTACCAGCTTCTTTAACTGCTAACTCACTACCTAATTCATGAATGGCTTCATATGTATATACTTCAGCGCAGATAAATCCACGTTCAAAATCAGTATGAATGATTCCAGCACATTTAGGAGCGCTATATCCGTTAGTAAATGTCCAAGCTCGACACTCATCTGCTCCGACTGTAAAGAATGTAGATAAATTGAGTAGTTTATAAGTAGCTTTGATTAATTGAGCCAAACCACTAGTTTCAATTCCTAAATCCTTTAAGAATTCTACTTTTTCTTCTTTAGATAATTCCGAGAGTTGAGATTCAATCTCACAGCTCACCGGAATTACTTCATTATGTTCTTTAGAAGCATATTCTTTAACCTTATTAAAATTAACACAGCTAGAGATATCTAATAAATCCTCTTCACCAACATTAGCGACATAAATAATTGGCTTTTTAGTTAATAAATGATAACTATAAACCACTTCTTCTTGCTCTTGAGTTAAAGGAACATTTCTAGCAGCGACTCCATTAGTTAAAGCTTCTTTAAGTGGAGTTAAACAACTCATCTCCATTACTGAATCTTTATCCTTTAAGATACGCGCTTTATTTTCAATCTTTTCAATTCTTCTAGTGACTGTTTCTAGATCCGCCATCACAAGTTCAAGATTAATAACTTCAATATCTCGAATTGGATCGACATCTCCTTCAACGTGAATGATATCCGCATTATTAAAACATCTCACCACTTCCACAATCGCATCACATTCTCTAATATGAGAAAGGAATTGGTTTCCTAATCCTTCTCCTTTAGAGGCTCCTCTAACTAATCCGGCAATATCATAAAATTCGATTGTTGCAGGAATAGTTCTAGCTGGTTTAAATACATTAACCAAAAAATCTAATCTTTCATCCGGAACTTCAACAATTCTAGTATTTGGATTGATAGTGGCAAAAGGATAATTAGCGGCTTCAACATGCGAATTAGTAATCGCATTAAATAATGTAGATTTACCAACATTCGGTAATCCAACAATTCCAGCTTTTAATCCCATAATAAGTTCTACTTCCAATTGAATATTATATTCAAATTTATCTATAAGACAAAGATAAAATATAATTTTATGTTTCTAAGTTACTGTAAACACTCTAAAGGAGGGATTTTTGATATCTTTCTAGAAATCAAAATAGAACTAATTATAGAGATGAATGTATCCACTAAAATCATATAAAAAAGTGACAAAGGATTAAAAACAAACATCGCCTGAATATGTAATGAGCTCGCTAAAGTTTTAGATAAAACAAAAGAGATTATTAATAGCTCAATAACTGAAAGCATTAAAGAAAAACTAGTCATAATAAAAGAATGAAAATAAATAAACTTCTTACTTTGACTCTTTTTACTTCCTAAGCACCTTACTAATCCGATATCCTTTTTCACCTCTAAAAAATGAAGATAATTACAAATAAATAGAATTAAGCTTGCAATTAAAACGCTAGAAATTGAAACCACTAATAAAATTAATTCGATATATCCACATATTTCATCAACACTATTTTTGACATCCTTTAACGGTGAATATATTTCATATTGAGGAAAAGCACGATTAACAAAGTTGATTACGTCATTTTCATGCGCGGTATCAATTTGAAGAGCAAAGTTTTCAACATTCAAATCAAAAGTCGATACCCCAAGCATGCACTGGAAAAATAAAATAGACCAGCTTTCATCATGATGTAGAGCAAGTTTTGCACTATTAGAAACACCTACTATTTTTAAAGGAACAGTTTTGAAATCTCTAGAAATATAGCCGTTAGGTAATAAACTTTCTTTAATTGGGAAAGTGAAATAAATTGTCTTATTTTTAGGTTCAGTAATATTAAGTTTTTCAAGTAAGGCTGATGAAATTACTATTTCCTGATAGTTAACAGGCTCTCTTCCACTAATTAATTGATAATAAGGTTCAAAGCAAAACCCACTAATATTGCTTTTAGAAAAATGACCTTCTACCGTGTTAATTGGTAAAGAGATATTTTGTGAATCTTCATAGCGGACATAACTAAGTAAATCAACTACATCATAAATACTAACTTCACTACTCGATAAATAGCTACTTTTAGAAAAACCAACCATTAAGCTTCGATCATATATTGCATAAGCATTACTACACCCATAAGTCACACTTTTTATATAGTGATTTCCCTCTTTACAAAACGAACCAATAAAAGAAGGGAGATAATCTTTCCTAGAGCGGTTAATCACTAATAATCTGGGGCAATCAAATGGTTCGTATCCGTTATATAAGATAGGATAATACTCACAAGTGAGTATCTCAAAGTCATAATTATGATATTTAAAATCAAATCGATGTTCTTTGATAAATAAATCCTTATTTTGTTTAAAAGATAAATAGTAGGCTTTCTTTAAATCCCAAGGATGTTCACTATTAACGTTTAAATAATTAGTGGTCGGAAGAGTTAATTTATTCTCCAAAATATATTCATTCCATATGGGATTAGAATGATAAATTAATACCTGATTAGACAAACAAAATCCTTTTAATTTTAAAGTGAAACTACCTTCATATTGCCACGCACTATGAGACACTAGAAAAGTTATAAATAAGTCATTATGTTCAATATATTTGCTAAATGAAGATGTAGTTCTTTCAATTTGAAGTTGGAAACATATCTCATTAATCACAGAAAACGGACAACTTAAAATAAATTCATCATTTGCTAAAGTAGTTAGCTTATTTGGATATACATCTAAGGATTTAGTAATAAGCCCAAATTCATTAATAGAAGAAATATCTAAACCAGATATCGGCTTTATTTGACTCCCTTTTTCTATATAGCTAACGTTATAGTCGAACATCTTTTTAAAATCATTCGCATAATATACGCCGATATAATCAATATCTTCTTTATAATCTTCCGCTAGAGAAGCAACTTCATCATATTCAGTGCCACTAATAATATCTTTTGATATGTCCTTTTGTTTACTAGATAGAATAAGACGATCATCATCTAAAATCGAAGAATAACTACGATACAAATTAGAGGAAATAATATTTGATAATGTACTAGCTAAGCCCACCCCGATTAAGCCGAAAGAAGTGACAAAAGTAATAAACATTGTTCTCCATTTTCTTCTTTTGATTGTATGAAGGGTGTGCTTAAAAAGGAAAGGAAAAGGAAGTAATCTTGTTTTTGTTTTATGCGATAAATTTAAAACCGGCAAATATTCTTGATGCTTCTTTTTGTTTTGATAGATAACATCAACAACTTTCCCATCGCACATTTTAATAATTTGATCCGCATATTTTTCACTTAAAGCAATATCATGAGACACCATTATCACTAAAGAAGAGGAACTAATCTTTTCTAAAAGCGACATCACTATTTCACTATTACGCTCATCTAAATTACCGGTTGGTTCATCCGCTAATAAAATTAATGGGGAATTTGCAATAGCCCTAGCTAGTCCTACTCTTTGTTTTTCTCC
>CAMUVS010000055.1 GCA_947164155.1 uncultured Caryophanales bacterium | reverse complement strand
AAGCTTGATAAGAACGAGAGATATTATCATAGAACAGATGAACAGCTTGTTCAGTTTGCTGGTTGGAAACCAGATTTTGAAAAATAAGATATTAAGAATTGCAAATCATTTATAAATATGAACCTATAAAGCAGGATAAAACAATGGAAAAAGTCCTATGATTTTTGAAAAAATCATAGGACTTTTTTTGTTTTATAGATGTAAAGTACAAACTCGTCAACATGTTATTATGAAATTGAAACGAAAAAATCAAAAAAAATAATAATTTAGATTGAATTCCTGCAATACAAGAAATATAATTAAGGTGGAGGTTGAAAATATGTTAGTTGAGTTTAGATTTAAAAATTATAGATCTTTTAGAGATGAGGCTACTCTTTCTATGGAAGCAGTTGGACTTTCATCTCTTAAGAATAGTTTAATTGAATATAATGATATGAATTTGTTACCTGGAGTTGCTATTTTCGGTAAGAATGGTGGTGGTAAAAGTAACGTTATTAGAGCGTTTTGGTTAGGAGTACAATTTATAAGAAATGCTCAAAGATTACAGCATGAGAAGGCGTTAGTGCCAGTTGTACCATTTTCATTAAATGATTATTCATCTGATGAACCGACAGAATTTGAGTTCGATTATATTTTTAATGGAATTAAATATTGGTATTCTTTTGCTGCAACAAGAGAAAAAATTGTTAGAGAGTCTTTATTTCATGCGCCTAAGGGTCAAAGAGCTCAAGTTTTTGTAAGAAATGGACAGGAATTTAAATTTACAGAGGACAAGGCAAAAAGAAAACTAATAAGTCAGACAGTTGCTGAAAATCAATTATTCTTTTCAAATGCATGTACATTAAATGATGAGGCTTGTATTAATGCAATGCGATGGTTTAGAGAAGATATTATATTTTCAAGAGCTTATACTGATATTCCACGACAATTATTAGAATATTATGATGACAGCAATATGCTTAAAGCAATTTCTGATTATGCCAAGAATGCAGATTTTGGTATTGAAGAGATGAGTTTTGAAATTGAAAATAAAGAAGTTGGTGATGACCTTGAATTACCGAGTGATATTTCGGAGGATATGAAAACTGCAATTACGTCTTTTATTCAGCTATTATCTGAAACTTCTAATAACTCAGAAGGAAAACTAAAAATGAGTAGAGTTAAAGCTAACGCAAAGCATAGAGGTATCAATTCAGATGGTCAGACAAGTTTGTATAATTTAGAACTAGAGGATGAGTCAGATGGTACAAGAAAACTTATGTCGATTGCGCCAGCAATAGAGTCAGTGCTTCGAAAAGGTGGAATTTTACTTGTAGATGAAATTGAAAGAGAATTGCACCCTATGTTGGTAAATTTTATTATTGCGAAATTTATGAGTAAAAAGAGTAATCCCAAGGGTGCACAAATCATTTTCACAACACATAATATAGACCTTATGAAGTTAGAGTATATGAGAAAAGATCAGATATACTTTGCAGATAAGAACATGGAAGATGGAGCTTCAGAACTTTATAGTGTGACTGATTTTACAACAAAAACCTCTGATAATATTTTGAAAGGATATTTGGTTGGAAAATATGGTGCTACTCCAAATCTTGAAATTGAGGAGGTTGAGTAGTGGCTAGAAGAAATGTAGGAGATATGAAATATGAATAAAAACGAAAGCAAGTATTTTAAATCAGCTGAAAAGATGCATAATGCCCTTATTACATTACTAAATAAGAAAGATTTTGAATTGATTACTGTTAAGGAGATTTGTGAACTAGCAGAAGTAAACAGATCAACATTTTATCTTCATTATGATAATTCATATGATCTTTTAAAGGAGACTATAGAGGCAGTTTACAAAGATTTCTTTAGTAGGTTTTCTGCTGATGGAAATAAGGAAATCAATTTGAAAGAAAAGTCAGATGAAGAATTATTTTTAATTACACCTAAGTATTTAATGCCTTATTTAGAATTTGTGGAGGACAATCGTAAGCTCTTTTTCATAATGTATGAAAAGAATGAGATGATGGGTGCTGAGAAAACTTATGAGAAATGGTTTAAAGAAATTTTTGGACCAATACTTACCAGGTTTGGCGTATCACAAGAAGATCAGCCGTTTATTATGATTTTTTATTTGAATGGTATTATTGGCATAATTAATGAATGGGTTGCTAGAGATTGTAAAGAGTCAAAGGAAACAATTATTAGTATAATTCAAAAATGCATTCCAAGTAGTAGAAAAGGCGTTTAACTCAGTCGGAGCTTGTACCCCGACTGAGTTAAATCTAAATACAACACTTTTCATAAATTGTGTTGGGACTTTAAGCCCCAAAATCGACACATTTTAAGAAAAGTGTTGTTCTTTTTATATTTAGGCTAACCTATAATTATCTCAAGCTCAAGATACGGAGCTAATAAGAAATTGTATATAGAAATCTATGTAAAATGGAGGAAAAAATAAGATGAATAATTTAGACAAAGTTTATGCAGAAAGTGTAGCAAAGGATTATATGCCAAAGGAAACAAGCAAGGTGCGTCAGCTAAAGAAGCTTGATGATAAAGCAAAAAAGCCAGCATTAATTACAGCTTTATCGGTAGGTATAATAGGAACATTGATTTTTGGAACAGGAATGTGTTATGCCATGGGAGTACTTGCAACAGGCATTGCAGCAATGATTTTTGGCATTATTCTTGGAATTCTTGGAATTGTAATTTGCATCATTAACTATCCACTTTATTTAAAGCTTCTTCAAAAAGGTAAGTCAATGTATGCATATGAAATCTTGGAACTTGCTAAAGAAATTACTGAAGAATAAAAACGGTCAGCTATAGATTTTCCTTATCACAGATGATTACATTTGCATTAGTAATTGGCTTGTCATATAATCTTTTACAAGGCGATAATCCGGATATTAAGTTTTTTAAGACATAAGCATTACATTTGTAGCAGACTCGAATCCGGCGCGCAAGACTCTCGAGCGAGTCTTGACATTAATTAGAATAAAAAAGGATTATTTATGGAAGAAATTACAAGAGAAGAATTGAGTAAACTAGATAGGGATTCTTATGAATTAATCGATATCAGAGATGATGGTTTAATTGCTTATGGAATGATAGATGGAGCATTACATATTGAAATCGGTGATTTATTAGATACTGATAAGATAGACAAGATTGATAAATCAAAGAAGCTTGTATTCTATTGTGAAATTGGAAGAATGTCACGTGATATTGATGATTCAATTGGATGTTTAGCTAATAGAGAATGTTATAGCCTTGCAGAAGGTTATGTAGGTTATGTTCGAAGCAAAGTTAAAAGCGATAGTGATATAAAAGCTAAAACAAAGAAGGCAGAGGAAAGTATTAGAAAAAAGTATCATAAACAGTTATTCTCACCTTTTGCTAAAGCTTGTAAAAACTATCAGCTTATTGAAGATGGAGATCATATTGCAGTATGTATTTCTGGCGGTAAAGACTCAATGCTTATGGCAAAGTTATTCCAGGAAATACAAAGACATAAACAAAAAAGTTTCAAACTTACTTTCTTAGTTATGGATCCAGGCTATAATGAGGAAAATCGTGCATTAATCGAGAGCAATGCAAAAGCTCTTGGAATTCCTATTACTATTTTTGAAAGTGATATATTTGATACAGTTGATAATATTGATAAAAGCCCATGTTATCTTTGCGCTAGAATGAGACGTGGCCATTTATATAGTAAGGCTAAGGAATTGGGTTGCAATAAGATTGCCCTTGGTCATCACTATGATGATGTAATTGAGACAATTCTTATGGGTATGCTTCATGGTGGTCAGATTCAGACTATGATGCCAAAGCTTCATAGTACTAATTTTGAGGGAATGGAGCTAATTAGACCACTTTATCTAATTAGAGAAAAGGATATTTGTTCCTGGAGAGATTATAATGACTTACATTTCTTACAATGTGCCTGTCATTTTACAGATACATGTACAACATGTCATGTGGATGGTACAACATCATCAAAGCGTTTAGATACCAAGAAGCTTATTGCAAAATTAAAGGAAACAAATCCATTTGTAGAAGCTAATATCTTTAGAAGCGTTGAAAATGTTAATATTGATACAGTAATTGAATATAAACAAAATGGTATTCGCCATAATTTTTTGGATGAATATTAAAGATGGACGACACAAAGAAAATTTTTTGTGTCGTCTTTTTTAACTCAGTCGGAGAAATCCCACACCTCTAAGCGTTAGCGTAGGAGGGGGGTATGACAAACTATATTTTTTTAAAAGAAAAATATAAATTATGTTTGACTTAAAGTTAACTTTAAGTGTTATTATATTTTTATCAGCTGATAAATATAAGGAGGAGCGAATATGTCTTATACAATCTCAGAAGTAGCCAAGATGATGGGAATTAAGCCTTCAGCCCTTAGATATTTATATTTGCTTTAACATGCCGTGAGCAAGAAATCCCCCACCTCTAAACGAAGTGTAGGTGGTGG
>CAMUVS010000054.1 GCA_947164155.1 uncultured Caryophanales bacterium | reverse complement strand
TAGGCGAGAAAGACATTGTGGGGTTGCGTATTCTCACCAATAAGGTGATGAAGTATGTCTGCTTGAGTCTGTTGGTCATCACCATATTTGTGTATATACACACCACTAACCCCATAGTTAAAGATATTAAACATAAATATCCATTAGCAGTGTCCACAAGTTTAGGATGTTTTTCTTTATTTACGAATAGAATTATCGGGATGAAATAATAAATCATCGAACAAATTGAAAATGGGAAGTCTCTGATACTATATTCCCAGTAAGAAGGAGAGCCATAGTGGAACGATTTAATTAACTGTTTAAATAGTTCTAATACAAGTAAGACTATCCAAAATATTAATAAAATCCTTTTATACACTTTTTCTGAAGTGTTTTTAAAAAATATCGAGATAAAAATAGTCAAACCAATGATTGGTATTAACATCACAAAATGGAACCAAGAGAATATTCCTGGAACCTCCATTTCACCTTGAAGAAAATGTAAGAATTCTTCCATCTAAGGATTATTCTAATATAGATAAATGTATGTTAGAATAAATTTTAATTATGAAAGAAAAAGAAGTCGTTAACGCTAGAAGAATTAACAAAATGCGATTTATTGTGGGGATCGTTATTTGTTCTTTAGTGATTGCTATTACATTTACTGGTGTAGCTTTAAACTTAGTGGATTATTTTAACTACGGCACTCCTGAATCTGGTATACATAACTTAAGAATGTTTACCACAATCTCTAATATTATCGCCGCTATAGCAGCCTTCCTTTGTTTACCATTCCAAATCGATGGACTTAGAAGAGATCGATATAACTTACCTTCTTGGATTGTGTTACTCATGTATATTGGGGCTACTGGGGCGTTTTTAACTTTTATTTGTGCATTAACTTTAATCTCTGCGGTAAACGGGTTTGTTCAAACAATGTTTATGAACTCTAATATTTTCTTCCATACACTTAATCCAATACTAATTACTTTGTGTTTTACCTTTATTATTTCTGATACACATATCAAATTCTCTCGTTCTTTTATCCCTCTAATCCCAATCGTGATTTATATGTTTATTTATTTCTTGATGGTCTTTGTTCTTAAGACATGGAGAGATCATTATCAAACTGATAAATTTATTCCTTGGCCAGTATCGTTAATCTTAATATTAGGTGTGAGTTTTGGTATATGCCAGTTACTTAGATTCCTACATAATTTATCTAATAAAAACATTAATCAAAAGATTAGAGATTATTATTTAAAATCTCCTGATTTTGATTTCCCTAAAGTTAGTAACGCAATATCTCACTTAGCAAGTCTAGAATCTAAATTCTTTCATGAAGGTGATGATATTTATATTCCCACCGATATTATTAAAATCTTATCTGACCGTTTTGGCGCGGATATTGTGCCTTTAGATATACTTTATGATATTTATCTAGAGCAGTATCTAATCTCTATTGGTAAGAAAGCTGCATAATTATAAATTTTGCTAAAAGCAAATTGTCGTAATTATTTTACTTATGTATAATGTTTTGAAGCCACAAAAAGGAAATACTAACCTATGAAAAAATCACTTATCACAATATTAATGATGTCATTTATCTCTAGCACTTTAATTGGTTGTGGAGAGCCAGATACACCAAAAGTACAAGATAAAGATATATCGATTATATACACCACTGATGTCCACTGCGCTGTTGAGAGTGTCAAAGATACAGAAGGCAAAGAAACTAATTTAGGTTACGCTAAAGTAGCGGATTATAAAAATAAATTAGCAGAAACTAATTATGTCGCTTTAGTGGATGCTGGAGATTATTTACAAGGTGAATTTATTGGAGCGATCTCTAAAGGTGAATATGTCATGGAAATTATCAATGAGATGAATTATGACGTTGTGACTTTAGGTAACCATGAATTTGATTATGGAATTGATGTCCTTAAAAGTAGATTAACAGAATTTAATGGTGATGTTGTTTCTTGTAATTTTTCCTATATTGGTAATAAAGAAAATAAATTAAATATGGTTAAACCATATGTTATAAAAGAATACGGGATTAAAAAAGTCGCATATATTGGTATAACCACTCCTACAACATTAACAACTTCTGATCCAAAAATATTTTTAGAAGATGGAGAGGTTGCCTATGATTTTGGAGCAAAAACTGCGGAAGATTTTTATAGTTTAATTCAAAAAAATATTGATGAATGTAAAAAACAAGGTGCGGACTATGTTATAGCCTTATCACATTTAGGTAGTCAAGATTCTTATAAGCCATTTAGTTCAATTGATGTCATTAAAAACACTACAGGCGTGGATGCCTTTTTAGATGGACATAATCATATTGATTTACCTTGGACCACTGCAAAGAATAAAGATAATAAAGATACTTTATTAGTGGACACTGGTTATAAATTAAATGAATTTGCCTCTTTAACAATTTCTAAGGATGGGAAAATTTCTTATGAATTTATTAACAGTTATGATTCGCCTGATGAAGATATGGATAAATTTGTAAAAGGTATTAAAGCAAAAGCAGAAGAAGCTGGAGATAAAGTAGTCGCTCATATCGATACTGATTTAAATGGAGATAGATTATTCGTTAGAACTAGAGAGGCTCCTATTGGTAATTTGATCGCTGATGCTTATCGATATTATGGAGAATCTGATATTGCGGTTGTTAATGGTGGTGGCATTAGAACTGGATTAACAAAGGGCGAAGTTACTTATGAAGACATTATGAATGTCCATCCTTTTGGAAATACCTTAACAAAGAAGAAAACTACAGGAAGTAAAATTAGAGATTATCTAGAATTTACTTCAATGAAAGTGACTGATATTCCAGAAGAAAATCAATTTGGCGCTTTCGCTCAAGTTTCTGGACTTAAATATACAGTGGACACCACTATAACAAGCACTGTAGAAACTACTACCAGTGGTGAATTTATTAGAGTTGCAGGAGATAGAAGAGTAAAAGATATTAAAGTATTAGAAAATAATACTTATGTAGATTTAATAGATACAAAAGAATACACAATTGCATCTCACAATTTCCTTCTTGATAGCGGAGGAGATGGGGCCAATATGTTTATTAATGATGAAACTATTGCGACAAGTTCTTTATTTGATTATGAAGTAGTAGTGCATTACATTACTGATGTATTACATGGCGAACTAGCAAGTAAATATTCTAAAGCAGAAGGTCGTATTATTATCGAACCAACTGGTGGAGATGATGGAAGAATTATCACCGTTAGTAAAGAAATGCTATATAACGCGAAGTTATATGATTATCGTCATCCTGATAAAGAATATAGTAAAGATGAAAGCGATAAGAAATTCACTATCGATGTTGGAAACGGCAAATATATTGAAGGAGCGATTATCTTTAGAGATTGTAGTTATCAATATGTTGGTAATAATTTATTAGACGCTTTTGGTATTAAAAACACATCAAATACATCTCAAGCATATAACTTTAACATCTTATTTTATTTCGATAAGCTAAAAAGATTTGATGTTAACTATACTGCTCACTCAACCGTATATAACTGGATTGATTATGAAATTAAATTTGCTAGAGATGACAAGTTAACTGAAGAAGATTTTTATTCTAGTTTAGATAAAGTCCCTTATAAGCAGATTTATGAACGCGCTGGAGGAAACTATGGAGATACATTATTCCCAGGTGGAAATACTGCAGCCAGTAACTATTTCACTATCAATCAATATGTTGATAGCGAAGATACTGTAACTAGAGGGTTTTATTGGGCATTAACTGAAGGCACAAGCAAATTAGTGGGATTTAATTTTACTCAATATGACAACAATCTTATTGAAAGTCGTGGTGAATTAGATTTTAAACTTAATCTACTTCAGTTCTATTATCAAAGCTAAGTGGAATAATTGAAAAATTGTCAAAAGGTATTTGAATTGTAAAATTTACAAAAATAGGTATAATATCATCATGAATTACGGAAATAGGTTTAAAAGATTTAGAGCCAAAGTTAATCTCTCTCAAAAGGACGCAGCAGAACAGCTTGGTATTAAAGCATATCAATTAGGCAACTACGAAACTAATAGATGCGAGCCTAATATTGATACTTTAAAGAAAATGAGCAAAATATATCGCGTTCCTTTAGATACTTTACTGGGTAATCAAGACACAATAAATACATTAGATGAAGATGATTTCTTGGATCCAGAAGAATTAGATAAAATATTAGAAGAATTATTAGTTCGAATAAGACTCAAACGTAAAAAACAAATATAATATGTAACTAAATTTGCCACCAAAATTAGGTGGCTTTTTTATTGATGTTAAGATGTATAGAAAAGTAAAAAATACATCAAACTATAAAAAATACATAAAATAGTTGAATATTATAAATAATATGTAAAAATTAAAATATATAGAGTTGCTATGTTCTATTTGGATATAGCGCCTATAGAATAAAAATTGCAATATTACAAAAAGGAGGTCTATATGGGATATTTATTTACAAACGATCATGACTTCTTACTCAA
>CAMUVS010000053.1 GCA_947164155.1 uncultured Caryophanales bacterium | reverse complement strand
TTGCAACTGCAGAGCGTGGTAAGGTAGGTAATGGTGGTTACACCCGTGATCTTGTTCAGGGAGGCACACCAGGACATAGCAAGAGTGCTAATTTCAATTCAAGCAACGAGGAAATCCTTTATCATAAGGTTAAGAAAGGCGAAACCCTCTATTCTATTGCAGAGCAGAGAGGTGTTAGCGTTGAGATGATTTGCCGTTTGAACCATATCACCAGCCGTTCAAAGGTTCGCCCAGGTCAAATCCTCAGATATTCATAAGCAAGACTATCCGATAAAAAGTTTTATACATTGGCCCGGAAGTTGGTTAGCTCCAGCTTTTGGGCTTTTTTTTGCGCGAAGCAGAGCTTCGCTAAAGGATAAAGGATAAATGAGAAACGATAAATGAGAAATGATAAAGTGAAGCGCAAAGCGCTTTAAATATTTAAATCTTTCATTCTTTCAATATTTAAATCTTTCTTGGGTTAACCAATAGCTTGTATTTCTTGCTGAAAAGAGCAGCTTAATTTATAAAGTGTATAAAGAAAATGATTAAGCATGAGAGGCTTATTCAAAGCCTTTAGCTTATATTTGTCAAAAGCCTTATGCAAGCAAGCTTCCAACGGCTTTTCCCAAATATAAGCAACCCTCACAAGTTCGGCTTCTCATGCCTAATCTTGGAAAATAATGTGCTGATGCACTAGTGCGCAATAAGCGCAAAGGATATCAACCCATTATCAATGAGCAACCAACGGTTATTGACCGAAGGGAGTTGAATTGAACTGCAAGATATAATAGGCGTTTTTGAGAATTTCTTTATCAATATGCTGGAGTAATAACTGAATATTACTTTTTCCCTGCAAGCCATGTATTAATGAGCAAAGGGCTATTGAATATAGCTTGCTTTATTTTGCAAAAGAATACAAAATTAAAAACAAAAATAATATTTGGAGTATTAGCCACTATTTTGTATATTTGCTGTAACATAGAGAAAAAACAAAGCCTCTACGTTAAACGCAGAGGCAAGATATCTTCGGCTTATAGCCTTGTTGTGAAAAGTCTTCACGTTGTATCTTTTTGCAAAGATATATAAAATACCAACAACTTACAAGAATTAATACAAAAAAAATATGGCACAGAAAATTTTAGGAATTGACTTTGGAACGAACTCTATAGGTTTATCACTACGTAATGTTGATTTGGCAGATAACATAAAAGATCAACTTATGTATTTTTCATCAGAAATCTTCAAATCTGGTATTGGTAAAGATAAGCATGGAGAATACTCTTTTGCTGCTGAAAGGACCAAACATAGGCAGCCTAGACGACTTAAAGAAACTCGCAGACGCAGACTTTGGGCAACCTTACATTTACTTATAGAGCATAAACTTTGCCCATTAAAGATAGACTCGCTCCACCAATGGGAAACATATAACAAAAGCGAGGGTCTTTTTAGAAAATATCCTATTGACGATGAAGCCTTTGCAAAATGGATAGCATTAGATTTTGATGCTGACGGAAAGCCAGATTATAGTAGTCCTTATCAATTAAGAAGAGAACTAGTAACTAAGCAATTTGATTTTAATAATATAATAGATCGCTATAAACTAGGTCGCGCATTATATCATATTGCACAACGTCGCGGTTTTAAGAGTAGTAAAGGCGAAACAATTGCTTTACAAGAAAAAGAAGACATTGATCTTTTGGGAAATAGCGACATAGCGCAAGAAATGAAAAAATCAGAAAGTAAACTTTCTGAAGATATTGTGTCGTATATGAAAGAAAAAGGATGTAATACCGTTGGTGAAGCATTTGCATATCTTGAAGACGAAGGTATTCGAATTAGGAATAGCCGATATAAAGCTATTCGTTCGCAATACAAAGAAGAAATAGAAAAAATATTTGATTTCCAAGATGGACTTGATCCCAAATCAGAACTCTTTATAGGCTTAATTAGCAAGCAAAAAGACAAAGGAACTATATTTTACCAAAAAGGACTTAAATCTCAAAAGGGATTAGTTGGTAAATGCACATTAGAAAATACAAAGTCACGCTGTCCACAAAGTCATCCAGAATATGAGAAATTCCGTGCACTTAGCTTTCTAAACAACATAAAATACAAAACTTCTGTAGAAGATGATTGGCATAATTTATCATTAGAAGTTAGAAACAAACTTTTCGATGACTTGTTTTTGGCAAGAGTGAAAAATGATTTTCCATTTTCTGATATTAGAATTAAATTGGAAAAGATTCTAAATGTTAAGCTTGTTCTAGGCGAAAAGCAACGACTTATTAACTTTAAAGATAATCAATGTGTTGCTGGTTGTCCAGTTACAGCTCGTATGGTTAAAATGCTTGGAGAAGAATGGGAATCATGGAACTTGAATGTTGATAAGTGGCATACAGGTAGAAAAGACAAGAGTAAAGAGAAACATGCGGTCTCTTATAATGCACTTGATTTGTGGCATGTTTGTTTCTCTACAAGTGACCCGGAAATATTACAGGAATTTGCTCATAAATCATTAGGATGGGACGATGAACAAACCCAAAAGTTATTACGCTTATGGTCTTCTATAAGCGTTGGTTATGCAATGTTAAGTTTAAAGGCTATAAGAAATATAAATAAATTCTTAGAATATGGTTTAAAATATTCTGATGCAGTAATGCTTGCCAAGATTCCTGATATTGTAGATTTAGATAAGGCTGGCATAATGCAACTTATAGCCGACTATACAGGCATGATAAAGAATAAAATTAACGCTACAAAGGATATATTTGTAATAACCAATAGCTTAATAGCTAACTATAAGTCTACAATTGTAGAACATCGCTATGCCGATCATAATACGTCCTATAAACTTGATGATTCAGACCGCGAAGATATCATGAAACGTCTTATAGGCTATTATGGTCAATGTAAATGGGAGAAAATGGATGCTGATAAAAAAATAATGTTATTAGAAAAAGTAACAGATTATTATCAGCAATTTTTCTCCTCAACTAAGCGACAATTCTATAAGGTTCCTCGTGAAAGTGATAGTTTATTAGATTATTTAATTGAAAAGTTCCCTGCCGTTGATACTAAAAAATGGAAAAAGTTATATCATCCTTCACAAATTGGAATCTATGATATAGATAATAAGACAGGCGATCGAAGTGAATGGCGTCTTGGTTCACCTAATATAGGTGCAATGCGTAATCCTGTTGCACTTCGCACACTCAATGTGCTTCGACGTAAAATCAATTCAATGCTTGATGATGGTCTTATAAGCTATGACGATACAAGAATAGTAATAGAAACCACAAGAGATTTAAATAACGCAAATATGCGTTGGGCAATAGAAAAATATCAAGAATCACGTCAAGAAGAAAACAAAAAAATCGAAAATGTTCTAAAGGCATATTATCCTAAACGTATAATAAACGAGAAGGATGTTGATATCGCTCGTTATGCATTGGAGCAATCTGATATTGATTTATATAAACAAACAAAAGGTAAAAATTTTAGTAAAGATATAGAACGCTATAAGCTATGGCTTGAACAAGGTGGTGTCTGTATATATACAGGCAGAATAATCAATCTTTCTAATTTATTTGATGAAAACGCTTTTGATATAGAACATACTATACCAAGAAGTAAATCATTTGATAGCTCAGATATGAATCTAACGCTTTGTGATTCATATTATAATCAACATATTAAGAAAAATCAATTACCCTCATCATTGCAGAATTATGACAAAACTGTCATTATTGATGGAAAAGAATATACAGCTATAAAACCCAGATTACAAAAATGGGAAGAACGTGTTGAGAGAATTAAAAAAAATATTGAGTTTTGGAAAACTCAATCACATAGAGCTCAAGATAAAAATAGAAAAGATATTTGTATTCGTCAGCGTCATCTGTGGGCTATGGAACTGAAGTATTGGCAAGAGAAACTTAGCCGCTTTAAAATGACAGAAGTAACAGATGGCTTCCGAAATAGTCAGTTAGTTGATACAGGTATTATTACTCGCTATGCTACACTTTTCTTAAAGTCTATTTTCACAAGTGTAGAAGTTGAAAAGGGTTCTGTGACTTCTGATTTCAGAAAGATGTTAGGTATTCAAAGTCTTGAGGAGAAAAAAAATCGTGACCATCATTCTCATCATGCTATTGATGCTACTATGCTTACTGTTATTCCTGTTGCTGCAAAGCGTGATCGTATGTTGCAATTATTCTATAAAATACAAGAATTAGAAAAAGCGATTACATTTATCAAGAATAAAGACACCTATAGCTCAATGCTTTATGAGCTAGAAGGGTTGAAATTAAAACTTGATCAGGAAAAGCGCGATTGTCACATTGGTAAAAATGTTGGTGAATTAGTCGATTTTATAGACTCGAATATCATTACAAATCATCATGTTAAGGATAAAGCTCTTGCCTTATCTCGCCGTAGAGTTAGGGTTAGAGGGAAAATATTGGGTGACAAAAATCAGCCCAGATGGCATACAGGTGATTCTATACGAGGTAAAATATGTGAAGCAAGTTATTATGGGGCTATTACACAATACGAGAAAGATAGTAACGGAAAGGTTATTGTTAATAACAATGTACCTCAGATTAATCCAAATCTGAAATATGTTATTAGGCGAGAATTAAAATACAAAAGTAATTCCCAAGACACAGGCTTTTCATCATGGGATGATTTAGAAAAAACTATAGTAAATAAGAAACTTGTTAATATGATGAAATCTCAGTTTGATGCAAGCATATCATTCAAAGATGCCT
>CAMUVS010000052.1 GCA_947164155.1 uncultured Caryophanales bacterium | reverse complement strand
GCTATTTATTTGGCCATGATGATATAAAAGAAAGAATTAATAAATTAAAAGAATAATATGATTAATAATCTAGTGATAACCGCGTTGATCGTTTGCTTTCTTTTTGAAAGCACATTCTTTTTATCGCTTGGATTAATTTATAATTCTATAGAAAAGAAAAACTTAAGAATTCTTAATACTTTTATTTTTGAGACTACTCCTAGTTTTAAAGAAAAAAATGGCGTCCTTAATTATTTTTTATTCTTTTCTTTATTAGTAAATGCCTTTCCATTTATTTTCTATGCTTCTAGAAATATTAATGTCTATTCAGTAAGCATGATGATTCTCGCAGTATTAACTGTTTTTTGCTTAGCGACTTTGCCGTTTGTCTCTTTAAATAAATTAAAAGAGCATTTCTATTTATTTTTTGGAGCATTACTTTGTATGCTTGCTTTATCTGGAGTAGAAGCTTTTTATTCTTATTATTTATATAAGACTTATCTAGATAATTACGCTTTAGCCTCAATGATTGTTTCTATTGTGTTAGCTTTTATTTTGCTATTAATTTTCTTTAATCCTAAATTATTTGATTTACAAAATAAAAAGAATGATGACGGATCATTCTCAAGAAAGAAGTTTATCTTTTTAGCGTTTTCTGAGTGGCTTTTATATCCAGGTATGATATTAAGCCTAGTTCCGATATTACTTATTACAATGAAATAAAAAAATGACCGCGAGGTCAATTTTTTTAATATTAACAAGTTAATATTATTTCTCAGCTTTGTTGAGGGTTCTATAAGCACGAGTAGACATACGAACACGTACTTCTTTGCCATCAACCATAACAGTACGAACTTGTAAATTGGTGTTCCATCTTCTACGAGTTGCTCTCAAAGAATGTGAACGACGGTTTCCACTGACTGGACCTTTACCTGTAACTGGACATACTCTTGACATATCGACACCTCCTTTTAAGCGTCTTGTAAAGACTATCACAATTTAATTAGTTATTTCAACAACTAATTTATAAAATTAATATCTTTCTTGAGGGTAGGCTCTTCTAAACTCTTCTATAGTCATCGTATTTGGACATTTTTTGATTAGTGTTTCTAATAGCTTTCCTTCTTTATCTCCTAAAAGATATCTAAGCCCACTTTTTTTACTAAAAAGAATTACCATATTTTTTCTTTTACTCTTTTCAACATCAATAAAGACAATATTGGAGTAATCATATTGATATTCCCTAGTTAATCTTTTAACAATGAAATACTTATCTTCAACAATGTATTTTTGTCCAAATAACGCCATTAAATAGGTTGCAATAAATAAACCAACAAATATGGCGATAAATATTCCTTGAGAAACTCCAAAACTAGCAAAAGAGACCGATCCATTTTCATCAACTTTAAAGAAAATAGAAAAGCAGCTTCCAAAAGCAATAGCAAGGATAACGATATAAACAAGTAAATATCGCCAAGTGATTCTCCAAGGATGAATTTTTAAAACCATGTTGATTATTTTATATCAAATGATTGAATCAGTAAAGAAGTGATAAGTGAATATAACCTACTATTATAAAATCTCATTAAAAAATCTCTAGAGTAATCAAAAAATTACATAAATAAATTTATATTTATTTCTTTAGTAAAGAATATTAAAAGAGTATGATTGTTAATGGAGGGTGTATAAATGCTTAATAATAATAAAGTCATAGCGATGATATTAGCAGGCGGAAAAGGCACTAGATTAGAAGCCTTAACCAAAAAAACTGCAAAGCCTGCAGTAAGTTTTGCTGCTAAATATCGCATCATTGATTTTCCACTCAGCAACTGTGCAAATAGTGGAATTAACGTCGTGGGGGTTTTAACTCAATATGAGTCTACTGAATTAGATTCTTATATTGGTAATGGCGAAAAATGGGGACTAAATGGTGTGCACTGCTTAATGAATACCTTGGCTCCTAGACAAACCGAAGAAGGCGCTAACTGGTATAAAGGAACTGCAGATGCCATCGCGCAAAATATTGATTTTATAGATAACGCTAATCCGGAATTTGTGGTTATTCTTTCTGGAGACCACATTTATAAGACCAGCTATGCTGATATGATTAGACTTCATGAAACTAGTAAAGCTGATGTCACTATTTCTGTAATTGAAGTTGATCCAAAAGAAGCTTCTAGATTTGGCATTATGGCAGTGGATAAAAAAGATAGAATCGTTGAATTCCAAGAAAAGCCAAAAGTACCAAAAAGCAACTTAGCTTCTATGGGTGTTTATGTCTTTAGCTGGAAAACATTACGTAAATATTTAAAACATGATAGCAAAGATGAAAAAAGCGAACATGATTTTGGTAAAAACATCATTCCAGCCATGTTAGAAGATAAATGTAAACTTATGGCCTATCGCTATAAAGGCTACTGGAGAGATGTTGGAACCTTATCAAGTTTACACGAAGCCAATATGGATATTGCTTTAGATAAGATGGAACTTAATCTATATGAGCAAGATACTGGCAATAGAATTTATACGCAAGACACTTATAGTGTCCCTCAATATATTGGTAAACAAGGTCACATCACTAGAAGTATCGCTAATCAAGGAGCGATTGTTTTAGGCGATGTCGATAGCTGTGTGATTTCTACTGGAGTCATTATTGAATCTACTTGTAAGCTCACTAGATGCGTCGTTATGGAAAACGCTCATATTAAAAAAGGAGCAAGAATTCATAACGCTATTATTGCTCCAGGAGTGACAGTAGAAGCCGATGAAAAAATAAATGTCGGTAACGATGAAGTAGTTTTAATCGCTTAAGGAGAAAAAGTATGAGACGAGTTATTGGAATTTGTGATTTACATAACGAGCCATCTTTAGGTGGTTTAACTGAAAAGCGCCCATTAGGTGCTGTGACTTTTTTAGGCAGATATGGCTTAATTGATTTTACCTTATCTAACTTCTCTAATTCCCATATTGATCGAGTCTATGTTTTAGTAAAAAAAGGAATTGTCGCTTTAAGAAGACATATTGGTAGTGGTTCTATTTGGACCAATAACACTAGACTTGGTTATATCGAATTATTATTAAACGAAAAAGGATTACGTCATCCTGCATTTAACACTGATATTAATAATATTAAAGATAATGTTCCTGTTGATGAACTTGATTTTGATATTGCAGTTATTGCTCCTAGCTACTACTTAAGTAGTATGGATTTTAGACCAATTATTGAAAAACATATTGCTTCTGGAGCTGAAATATCTAGCGTTTATATTCACGCGAATAATGCGGATAGCGATTATTTAAGAGCGGATAAATATAAGCTTAACGATAACAAAGTCGTTAAATCTTCTCTTAATTTATTAAGATCCAAGGAAGCTGATATTAGTTTAGATACATTTATTGTCTCTAAAAAAGCTTTAAGAAAAATAATTTCTGATGGAACAAAGGTCAGCGAATTATTCTCTATAAAAGACATGATTAATTACTACATCAATGAGGCCTTGATGGAAGTTAATGGTGTGAAATTCGACGGCTATGTCGTCCCTGTTTTAAATTTAAAAAATTACGTTAATCATTCTTTTGATCTACTTAATTATCATATTAGAAGTCAACTCTTCTTAGAAGATTGGCCAATTTATACAACAACACATAATACCCCACCAGCCTTATACGGTAAGGACGCAGATGTCCAAAATAGTTTTGTCGCTAATGGGGCAATCATTAAAGGTAAAGTCCATAACTGTATCATTTCTCGTGATGTCGTTGTGGAAAAAGGTGCAGAACTTAAAAACTGCATTATCTTTACGCAAACTCAAATCGGAAAAGACACGAAGCTTGAATATGTCCTTTCTGATAAGAATGCATCAATTAAAGAAGTAAAAAGAATCACTGGTACACCAGATGATGTTGTTTATATCAAAGTAGGAGTGAAAGTCTAATGAAAATCGCGATGGCTTGTAGCGAAGCTAACCCATTTGTGAAAACTGGTGGATTAGCCGATGTCACCTACGCTTTATCTAAAGAATTAGTAAAACTTGGCGAAGAAGTAGTGATTGTTCTTCCTTTATATAACTTAATCAAGGCTAAAAACCTTCCTTTAACTTATGTTGGCTATATGTCTATTAACTTAGGTTGGAGAGTAGAAGGGGCGAATGTTTATTATTTAGTTAAAGATGATATCAAATACTATTTTATTGAAAATAGACACTATTTTGAACGTGATAGAATTTATGGCTATGATGATGATGGAGAACGCTTTGCGTTCTACTCTGTTGCCTTCCCTCAACTATTAGAGATGGTCAATTATAAGCCAGATATCATCCACGCTCACGATTGGCAACCAGGAATGCTATTTTGCTACATTAGAGAAAAAAGGATGTCATTTTATGATTCGACAAAATTTGTGATGTCGATTCATAATCCAGCTTTCCAAGGTATATTAGATCGTTCTGCTTTAGGAGATTTATTTGGCTTACCTGATTATTTATACGATAACGGCACAGTGAGATTTGGAGATAAAATCTCCTCTTTAAAAGCCGGCATTATGTATGCGAATAAAGTCACGACCGTTTCACCAAATCACAGAAACGAATTACTAACCCCAGAAGGAAGTATGGGCTTAAATAATATCCTTATATATAAGGAATATGATTTTTGCGGCATACTTAACGGGATTGATTATAACGAATTTAATCCTGGTAGTGACAAACTCATTGCTAAAAACTATGGACCAAATAACTTTGTAACTGGTAAAAAGGCTAATAAGAAAGCTCTACTAGAAAGATTTAACATTAAAGATGAATCTTTACCACTTTATTCATTAGTTAGTAGAGTCACTTGGCAAAAAGGAATGTCATTAGTGTTTGCGGCGGCGAGATCTTTATTAGATAGAGGAGCAAATATCATTCTTCTTGGAAGCGGA
>CAMUVS010000051.1 GCA_947164155.1 uncultured Caryophanales bacterium | reverse complement strand
CTAAAGATTCTGTATTTAAGGATATATTAAAGGATATAGATTCATATTCATCTCCTATTTCATTTGATTCTTTGCTTATGTTGTATTTGTCTAATGATTCTCTTAAATTTGCTTGTATGACTTCACCAAGATATTCTTTTATCATTCGTGAGTTTTTGAATTCTCATAATCTTCATTCATCTTAATGACCTCTCGTTATACTATGACTATATATTGAGGTCATTGGTCATTGGTCGTTTCTGTAACTTTTTACTATATTTATATCCTATTTATATTATTACTTTTGTATAATCTGCCTATGTTTTTTTTATTGATTTTTTGCGTTACGGATGTTACAATAGTTACATAAGAAAGGAGTTATAAGTAATGTCTAAAGTTGTAAGATTAAGTGAGGAACTTTTAAATGATATAAAGGTGTTTATTGATAATGATAAGAAAATAGATGAATCATTACATAATTCATTATTATCAGATGATCAATATGTTTATCTTAGTGATTTGTTTGGTGATGATGTTAATGCTTGGTTAAAGTATATTGTTAAGTATTCTATAGCTTGTCAAAAAAGGATTTTGGACGATTAACACCGTTTTCCGTGAGTGTCAAGGGGCAAGGCGAAGCCGATACGCCGTAGGGCAACCCTTGACACGTTATTGTAAATATATAATTTGAGATTGAGGATATGAATATCATAGATAGGCATATCCTCTTGACTAAAAATCTTCCTTTTTTTAGGTCATTGATTTTTGGTCGTTTTTGTAACTTTTTACTATATTTATATTATTTTTTTGTATAATCTGCCTATGTTTATTTTTTTTCTTTTTCTTTACTTGATTTTTTTAATAATTTGTATTATTGTTTTTTTCGAAGATAATAATTTTTATTGAAAGGAGAAATTTTTTATGACAATCGACGAAGCAATTGAAAGATATGTCGATAATTCTGAATTTGAACGTATTCATGGAAATTTACTTGGATGTTTAGAATTTAAGCAATTAGCTAAGTGGCTGAAAGAGTTAAGAATGTATCGCATGTATTTTGATGATTAAAAGGAGTGATTTTTATGTCTTACCAAAAAACTATTTGTTTAGGTCGTTTCGTTTCTATTGATAAAGATGCTTCTAATAATGTCATTTTATCTTATCACAAAAACGGATCTAAGTTTATTCAAAAGTGTTATTTATCTCGTAATTGTGTAACTCCTGTTGACCTCGTTATTGATGATTTACTTGTTATTGAGCGTAATGAACAATATTATGTAAAAAAGCGAACTGGTGAGGGTCGTTATTCCATGCCTTTAGTTATGGGTATTTATAAATATAATGATATTAATGTACTAAAGTTCATTTGTAATACTTTTAATGAGGAGTAAATTAGGTATATGGATTCTAATTCTACTGTTGTTTATATTAATGATGAACAATTTACTCAATTACTTAATGCTTTAAATGAAAAAAATGTTCATTCTGAAGTTGCTCAGGATTCTCAGTATTCTTCGGTTTCTAATTCTTCTGATTCTTCTTTATCTGAAGTTGATATTCTTTCATATATGCTTTTAGCTGAGTTTATTATTATTGGAATTCTTGCTTGGGCATTAGTTAGGGGGAAATGATTTGACTTTTGATAGTATTCGCGAAATTATATTAACTGGGATTTCTACTGGGTTAACGATTGGCTTTACTGCTTGGGCATTTGGGCGAGTGGTATCTGCCTTTGTTAATATAACTAAAGATTGTGTTTAATTTATTAGAAAGAGGTGTTTATTATGTTTAATCCAATTCTTGCTGCTGTTACTGCTGATTCTGCGTTAACTACTGCTTGTCAGTCGGCGGCTGACGCTGTCAAGGCTAATATTGAGGCTATTATCCCTATTGCTCTTGGCATCCTTGGAGTTGTAATTGGAATTCGTCTTGGTATTCGTGTGTTTAAGAAGCTGACTTCTGCATCTGCTTCTTAATGAGGTTTTTTCTATGGTCTATTTATTTACTGGTACTCCAGGTTCAGGGAAGTCCCTTCATATGAGTAAAATCATATATCACGCTCTTCGTAATGGTAAAAAATTTGTAATTACGAATTTTTATATTGATTGGGAAAATTATCCTGAGCTTCACCGTGAAAATTATGTTTATGTTGGTAATGACGAAATGTCACCGGATAAATTAATTGAGGTTGCCACCGAATATTGGTTTAAACATACTGCTTCTAGTTATCGTGATGCGGAATCTAGAATTCTTCTTTTTATAGATGAAGCTCAGCTCCTTTTTAATGCGCGATCTTGGCAACAAAACTACCAAAAAAAGTGGACTTGGTTCTTTAGTGTGCATAGACACTATGGGTTTCAAATATATTTATCTACCCAGATGGATACCAACTTAGATAAACAGGTGAGGGGAATAGTTGAATATAATTGCGTCCATAGAAAAATTTCGAATATTGGGCTTTGGGGTAAACTTATTTCATTTTTTGCTTTTGGCGAGCTTTTTTATTCTGTACTTCGTTGGTATCCCATGAAAGAAAAAGTTGACGGCTCTTTCTTTAGATATAGGAAAAAATATGGTGGGTTGTATGACACCCACGCACTTTTTTCGGAAGATAATGAAAGCTCTTCAATTATTTCTATTACAAAAAAGTGAAAGAGGTTTACCCTCTTTCTTTTTTTTGGAGGGAAAATAATGAAAAATCTATCACTTATCTTTGATAAAAAAGTGCGTTTGATCGCTATCTTTCTTTCATTGACTCTTATTTTTGACGTATTTTATTATGATTATAAGTCTGCCAATGCAACGGGTGGTGTTGCAGTTGCCGCCGCCGCTTCTACGGCTATTCCTGTGGCTGGTCCTTTTATTGCTATTACTCTCGCCGCAGTTGGTGTTATTGGTTCGGTTGAGTGGTGTCGATCTCACCCAGAAGAGGTGGAATCAATTCGTAAAGATTTAGTAAATGCTTTGAATGATGCTGGGGAATCTTATGCGGAAGGTGTAAAGACTAACGATGCTGCTCAAGTTGCTGGTAAGGAATGGATAAAAAGTAATATTGTTGACGGGAAAAATTATATTTCTAAAGATATTTTAGATACTTGTTTAGATGTTTACTCATCGCATAAGCTTTTAGATGGTCAAATTATTACTAATAATATTGATATGAAAGTTGGAGATACTGTTGGTTCTAATTATTCTACTGATCTTAATACTTTTTTTAATAGTTTACCTTTGCCTAAAAGTGGTTGGGAAGCTGGGTTAATTGAAGATATTAAACATTCTTGTGATTCTTATCGTATTGTTCCTGTTCCTACTTTATGGAGAGATCGCATGCCCTCTTTTCAAAGGGGTTATATTTACGATGCTAATGCTTTATCTAAATGTACTGTTACTGAAATTTTTACCAATGATGATGGTCAATCCTATGTACATTTATCGGGTTATACTGGTTATAAAATAGAGTTTCGTTTATATGAGACTTTCCATCAAATATCACAAGCTTTCGAATTAAAAAATAGTGAAATTTCTATGATGGTTGGTTCTTGGGATTCTTTTGATTTTGATAAAAATAAAATAACTTATCCTCTCGGCTCTCTTCTTGGTCAAATTGAATCTATTGGAATTGAAACGTCTGATAAGGTAGCTAGAAAAAATCCTACTACAGGTAATTGGGAACTTCCTTGGGATACTGGTGCTAATGTCAATGTACAGGGTGTTGGAGATTCTTACCCTGTTTCCATACCTTGGGAAAATTCTTTCGTTTGGAATCCGTCTAAAGTTGATTATCCTGATATTGCATTACCTTTCCCTACTGATCTAGATATTCCTTACCCTGATATTCCTATTACTGGAATTCAAGAAGAAATACAAACAGGTGAAATTGAATTGCCTGAGCCTATTCCTACTGAACCTGACATACAAGAAAATGAACATTCTTATTTCTTGCCTCAATGGATTGAAGATAGATTTCCTTTTTGTATTCCTAAAGATTTATCCTCGTTAGCTAGTCTTTTTTCTAATTCTTCTCGTCAACCTCCTGAGTGGTTCGCTAAACTTACTTATGGGGATAATAAGGAATATCCTATTCCTATTAACTTTAAATATAAATCTTCTGATGGCTCTGTGTCCTTTGATAGAATTTCCTATATTTTTCGTTTACTTCAATTTATTCTTTTCTTATGTGGCTTAATGATGGTTACTCGTAGCTTATTAAGATCATAATTATTAAATGATTTATTTAGAAAGGATTTTTTTATGCAAAAAGTAAGTGAAATCGCTATTGTATTGATATTTCTTCCAATAGTTATGGCGGCTCTGCCTAAGTCTCCTTTTCGGGCGTTTCTTGATTTATGGGAGTCTATTCCGGAACTTAATTCTCTTAATTATTTTTTTCCTGTTACTGAATGTGTTTCTGTTTTAGAAGCTTGGGTTGCTTGTATTGGGATTTTTTATACAATTATGTTACTTGCCCGTTGGATAAAAATGATTGATTAACTTAGTTAGAAAGGTGATATTATGTCTAATTCTGATGCTTATTCTCGTACTTTTTGGTTTGTCGTTTACCAAAAAGATATTTGCGATTTTTCTATTTTTATCGATATTCTTGAATCTTTTCATTGTCCTATATTCGTCTCACCTCTACATATTGACTCTGATTCTCCCCACTATCATGTTATGTTTATGTTTTCTGGAAAAAAGTCAATTAATTCTTTCGAACGTAAGCTAAAAGTCGTTTTTTCTGATATTCCTTTTTTTAAACCGGAGATCTGTTCTGACAAGGTGAGTTGTGCTCGCTATTTGTGCCACCTAGATAATAAATATAAAAGACATTATTCTCCCTCTGATGTGATTGAAATATCGGGTGCAGACTATTCACAGTATTCTTATGATACTCGAACTAAAGATTCTGTATTTAAGGATATATTAAAGGATATAGATTCATATTCATCTCC
>CAMUVS010000050.1 GCA_947164155.1 uncultured Caryophanales bacterium | reverse complement strand
TTAGCTAAGTTAGAAACAAATTCATGTGATACTTCGTATTTAGGATCAAATGGATTATAACTAGATGGGCTAGAACCCCCACAACTAGCAAGTGAAACACTTAAAAATGCTGTACTAAAAATTAATTTCCCCCATTTCATTTATTAATTCCCCCTTATTGATAATTTTAGTATATAGGATATTTAACCTTTTGTAACCTATTAGATGGATAATTAGCTCTACCTTCTTTAGCTTGAGGCTTACCGTCAAGCATCACAAGATCTCCGGTAAAGCCACATGTCATATTGTTTACAAAGTAGGTACCAACTCCATATAAATCAACTGGTACACCTAATGCTTTCCATTCTTTGATTTTTTCTGGTCCAAAAGAAGAAGAAACGATGATTTTAACATAGTTAAACCCTTCTTTATCTAGCGCTTCTCTAAGAGCAAACACCAATTCTTTACAAACACCATGAGGGTCAAATCCTGATGTATCTTTATCATCAAAATAATGGTCAATTAAAGACTTGGAAGTATCAATTCTTACTCCGTTTAAATCTTCTTTTAATGCACGCGCTAAAATTAAAGAATCTTTAACTACATTATTATTGTAATCAATTAAAGCAGTCACTTTTTCGTTTGGATAGGTTTTATGATAGATTTGAGCAGCTTTTACGACATCTCCACCACAAACTTGAATTAGAGCGTGTGGCATGGTGCCCATGCCGGCTCCTCCCCACCACGCTCCTTGAGCGTCAGTAGAGACTCTATTAATTCCCGCTACATAAGTGGCGTAGCCGTCTCCTACTTGAGTGTGATAATCATCTTGTCGATCAGCCATAGAAAATACAGGGGTATCTCCTGCCACTCTAAGCACTTCTCTTACGTTAGTAGCGACACTACTTCTTCTAGCTAAAATACCGTCAATAACACTTTCTAAAAAGCCAAAGTTCTCATATTTACCAGTTACTTTTAAAACTGGTTCCATATTATTAATGATATCTCCGTCATTAAGAGCTTCAATTTCTAACTCTTCTGGGTGAATCGCAAATGTGTGTAAGATAGCAATCGCTTCATCTACTCCACAAAGCATAGAATCATCTCTTCTTTGAAACCACTGCATCGTAACTTTATGATTAGGAACGTTTTCTTTAACAATCTTATTACTTTTTAAAAAGTAATTGGCCGCGTAAAATCCTTCGCCTAATTCCTTTTCAAATTTAAATGTTTTGTTGGTAAGTCGAGATATCTTGCCTTGTTTTTTTAATTCTACTTCTATCATTTATTTGACCTCCGAGAGAAAAAAATCCATATTCTCTTTAATGTTTTCATCTATTTCAAATAATCTTTTATCGTTTTCATCTTTAATATATAAATCGTAATAGGAACAATATTGACCTTTAGAGATTTGATAATCTCTCATAAATGTTCCTGACTCACAAAACACCATTAATTTGTTGTTATTAATTTTAGTGATATATCCTGAGCCGTGTTTATAGTCTAATAGTTCTAAATTATATCTAGCTAAGATTCCGTTAATAACGTCAATTAACGGATTAGCGGGTAAATAAATAATTCCACTATATTTGATCTTCGCATATTTAATGAAGTTTTTAAGTTTATAGCCCACGATTTCTTGCTCATGATATAAAATATCAACTTCACCTAAAGGAGTAGATTTATCTACCTTTTTATCAGAAAAAAGCACCAAAACAGTGTTATCTAATTCATGATTGTTATATAGTCCGTAATTTTTAATCATAAGCCTAATACCGCTCGCTTAATGGATTTCCCTTTTGTAATTGCCTTAGTTTGATATTCAGTTACTGCATCATCTTCATCTAAAACATCGTAATCATAAGTGACATTAATCTTTTTAAATCCAGCTTCGCTAAACATCTCTAAAGAGAAATTAAATAAATCTAAATCATCAGTTTTAAATATTAATTGGCCGTCTTTTTTTAAGATACGTTTATATTCTTGTAAAAATGAGATACTAGTTAATCTTCTTTTTGAATGTCTCTTTTTTGGCCATGGGTCAGAGAAATTAAGATAAATCTTATTGACTGAATGATCTTTTAATAGACGAATAACTTCCGCCCCATCACGGAAAAGAAATTTCACATTATTTAATTCTTTTTCCACAATCTTTTTTAAGGTGATACCTGCACAAGTGACATTTTTCTCCACACCTAAATAGAGGCGATGAGGATATTTCTCCGCCATTTGGATGATAAAATCACCTTTGCCGCTACCAATTTCTAGATATAAATCATCTAATGAAGATATTTCTTCATCAGTTAGTGAATATTCTTGATGTTCTTCTAGATATGGAACGGTCCAAGCCTTAAATTTTGTGCGCATTTTATTTCTTTAAAACTTCTCCAAGTTCATATATCGCTCTAGCGTAGATGCTCATTGCTTTAAATAAGTCTTCTTTTTTAGTCATCTCTCCTGGAGAATGCATTAAACTATCAAATCCAGGGAATTGCATACCAAAGGCGACAACATTATCAGCGCATTTCGCGTAAGTTCCTCCTCCAATAGCAAGAGGTTTACTTTTTAAATCACCTGTCTCATCTTGATAGGCTTTTAATAAAGTTTTAATAAGTTCACTATCTTGAGGATAGAAAAGGACTGGATTATTTTCTCCTAACTTAACTTCAAATCCTTTATTTGCTTCTTTAATAGAAGCCACTAATTCTTTATAGTCACAAGAATTGATATAACGGAAGTTAATAGTTAATTCCATAACTCCATCTTTATAAGAAATTAAACCCATATTAGAGGAGTTATGACCCATTTCCTTATTTGTGGCACTACAGCCATATCCTTTGCCGTCTAATGGTTCATATAAATTCACTAGTCTAAGTAAAGATTCATTTTTAGAAAATTCTGCGATTGATTTAAGGGCCATCATTCCCGCGTTAACACCTTTTTCAGGAGTAGAGCCATGCGCAGCTTTACCAAAGAAAGTCACAGTGGTTACATCATCAACCGTACGAATTTCAGCTTCGTTACGATGATAACGCTCCATAATGAATTTTAAGAAGTCTAAGTTAAGATCAACTTTAAGTTCACATTTATCGATAACTGCATTACTCGCGGTGCCGCCTTTAATAGAAATTAATCCTGGCACTTCAACTTTTGCTTTAACAGTAAAATTAGTAATACCTTTTTCAGCATAGATTAAAGGGAAATCGCTATCAGGAGAGAATCCTAAAGTAGGTTGCTTCTTTTTAAGAACTTTAAAGTAATGATGCATTCCTAAAGAACCACTTTCTTCGTTTCCTCCAACTAGAAATCTAATCTCATATCCCCCTAATAATCCTTCATCTCTAAGGGCTTTTAATGCATAATATGAGGCAAGTAATGGACCTTTATCATCAGATACGCCTCTTCCATATAAAACGCCTTTTTTCTCCGTCATTTTAAATGGAGGGTCAATCCATCCGTCTCCTGCAGGAACAACATCCGCATGAGCCATGATGGTTAAATTCTTATTTCCTCTTCCATATAAAATTTCCACTATTTTATTATCATAATTAGTCACTTCAAAGCCATCACTCCTAGCTAAATTTGTGATGTAATTTAAAGCGTCAGAAACACCCGCTCCAAAAGGGTTAGTTTCATTAACAGTGTTAGGATCATAACTTGAATCAATAGCGACAAACTCTTCTAAAGATTTGAGTAATTCTTTTTGATATTTCGATGTCAACTTATCGAATTTCGTCTTTTTCATTTTTCTACCTTCTTTTCTACATAAATTGAGAGTCCCTCTAAACAGAGATTCTCATCATAAATATATGGGGCTTTAATATCTTTTAAAACTTTTGGGGCATTGCCTCCAGTAAAGATATGTAAGCACTTATATCCAATTTCATTTTCATATCGCTCAAGTAAACCGTTAATCATTTCCACATGCGCGTAGTAAACACTGCTATTGATGACATCAATCGTGTTTCTAGATTCACTTAGCTTTTTTACTTCGTCTAAATCGGTATTTGGAAGTAATTCTGTTGCTTCATTTAATATACGTTTGCTAATTCCCATACCAGGAAGAATAACGCAGCTATTAAAGATATTTTCTTTAGTGATTAATAGAATTTTCGTCGCTGTTCCCATATCGACGATTAATATAGGAGATTGATATTTATTTACCGCTCCAACTAAATCAAAATATAAATCTAATCCTAATTCATTTTTGTTATCGATTTTTATTTTTAAGTTAGAGAGATCGCTAACAGAGAATTCTATGATGTCTAAATGATATTTTTCATTAAAATATACACTTAATTGTTCGGTGATTTTAGGTGCGACACTACTAACATAAATTGATTCAATATTATCTTTAGATAATAAAGCATCTAATTTGTCTTCGTTTATCTCACTATTAAAGCATCTTCCTAAAAATAAGAAGCCACTATCTAAAGCACCAAACTTTGTGGCGGTATTTCCAATATCAATTAATAATTTCATTTTAAATTGCGACGATATTAATAATCTTGTTTTTAACAACAATAACTTTCTTTATTTCTTTTCCTTCAGTGTGACGTTTAATTGCTTCTAATTCAAAAGCGAGTTTTTTCACAGTCTCATCATCTAAATCTTTATTAACATCTAAAGTTGCTCTAAGCTTACCGTTCACACTTACTGCGATTTGAACATTACTTAAAACGATTTTAGAAGAGTCAAATGTTGGCCAAGGTTCGAAATCAATTAAATCTTTATGGCCTAAGATTTGCCATAACTCTTCTCCTAGGTGAGGGGCAATACACGCTAAAGTCTTTAAGAATCCTTCTAAATAAGGAAGATAAATCTTCTCTGCTTTATAAAGCTCATTAGTAAAGACCATCATTTGACTAATCGCAGTGTTAAATCTAAGGGCTTCAAAGTCTTCGGTAATCTTTTTAATTGTGAAGTTATAAATGTAATCTAGTTTGCCGTCAT
>CAMUVS010000049.1 GCA_947164155.1 uncultured Caryophanales bacterium | reverse complement strand
TGCTTTAGCGGGTTGGACTTTAATGACTTTACTCTACGCTGCTCTTAACGGTATCGGAGGTACAGTTATTGAAGCTGCAGGCCAAGCGATGGGGGCAGGTAGCTTTGTTGCTCCGATTGTCACCCCAATCTTACATGCCTATTTTGATTTATTCTCGGGCTTAATTCAGACTGTTGTCTTCCTCTTCTTATCGATGATTTTCATCGCTAATGAAGGTCCGGAAGATGATGATATACAAGAACTTTCAGTGAAAGGAGGAAACTAATACATGGGAAATGCATTAGCCGCAGCAATTGCGATTTTAGCCGTTATGCCATCAGCCTTAGGTGAAGCTTGGGTTTGTGCCAAGACTGTTGATGGAATGAGCCGCAATCCAGAAATGTATGGAAAATTAAGAACCAATATGATTCTTGCTTGTGCGCTTGTTGAAACAACCGCTATTTATGCGTTATTAACTGCCATTTTAATTATTTTCGTCGCCAAATAAGGAGGGTAACATGAAGAGAAGAAAATTAATTTTCTTACTTCCAGCATTTTTACTACTTACCAGTTGCGATGTTTCTAAAGAATTAAACTCTGAAACATTCTTAGCAAAACTTATTCCTAACTGGGTATCTTTTGTGGTGCAACTTGCTGCTTTACTCGTCCTTATCTTAGTGGTGATATTTTTTGCTTATAAACCAGTAAAGAAAATCATTAAGAAAAGACAGGATTATATTGAATCTAACATCAAGGAAGCAGAACAAAGTAAAGCTATCTGGAAAGAAAATGAATTGAAATCCAAAGAAACTGTCCTTGCTAGCGATAGGACGGCGGCTAATATCGTTGCCGAAGCCAAAGCTAACGCGGTTATCGAAAGAAATAAGATTCTTGAACAAACTCAAGAAGATATAAGCCGTATGAAACTTGAAGCAGAAAACGATATCGCTCGAATGGAACTCGAAGCTCAAGATAAGATCAAAAAAGAGATTGTCTCTGTAGCTTTAGATGCGTCTAAAGAGTTATTAGGAAGAGAAGTATCTTCTGAAGATAATAACCGTTTACTTGAAGAATTTATTGAGGATGTGAAGAAAGACTAATTATGAAAGAAATAACTTCACGATACGCTGAGGCGCTATATTCTTTAAAGAAAGATGAAAACTCTTTAGAGTCTAGTCAAAAAGAAATTAAAGAATTAATCAAGGTTTTAAAAGAAAACCCAGATTTCTTAGTGGTCTTAAATTCCTCATATAAAGAATTCGAAGAGAAAGAACAAATTATTGATAAGGTCTTTATTGGAGTGGATGAAGAAATTAAAACTTTAATAAAGATTGTAGTGAAAAATCACCGCGGACAATATTTAACTGAAATCTTTGAAAACTATAATTCTTTAGTGAACGAATATCGTGGAGTAATTGAAGGTTTAGTGTATTCGACTGAGCCATTAAGCGAATCGCAATTAGCAAAGCTTAACTCCGCAATCGGTAAGATAGAAACGCGACCTGTCGAACTGAAAAATATTATTGATCCTAGCTTAATTGGAGGGGTCAAAGTCGTGATTAATGACCATATTTATGATGGTTCTATTAAACGTCATATCAATGATATGAAAATAGCCTTACTTAAGTAAGGAGGTATTTAAATGAAAATTAACGCAAATGAAATTAGTGCTTTAATTAAAGAACAAATTAAGAACTATAAACATGATGTTGATTCTAGTGATGTCGGTACAGTTATTTCTGTAGGTGACGGGATTGCCTTAGTTTACGGCTTAACTCAAGCGATGCTTGGTGAATTATTGGTGTTCACTAACGGCATATATGGCTTAGTGATGAATCTAGAAGCTGATCACGTTGGAGCGGTCTTATTAGGTGATGATTCTTTAATTAAAGAAGGCGATGAAGTTAAACGTACTAAACGCGTTATGGAAGTCCCAGTTGGCGATAACATGCTCGGAAGAGTAGTTAACGCTCTTGGTCAACCTATTGATGGACTTGGACCAATTGAAACTAAAGAGACTCGACCAATTGAAGTTATTGCTCCTGGAGTTATCACAAGAAAAAGTGTTGATACACCTTTAGAAACTGGTATTACCGCAATTGACGCCATTACCCCAATTGGTAGAGGCCAAAGAGAATTAATTATTGGTGACCGTCAAACTGGAAAAACCGCGATTGCCATTGATACTATCATCAATCAAAAAGGGAAAGATGTTTTATGTATCTATGTCGCTATTGGTCAAAAGAATTCCACAGTGGCGCAAATCGTTGATAAATTAAAATCTTTTGGTGCTATGGATTACACTTTAGTGGTTTCTGCTACTGCTAGTGAACCAGCTCCAATGCTTTATGTTGCCCCATATGCTGGAGTAGCAATGGCGGAATATTGGATGCACCAAGGCAAAGATGTCTTAATCGTCTATGATGATTTAAGTAAACACGCAGTTAGTTATCGTACTTTATCATTATTACTAAAACGTTCCCCAGGAAGAGAAGCTTATCCTGGTGATGTCTTCTATTTACATTCTCGTTTACTTGAAAGAGCTTGTAAATTAGATGACAAATATGGTGGTGGTTCTATTACTGCTTTACCAATTGTAGAAACTCAAGCTGGAGATATTTCTGCTTATATTCCTACTAATGTCATCTCTATTACGGACGGACAAATCTTCCTAGTGACTGATTTATTCAATGCTGGTCAAAGACCAGCAATTGACGCTGGTTTATCTGTTTCCCGTGTTGGTGGAGCTGCGCAAACTAAAGCAATGAAACAAGTCGCTAGAAGCTTAAAGATTGATCTTGCAAGCTTTGAAGAAATGAAATCCTTCTCTCAATTTGGTAGTGATCTTGACGCTTCTACTTTAGCCATATTAAAACACGGAGAAGCTTTACTTGAAGTATTAAAACAAGGGCAATATAACCCTTATCCAATGGAAAAAGAAATTTTCTATCTATTCGCTGCTAAAAATAAATATTTAGACTCTTTAAATAAACATAAGATTGCATCTTACTTATCTAAAGCATATGAATATTCTTTAAGTAGTGATAAATCATTACTTAATAGTATTAGAGAAAATAAAGAAATTCTTCCAGAAGTGGAAAAGAAGTTAATTGCTCAATTTGAGAAATTTAACGAATTATATTTAGAAGAATATAAATAAAATTTATGGGTCAAAACGTTGTCAAAATTAAATCGAGAATTAAGTCTGTAACTGGGGCTTATAAAGTAACCAGCGCGATGAAACTTGTTTCTACTGTGAAATTAAAGCAGTGGAAAGGCAAGATGCTCGCTAATAAGGACTACAATAAGCAACTTGATGAAGTTGTGGATTTACTTTTGTCTTTTACTAAAAAGACTAATTCTCCTTTTATGAAGATTAACGAAAAGGCTAACAAAAAACTATATGTCATTATTTCTTCAACTTTAGGACTTTGTGGCAGTTATAACACTAATATTTTTAAAGTCGCCGATGCCAAAATTACTAAAGAAGATGAAGCGATTATTTTAGGACAAAAAGGAATAGTAAGATATTCAAAAGAAGAATTCAAAGTTGTTGAAGGATTTGAGGATTCTACTTCTTATATCGCTAAAGATTTTGTCAATCGTATTAAAGATTATATTCTAAAAGAATATATCAAAGGGACATATTCAGAAATTCACATCATCTATTCTGAATATAAAAATTCCTTAGTCTTCTTTGCTAAAGACTATAAACTATTACCTTTTATTGCTTCTAAAGAAGAAAGTAATGACTATCCACCAATATTCGAACCTAGTGTTAATGAATTAGTGGATAAACTCATCCCATTTTATTTAGAAACTTGTCTATATTCTAAATTATTAGAAAGCGCAGTTTGTGAGCAAGCAGCTCGTAGTAATGCGATGGAAAACGCCACAAATAACGCCAAAGACTTATTAGACGAATTACATATTGAATTTAATAAAGCACGTCAAGCTGCTATTACTCAAGAGATTACCGAAATAGTCTCAGCAGCCAAAGCGATGTAAAGGAGGGTATATGAAAGAAAAACCTGTCGTAAAAGGCTATATCAAACAAGCCGTGGGACCAATTGTTGATGTTCAGTTTAATAATGAACATCTCCCAGAACTTTTAACAGCCTTAAAAATTGCTTTACCTGAAGGAAAAACTCTTACTGTTGAAGTTGCTCAACATATCGGAGACGATGTGGTGAGATGTGTCGCTATGGGACCAACTGAAGGATTAGTGAGAGGTTTAGAAGTTATTTCTACTGAAAAACCAATTGAAGTTCCAGTGGGTAGAGCGACATTAGGTCGTATGTTTAATGTTTTAGGCGAACCAATTGATGGACTTGAACTTGGTGAAGTTAAAGATGCTAAAAAGATGTCGATTCACCGTAACCCTCCAAAATTTAAAGATCAATCAGTAAAAACTGAAATCTTTGAAACCGGTATTAAAGTTATCGATTTACTTTGTCCTTATGTTAGAGGTGGTAAGATTGGACTTTTCGGTGGTGCTGGAGTTGGTAAAACCGTTTTAATTCAAGAATTAATGAATAATATCGCTAATGAAAAAGGTGGTATTTCTGTTTTCGCTGGAGTTGGCGAAAGAAGTAGAGAAGGTAATGACTTATATTACGAAATGAAAGAAAGCGGTGTTTTATCTAAAACGGCCTTAATCTTTGGTCAAATGAATGAACCTCCAGGAGCGAGAATGAGAGTCGGTCTATCTGGACTTACTATGGCGGAATATTTTAGAGATTATGAACACACAGATGTCTTACTCTTTATTGATAACATCTTTAGATTTACCCAAGCTGGTAGTGAAGTCTCTGCTCTTTTAGGTAGAATGCCTTCCGCGGTTGGCTATCAGCCAACTCTTGCTACTGAAATGGGTCAACTTCAAGAAAGAATTACTTCTACTAAAGATGGCTCTATTACGTCAGTTCAAGCAATTTATGTTCCTGCTGATGACTTAACTGACCCTGCTCCGGCAACGGCGTTCTCCCATCTAGATGCAAAAACAGTTTTAGACCGTT
>CAMUVS010000048.1 GCA_947164155.1 uncultured Caryophanales bacterium | reverse complement strand
TATTGGAAGAATTCAAATGGAGTGGTTTTATTTGGATCAAGCCAGACAGCACCTGATGCGGTTTTACCCATCTTCTTACCTTCACTATTAAGAAGGAGAGTGATAGTCATCGCATAAGCATCTTTTCCGGTTTTCTTTCTAATTAATTCGGTACCCGCAAGCATATTAGACCATTGGTCATCGCCACCAAACTGCATATTGCAGCCATAATGTTCATGTAAATAATAGAAGTCATAAGCTTGCATAATCATATAGTTGAATTCTAAGAAAGATAAGCCTCTTTCCATTCTTTGCTTATAGCATTCCGCTCTTAACATATTATTAACTGAGAAGTGTGGACCAACATCTCTGAGGAGCTCAACATAGTTGAGTTTAAGTAACCAGTCAGCGTTATTAACAACTAAAGCTTTATTGAAATCGATGAATCTAGCCATTTGCTTTTTGAAACATTCAACATTATGGTCGATAGTTTCTTTAGACATCATTTGTCTTAAGTCGCTTCTTCCAGATGGATCGCCAACGTGACCAGTTCCTCCGCCTACTAAGACGATTGGGGTATTACCAGCTTCTTGGAGTCTTTTCATTAAGCATAAGGCCATGAAGTGTCCGACATGTAAAGAATCAGCGGTTGGGTCAAAGCCAATATAAAATTTCGCTTCTCCTTTATTAAGAAGTTCTCTAATTTCATGTTCGTCAGTGACTTGTGCGATTAATCCACGCGCTTGTAACTCTTCATATATGCCCATAATTATGCTCCAATCTACTATGTAGAATTATAACATAATATTTTTAGATATGTATAAAAAAAGACTCGCCATTTGACGAGTCTTTGTAAGCAAGTTTTTAGATTAGAGCTTACGGTTGTAGTATTCAACGATTTGTGATTCAGTGATTTGTTGAGTTAATTCATTTCTTTCTGGTTCACGAATGTATTTACCAGAGAGTTTTTCTTCATCAACTTCCACCCAGCCGACTTTAGTAGCGATAGAAGCAAGTGATTCTTTAACTACTTTCATTTCTTTGGCGTTTTCTCTAAGAGCGATAACGTCATTTAAGGAACATAAATAGCTTGGGACATCAACTTTCTTGCCGTTGACTTCGATGTGGCCGTGATTCACGAGTTGTCTAGCGCCTCTTCTTGTACGGGCAAATCCCATACGATAGACGAGGTTGTCTAATCTAGATTCTAAGAGTTTCATGAAGGCAAAACCAGTAACTTCTTTGCTCTTAAGTGCGAGCATGAATAATCTACGGAATTGTCTTTCATTAACACCATACATCTGTCTTAACTTTTGTTTTTCGACTAATTGTTTGCCGTATTCAGATGGTTTCTTCTTTCTTGAAGCACCGTGTTGTCCAGGACCATAAGGTCTTTTTTGGAGTTCTTTACCAGTTTCAAGAGTGGAGAATCCTAATCTACGACTTTGTTTCCAGTCTGATCCAGTGTATCTCATGTGACTTCCTTCCTTTCTTTATTATTTGCAAATAAATTGAGGCATTAATTCCTTGCTCCGGGTGTTTGAACTGGCATTTCACCGCATAGCTTTGGTTACTTTGTTTGAATATCAAACATCAGTCGAGCAGTATTAATGTGCTGCATTACATGCAGTGAATAATATAAAGGATTTGTTCAAACTAATCAACATAAAAATTAAATTTTTAAAAAGCGGTGATGACTTTGAGCGTTTTGAACTAATTTTTTAGCAGATATTTTTTATTTAAGATATAACCTACTTAACTATATTTTTGATTATATTTTTTCCTTGGTTACTAATTTTCCTAACAAAAAATATTTTAATTATTTTTTCCTTCTTTAACGCTTTTACTATAGAATATATATAATTAATCTTTGATTAAGGAGGGATATCTATGGTTATTGGTCTTACTACTGGTACATTGATAGCGCTAATAGTTGCTATTGGTGTTGTCGTTATTGCTGGTGGAGTTTTATTTTATTTATTTGTCTATTCTAGATTTAACTATCGAAAACAAATTCGTAATCTTGAAAAGCAATTTTCATATTATGATTCTTTACTTATCGGACAAGATAGCCAATATATCCATAGACTTGAAATTATCTCTAGAACCAACCTCCTTTACATGGATAAATATGAGTATTTCCAAAGACGTTTTAGAAACATCTATGATGTTGAAGATAAATACGCTGATTCTATTCTTAAGCAATTGGCAGCTTTAGTTAAAGCAAAACAATATAAAAACATTAAAAACGTTGTTAGCGAAGCTAAAAAGGCAATTGACACTTTAAGTGAGAGTGTTAAATCACTAGATCACGATTTATATGAAGTGATTAAACTTGAAGAACAATGCCGTCGTAATATTGATCACTTAAAAGAAGTATATCGCCACGTCAAACAAACTTATTATTCAGAATCTGATGATCTTGAATTAGTCGCTCCAACATTTAATAAAATGTTTGATAAGATTGATTCTAAATTTTCAATGTTTGAAGACATGCTTGAAGGGGCGGAATATGATGAAATTCAAACTGAAATTGATTCATTAAATGATGTCTTAACTGCTTTAGGACATGTCCTAATTGATTTATCTACATTATGTAAAACAGTTAAAACTGTTATCCCTGAAAAGTTAGTAGAATTACAAAACAAATATAAAGAAACCGAAAAAGAAGGGGTTCCTTTATATCACTTATCCTTTAAAGCTCATGTCGACGAATGGAAAAAGAAGCTTGCAGAATTAACTAAGAAAATTATTAACCTTCAATGTGGTGGTGTTAAAACTCAATGCGATATCATTCTCACCGAGATTGATGAGTTTGCAAAATTATTAGACGCAGAGATTACCGCTCGTAGTTATTTTAATGAGAATTACACCCGCATTTACAATCAAGTTAATGAAGTTGAAAAACTCTTTTTAAGAATTTGTGCTGTTCTTCCTGAAATTAAACAATTCTATAAGGTTTCGGATTTAGAAAATGAGCGAATTAATGAATTATCGAGATCGGTTGATAGCTTAGGAAGTGCTAAACGTTATTTAGATGGTTTTGTTCATAGTGGTACGCGTCAACCATTCTCACTTTTAAAAACCAAGTTAGATGAACTTGAAGAAAATTATAAAGTGGTGAATGAAGGGGTGATGAACTTTAAGAATTATGTCGATTCTTTAAAGAGTACTGCAGAAGAAGCATATAACTTGATTTCTGTTTATTATCACCGCATCAAATTAACTGAAAGTTTATTAGATGAAATTGGTAATGACGCCATTAAGGCTAATTACGCTGATCGAATTGAAGCAGTTTACGAAGTTTTAAACGACATTTATGACCAAATTCAAGATAAACCAATTAATGTCGATGAAGTTTCGCGTAAGATTGAAAATCTTAAGAATCTTGCCAATTCTATGTTTGAAGAAGTGGAATCTCTTTCTAGAAATCAAAAGGCGGCAGAAACTTCAATTATGGTTCTTAATCAAGAAAGAGACGAACAAGATATTAATCAAACTGTCGCTAGTTTAGAACTTGGTTTTGAAAAAGGCGAATTTGTCACTATAAATTCTCAAGCGACTTCTATTTATAAAAATAGACACAACAATCCAAATGCCTAATATTATTTATCTTGATAACGCTAGTACAACAAAACTTGACCCAGTAGTTAAGGAAACTTTTTCTAGTGCCTTAGATAAATATTTCGCAAATCCTAGTAGCATTCATAAGCTTGGTCAAGAGGCTAATTATTTGCTAAATAAAACTAAAGATGAAATCTTAGCTTTATTAAGATGTAGTGATCATCAAGTTATTTTTACTAGTGGGGCTACTGAATCTAATAATCTCGCCATTAAAGGAGTATGTCTAAGATATAAAAATAGAGGTCATCATATCATCACTTCTATTTATGAACATCCTTCTGTTTTAGAAGCCTTTAAGCAATTAGAAAAAGAATTTGGCTTTGAAGTAACTTATTTATATCCAAATAGTGATGGTGTAATTAGTCCTCAAGATGTTAAAAAGGCAATAAAAAAAGAAACTATATTTGTTTCAATTATGGCGGTTAATAATGAAATTGGTAGTGTTAACCCGATAGAGCAAATTGCGGATTTATTAAAAGATTATCCGAAAGTGATATTTCATAGTGACGCCGCTCAATTAATTGGTAAAACTAATAAGAATATCAATTTTAATAAAATTGATTTATTAACTATTTCCGCTCATAAGATGCACGGCTTAGTATCTAGTGGTGTTTTAATTAAAAGAAAGAAAATTGAACTTCTCCCTTTAGCTAGTGGAGGCGGACAAGAATATAACTTAAGAAGTGGGACTAACGATTTAGCTAGTGCTTTAGCGTTTAAGAAAACTTTAGAATTAGCCTTATCGACTTCTAAAGAAAGATATCTTCGTGTAGAAAATTTGGCTAATCGACTTATATCTTATTTAAAATCTAATCCCTATTTATATGAACTTAATCTACCTAAAGAGATTAATCCATACATCATTAACTTTTCTTCAATCAAGAAGAAAGGATCAGTAGTGGTGGAAGCGTTAAGTAATGCTGGAATTATGGTTTCTTCTATAAGCGCTTGTCACTCTTCTAAAGAAAAAGGAAGTTATGTTGTTGCTTCACTAGGAAAAAATGAATTAATAAGTAATAACACAGTTCGTGTTTCTTTAGATTATTTAAACACAAATGAGGATATAGACACTTTAGTGTCTACTTTAGATAAAATTATTAAGGATATCCGTTAATATGGTAAGTTATGATTATGTAATGGTGAGATTTGGTGAATTATCCACCAAAGGGAAAAATAAAAAAGATTTTATTCATACCTTATTTTTAAATATTAAGCATGCTTTAAAAGATTATGATGTGAAAGTCGAATCGAGATTTGATCATATCTATGTCTATTTAAATGGTAACGAATATCAACCAATCATTGATAGACTTCAAGATGTATCAGGTATTCAAGGTCTTTCTTTAGTGGCCCGTATAGAAAACGACATCGAAAAGATTAAAGAATCTTCTTTAGAATTAATCAAATTAGAAGAAGGGAAAACTTTTAAAGTTAAAGTTAAAAGAAGTAATAAAAAGTTCCCTCTTCATAGTGAAGAAATCACGAGAATTGTCGCTCCTATAATCTTAAAAAATACAGCTTTAAAAGTTGATGTTCATAATCCCGATATTTTATTAAATATCGAAGTTAGAGATGAAGGAACATATATCTTTGTAAAAACTTTCCCTGGAGCAGGAGGATATCCTCTTGGAGTAGCAGGGAAATCGATGCATATGCTTTCTGGAGGAATCGATTCTCCTGTTGCGGCTTATTTAATGATGAAAAGAGGAGTGACTATTGAATGTATTCATTTTGCCTCTCCTCCCTATACTCAAGAAGCAGTGATTTATAAGTTAATAGACTTATTAACTAAATTAAATCGATATCAGCCTCGAATTAG
>CAMUVS010000047.1 GCA_947164155.1 uncultured Caryophanales bacterium | reverse complement strand
GATGAATGGACTAATCCAAAGGCTAATTTCTCATTTAAAAAGTTACACGGCTTACTTAAACTCAAAAAACAAATGAAGAGATTAAATAAGTTAATGCAAACTAAATATGTAGGCTATGACTGTTATGGACATATCGGAGTTGCTAAAGGTGAATACTTTGGTATTTCTAAAGGTGTTGACGGACACTGTGGAGCCACTAAAGAAAATAGTTTCCCAAATTACATTAAAGGTACCAATCCAAATCTAAAAGATTTGGCGTTACCATTCTCTGAATTCTGTAAATTAAATAAAGTGGAAGAAGTTCAAAGAATTTGGATTGCTCCATTTACTTCGTTTGGCTATGGCTTCTTTGATGAAATTCCAACTGCTTTAGTCATGAAATATTTAGACGTCACTACTGCTTTAGAGTTCGTTAATTTAAGACTTTGGACTTGGCAAGATGGCACTCAACAAATCTATGAGCATGTTAATAAGAAATTAAAACATCCTGCTTTATTAGAACATGAAGTTGTTAAAGTCGTTAGAGAAAACGGTAAAGTTACTGTCACTACTAAAGATAAATCTGGCAAAGAAAAGAAAGAAGTATTCGATAAATTAATCGTTACCACTCCACTTGATTACTTCATCAATTACGCAGACGCGACTAAAGAAGAAAAAGAACTCTTCTCTAAGATCGTTCATGAAAGATATTGCGATTATATCGCTACATTTGAAGAAGGTAAGAGTCCAAATATTTCTGGCTATATGGTGGAAAACATGGTCCCAGAAAGACTTGGTCACGCCATGGTCTATTATAATAGATGGCAATGTTTAGATAGAGATTGCCCTGCTACAGTCTACGCTTTAGCAAATCATACTGGCACTCCTGATGTCGATTACGATGTTGTTATGAAGACAATGGATGAAGATATGGCGAGAGTCGGCTTCCCAATTAAAGATAAGCTATATGCCCAAGAAGTCTACTACTGCCCACACGTCTCTGCTAAAGATTACGCCGATGGATGGTATGATAAATTAGAAGCTCTTCAAGGAACTAAAAACACATATTATGCTGGAGAAATTATCTCCTTTGGTGATATGGAAGATACTTGTGCTGCTTCTAAAGATATCATTGGTAGATTCTTCTAATCAATCAATAACAAAACTAACTAGACCCATTAATTTGGGTCTTTTTTTCTAGTTTTTATTGATTGTAAACCAATAAATAATATAATTACTCTCTTATGAACTATAATAAAGAACCATCTTTAGTAAATATCTCTAATTCCATATTAAAACATTTTGGAGTTGATACATTTCATGATTCAATTCCAGAAATTGACAAAGCGTTAAAAGGACATAAAAAAGTCGTTTTAGTGTTATTTGATGGAATGGGTAAAAATATCACTAGATACCATTTAAAAGAAGATTCCTTTATTAGAAGTCATTTTGCTTTAACTATTAATTCTACTTTTCCTCCAACTACCGCTGCAGCGACAACTTCGCTACTTACAGGAAAATATCCTATTGAAACAGGCTGGCTAGCGTGGAATACATATTTCCCAGAACTGGATCGAAATATTATTCTTTTTAGAGGAACAGATATCAACACTAAAGAAGTTATTGATAAGGATATCGCTTACAAAAAATATCCTAATAAATCAATATTTGATTTAATTAATGAAAAAGGCACCGCTAAAGCGAGTGCGATTCAAAGATATCCTATTCAAACAAAAGGTCCAAAATCACTTCGTAAAGGGGCAAAAATGATTAAAAAGACTCTAAAAGAAAGTGAAAACTCCTTTATATATTTCTATTGGGATTCTCCAGATTACGAAATGCATGAAAATGGAATCTATCACCATAAAGTTCATAAACAAGTGAAAAAAGCACAAAGATTCATAAAAAAAGTTACTAAACAAAATAAAGATGCTTTATTTATCTTGCTAGCGGACCATGGACATATCAATATTAAACTCCTTGATATCTGTGATCATGACGATTTATATTCATGCTTATCTAAAAAAGTAACATTAGAAAAAAGATGTCCTTCTTTCTTTGTTAAAATAGATAAAAGACAAGAATTTGAATCACTATTCAACAAATATTATGGAGAATATTTTGAATTATATTCTAAAGAAGAAGTTCTTAAAAACCATATTTTTGGAGTAGGTGAGCCTAAACCTGGAGTATTAGATTCTTTTGGTGATTATTTAGCAATTGCCAAAACTGAATACTCTTTAACTGCTTCTAAAGAATTTATAAGAGACACAAAAAGAAAGCCATTTATCTATAAGGGCCACCATGCAGGCGGCACAAAGGAAGAAAGAGAAATTGATGTCTCTATTTATAATCAATAAAAAAGTCCATTAAGGACTTTATTAAATTAAGTTTATATTAATTATTCTTCAAAAATTGCCCAAGGATATTGGATCATATATTCCCCGCGATATAAATTAATCGCATCTGGATTATCTTTTTTATATTCATAGGCATCACAATCTACTTTATTAACATCGATATAGCAACCATTATGTATTTTTTTAAATACATCATCACAATCTATGGCCTTTAAAGTTTTTTGGATATCAGTAATTAAATTTCTTAAATATGATTTATGATCTTCTTCCCATAAAATAGCGTTTAATTCGTTAAGATTTATTAACGCGCCTTCTCGATCAATTAAATAAGCGAAAACTTCTTTGGATTTTTGATAAGCAAATTTAACAGGTGCACCTTTATAAAATATTTCGAAATTACCAAAACATTTAACTTGTAATTTTTTATTTGAAATAGGGAAAGACGATTTATTGAGCTCATTAATCTCTTCTTTAACTTTTTCTTTATTAACTGGTTTACTTATATAACCTGAAGCATGAATTTTATAAGCTTCAAGAGCGTAATTATCATAAGCAGTAACAAAAATAATATTTATTAATGGATTAATTATTTTTAATTTTTTAGCTAAACGTATCCCGTCTAATCCAGGCATTTCAATATCTAAAAATGCAAGATCCATTTTCGTCTTTTGACTTTCTTCATATGCTTTAATAGGATTAATAAAACTAAATAGTTTTGCCTCAGGTAAAACACTAGAAATAGACTTTTCAAGTCTGATTAATTGTAATTCTTCATCGTCCACTAATAAGATATTCATAATTTTTATTTATAAAATGTCACTACTGCTTTTGTTCCTTTACCAATTTCACTATTAATAACTATATCACCATTAGTCATATTTTTTATACGATGTTTAATATTATTAATTCCAAAATGTTTATTGTTTTCATCTTTAAAATTTTCAGCATAGAAGCCGATTCCGTCATCACTAATTTCCACTATATAAGCAGAATCAGTTTCATAAGTTTTTAAAATAACTGTCCCACCTTCTGTTTTCTTTAATATTCCATGTTTAATCGCATTTTCTACTATTGGCTGCAAACTTAAAGGTGGAACCATAAAACCTTTAACTTGAATGTCATATATAACATTAATTCTATCTTTAAAACGCAATTTTTCTAAAGAAACATAAGTTTTAATATGTTTTAATTCATCTTCAAAAGGAATGAGTTTAGTCGCGGTTAAAGAGCTTAAATTGCCTCTTAAATATTCTGTAAAGTTGTCTAATGCATCTTGAGCTTTTTCTGGTTCGATAGTTATTAAAGTTGAGATACTAGATAAAGCGTTATAAATAAAATGAGGTTGAATCTGGCTCATCATAATTCTAATCTGTGCGTCTTTAATTTTTTCTTGATCTTGAGCAATCTTAATATTTTTAGAAACATTCACAAAGAAGAATAATACTTCAATAGAGACAATTATTGATAAATAGGCGATTGCATAACCTTTAAATTGGTTTTGTAAAAGAATTGCCACTAAAGGAATTAAACAATAGAACGCAAAAGAAATCTTTTCTCTAACAACAAGTTTTTTGTTGAATAATGTAATTACTAAAGTAATTGCAAACATCACAAGTTGATAGGATTGGGAAATAATCATGAGCTTATTTCTATTATAGGTACCACCATCTCCGTTAAAGAATATGCCTGTAAAGATATTAATAACATCTAAAATAACAAATACTGAAAATAACGATAAATTGATAATAAAGAGTGTTCTTTTGACCTTGTCCGCCATTTGTAAATAACTAAGAACATATAAAAAGAACAATAAAATTTCACCATTATTAAAGATGTAGAACGTTGTATAAAAGCCCATAATAAATGGCTCACTAGCGTAATTCATCTTTAAAAAGGTAAAAGCTAAATAAGTTGAAAAATGTACAACAGTAAATAATAAGAAAACAAGTAAGCGTAGTTCATCTTTACGTTTATTCTTCTTTAATAACAAATTGATAACGTGAATCAGTAAGATAGCGATTCCAAACGTACATACTGTGGCGTTAAATATTTCGTTTCCTAGCATATTTACCGTATTAATTATTTACATTTTAATGCCAACAACATCATTAACTGGTAAAGCAAAGGCAATACCTTGGCCATCAGTTCCTAGTCCTGCGGCTTTATATATGGCAGAAAGCATTTGATCTCTAATTGTTTCTTTAGCCAAAATTAAAATCATCTCTTTATCAGGAGTAATGACGATATTATATTTATTTTCCATGTCTTTAGTGCCGGTACCTCTAGCTCGAATAATGGTTCCTCCTCGAGCACCTACTTCTCTAGCAGCATCCATTACGACATCTGAAAATCCAGAATTAACTAATACCACAATTAGTTCAAATTTTACTTCGTCCATTCTAATTTCCTCCTATAAAGTATCAACAAGGAATTGATATAATTTCATCCCAATTAAACTAGTCATTGGAATAGAAAAACCAATTCCACGATTTCTTTTTCTTATTTTGAAAAATGCTTCAAGTTCTTTTTTTGCATCTTCAATTTTATCTTCACTAATGATAGAGATGATCACTTCTTTAGAATTATCTTCGATACCTAAAATATCTCTAATTTCTTTTTGGGCTGTTCCTTCTCCATATTGCACAAATTGAGCGTTAGCTCCTTCACTTTCAAAAAGCTTAAGAACAAAATTGCCTTGTCCTCTATTCACAATAGTAATGAATAGTAAAAGCTTTTTAGTATCAATTGCTTTTTTCTTTCTTTTTGAAACGTTATCTATTTTATTTCTATTAAATATTCTCATATTTGCCTCTAATTAAAATGAATAATTTGTGCATCTTCAGCGTTATAAATATGTCGACGCATAACGTATTTTGCTTTAACCACTTTAGCCTTTTCAATAACCCCTAATATTTGAATAGCGATAATTGGAGTTAAAGCGATTAAGGCAATAACACCAAAAGAATGTTCAAAATAATTAGCCTCTTGACCGTATAAGGCCGAAGTAATACCAACAATCATCGGAAGAACAAATGAAGAGGCCATTGGTCCACTAGCAGTGCCACCAGAGTCAAATGCCATCGCCGTAAATATATCTGGACAAACAAACATTAAGCTTAAAGAAATGATATATCCAGGAATCATGTAATATAAAATTGAGAAATTATATATTGTTCTAATTACCGCTAAAGCGATAGCAAGACCAACACCAATAGATAAAGCAAATAAAACTTTATATCGATTCACTCTACCATCAGAAACTTCTTCAATTTGAATAGTTAAAACATGAACTGCAGGTTCACAAATAATTGTCACTAAACCAATTAATAGGGCAATTAAAATAATTATCCAGTGAGATTTTAATCCAAGCAAAGTACCAACATGATGGCCAATTGGAGTCATTGCCGCTCCAGTCCCACAAAGGAAAATTGCTAAACCCAAATAAGCAAATAAGAAACCAACTAATAATTTAAGAATTTTATGCTTTGGTAATCTAATAAACATTGCATTATAAATAAGGAAGATAATTAATGTTGGGGCCATGGCGATAAGAACTTCAATTGATGTTCCTAAAGAAAAGCCATTTACTGAATTATGCGGAATTAAAGTATGAATAAACATCATATAAATTCTTTCACTTCCTAATTCTGTATATGAAGGTTCAAAATTAGGCGATAAAGATTGAGAAAATAAAATTAATAAGGTCACACTGATGATTGGACCAATTGAGGCCATACCTACTAAACCAAAGCTATCGTTTTTAGCGTTTTTACCACCTCTAACAGTCGCTATTCCTGTACCTAA
>CAMUVS010000046.1 GCA_947164155.1 uncultured Caryophanales bacterium | reverse complement strand
ACCATTGAACTTTCTCTTAACGAAGAAACCATCACCAATCTTAAAAAGAGCATCACCACCTTCTTAGAAGGGGAATATGGTGCTTTGCTAAAAGTCATGTTAGGTTATGAAGACTTTGATTCTCTAAACATCTCAGCTACCATCAAAGATGGACTTCTTAACGGTTTTGACGCTTCCTTGAAATACCTCAAGAAAGCCCAGGAAGAAAACCAGCAGCCAACCGTTACTACTTTGATCAGTGCTCATCTATCCTTAGAAAATAAGGAATTCAACTACCAGGAAAAAATCACCCAAGCCGAGGAAATCTATTCTACCTACCAATCCGTCCTAGGTTTAAAGAGTCGTATGGAAGCTTTAGCCGAGAATATCTATGTCAGCGAAGGCTGCTTGAGAAAAATCAATGAAGTCTTAACAGAGTATGAAGCCTTAAGTCAACAACAGAAAGATTTCATTTCTACTACAGTTGTCGAAACTCTCCAAAGAGCTAAAGAAAACCTTCCAGTCGTGCTTCAGTTCATCGCTCAGTTAAACAAATATGATTTAGATCACCTGGATAATCAAACTATCCTGGAATTAGCTACACTATATACTAAAGGCAACATCAACAGAGATTTACTCAAATCAGAAATCGGCGATGAAACATATAATAAGCTGACCTCTATGGATGACCAGGTCGACTACACCACCTTTGATAACTGTATCAACAAGTTTACTTCTGAAGATGAAACCACATGGGGTTTGACAACAGAAGAAATCAAAGATATCAAGTTACTCTTTGATATTGCTAAGATCTATCCAGGTGTCAAGACTACCATGATGCTTAAACTATTGATGGCGGGTAATTCCCTGAGTATTGATGATCTTGAAACCAAGATCAATAACTTAGCGAATAACTAAGTCAATCTGGAAATCTTTTTCCTTAACAAAGCGAAATTAACTTTAAGCCAGAAGAGAAACGCTACGAATTGATTCGTAGCGTTTTTTATTGTCGGAGGTTTAGATTTTAATGAGTAGGTTGGAAATCTTTGATGGATACAAAAGAAGGCAATTTCACCTCTTTATGATTTATGTTGGTTTCGCACATAATCAGCGTAAGTCTCGCAAGTGGTACCTTTTGCAAAGAATTATCACCCAGTTTTGTAACCTTTTTCATATATAACCAAAGTTAATTTGTTACCTTTTGCGCATTTTATAAAAAGGATCTTGGGACGCAATAGACGTCCCCGGACCCTAAAATCAAGCACTAAGTTTACGACCTTTTTCGCCGAATTTCCGGTATTCTTTTCTGAAGATTAAACCGCAAGTCTGGATTAAATAAAACCGCAAGTTTAGCGTAAAAATAATGGTAAGTTTGGCAAAACCAATGGCGAACAATAATAGCATACCACCATCACATATTTTTCTTGATATTTATGGTTTATTATATTCATATAATAAGTGATAGATGCTGTCAAAGTACAATAGTTTTATTCTGTTTGATACAAAATGTTTCATTCATATTATGTCGTGTAAGTGGACATTCGCGAGCATAGGAATAAGGGACGTTGTCCAACCCACATTAATTATTTAGGTTTTCAACAGCCCCTACTTTATGCCATTGATAATTATCACTTCAGTTTACAATTAAGGTAATCTAATTAAAACCATATTTTAGTAATTCTTTAATCGTAAAACCTAATTCATCTATATCATATCCATTTTCAATTAATATTTTTTTAACTAATTTTTCATCGAAGCGATCATCAGGACCCCATGACCCTTTCCATATTTCAAAAGATATTTCCTCCAAAAGATTCCTGATTTCTTTATTCTGTTTCATCCATTTATGAACTAAAGCTATTTTATTTTCTCTTTCTTTCCTTTCATCTTTAGTTAATCTTTTAAATTTATAAGCTTTAAAAGCACCTTTAATCGTTTTATATCCATAACCTTGGGCATCATCTAAAACTTCACCAGTTTCAGAATCGACTATGATAAATCTAGGATTATTATTTATAATCACTTTCTCAACCTTTAGCTTTTTTCCTTCCATACTTTTAATTTTTCTCCTTTACATTAAATTAAAAATAATTATCTAGCATATAAATTATAATATGTTTTTTAATACATAATCAATCTATATATGCATTTATTCCTATATCTTAAAACGCAGAATTAAAAGTAAATAAATTTACCTCAAGTAGCTTAGATAAGGAATATTACCAGAATTCCGAATTGACAAAATTAGCGAATAAATTTAAATAATTAAAATCCAATTGTGAAAGTGCGTGAGCTGGAAATCTTTGATGGATACGAAATGACGCTAATTTAGTGAGGCTTACATAACAAAAAAAGCCCGATAGGGCTAATCCTAAAACAGATATAGCCATATCGGACCTCTGATAGAAACTGATTTCGACTTATTCCGTTGGATTATCGTTAGAAGTTTTTTCTTCAACCCGTTCTGGTTTACCAAATTTAAACATTAAGGCAGCAAACAACAAGACACAGGCGGAAACAAGAATAAGAATTTTGCAAATATTGACATTAACGAGGATAAGATCTGCTATAGTCAAACCAATTACAAAGAAGGAAGCCAGGACAGCTTTCTTGAAGTTCTTATCATCACCTTTAAAGAAAACCATCATACTGGAAAAGACAGTTTGAAGAGTAAAAGCAAAAACCAGGAAACCGATAATTATAGAAATTATGATCGAATAACCTCCACCAAAAGCGGCGCCCAAAACAAAAAGAGAGAGGACATAGTAACCGCGCCAAAAACCAGTTGCGAGTAAACCAAGTCCGGCAATCAACATCAAAAGTTTACAAATTTTCTTCATAACACAAACTCCTTTTTTCTTATGATATATGAACATTAAATAAAAAGTCAATGGCAATCGTTATTTTACATATGTATTACATTCTCTTTTAATTGAAACAGTTTAAAATTGTAACTAAAAAAGATTTCCATTTTACTTAAAAATAAGGTCTTTTCCATTGAGTTTTAATATCTAAGATTCTTTTTTTGTCCTATTCTTATCTGGTACACGCAAGTAAAACAAAGGATAAGCTTTAAATAGCAAGTACTCTTAAAGCCTTTAACAAATCTTCTCTAATCGAGAAAAAGAACCAACACTTAATTGGTATTATCCTTTTATACTTTCAAACAAATGATTCGAAAGCATTTATAAATTATTTTCCTATTATTGTATGCATTTTAGGAGATTATGCTAGTCCTTAGGAGAATAGAAAGTAGAACGACCTCCTCCATGTTTTTCAATTATTCCATCATCACATAATTTTTTAAGTGCATTTTCAACAGATGCCCTACCAATCTCAGGGCATAATTCCATAATATCGCTCTTGGTGAATTTGCCAAGTTTTGAATTAACAGCCTTTTCTACCATTTCAAATGCAGACAATTTCTTACTTACGACATTCACTCGTTCTTCAAAATCTCTATAGGCTGAAAGTATAGTTCCAAGTAAATATTTAACAAATGGTGTATCATCATTATCATTTTCATGCCAATTCTTTGAGCTCTTGCTTAGTGCTTGATAATATTCTTGTTTTGTTATTTGAATTTTCTTTTCTAAGGAAATGTATTTACCAACCATGTATCCACTCTTATAAAGTAACAAAGTTGTTATTAATCTAGACATTCTGCCATTACCATCATTGAATGGATGAATACATAAAAAGTCATGAATAAATACAGGAATAGCAATTAATGGATCAACATTATATTTATTAATCGCATCATTATACTCCTCGCACAAACTATTTACTGCTTCTGGTGTTTCAAATGGTTCAAGCGGTTTAAAGATAACTTCTTTATGACCGTCAGGATATATCGTATCAATTTCGTTAGGTGTATCTTTGAATGTGCCGCCAAAGCTAACATCCATAAATTGATACATCTCTTTGTGTATTTGCAAGATAAACTTTGGTCTTATTGGAATATATTCAAAACTTTCATGAACTAGATTTAATGCATACCTGTATCCTAATATTTCATTTTCATCCCTGTTTTTAGGAGTTGTTTTATCAGCCAGTAATTGTTTTAATCTTGAATTTGTAGTTCTAATACCTTCAATTTCGTTTGATGCTTCAGTACTTTGAATTTTAGCAAGTTCAACTAGTTTACCTAATTCTTCAGGTTTTTGTTTCAAATATAATTGTTGTCTGCCTTTATATTCATGAATTAAGCCTATATAGTTTAATACTTCTTTATCCCAAGTTCTTTCAGCAAGTTTTTCATAATCGAATTTTCTCATAAAAAATCACCTAACCATTCTTTTATTCTCCTAAAGTTTATGTCATTTTAGGATATTAATCAATAGATTAGGTGAATATTTTAGTTTTTTAGAAGACTTATTTTATTAAATACGCCATATATAATGGAATTGTAATAATTTTATCATGAACCGATATATTACCATCAATTAATTTGAAACCTTTGTTCACATTATGTTTATCACTACCTAATATTTCTTTTAATGATTTTGCATTTCCATTTTTAGCTTTAACTTCTATTAGTGTTAATTCATTATCATATTTAGAAACAAAATCAATTTCCAATCCTCTCGTTTCACTATAATAATATAAATTCTTTCCTATTTTTGAAAATGCATCAGATATTATATTTTCAAAAATTGCTCCCTTATATATTTTTAAATCTCCATTTAAAATGTTGTTAGTTGTTCCTTTTTCTAGCATAGCTATAAATAAACCTGTATCTGCAACATATATCTTAAATTCATCATCAACTTTATAAGCATCTAGTGGTAATTCTAAATTAGAAAGATTATTGCATATATTTATTAAGCCAAATTCTTTTAACCAAATTATTGAATTATAATACTCTCTCGCTCTAGCATTTTTAGCGATTTCACTATATTTAAATTTTTTATTTTCTTTTGCTAATTGGTTTGGAATTGAATTGTATACTTCCATAATTCTTGTTAATTCAATTTTATTAATTTTTTCTTCTTCATTTTCATCTAAGTGTTTTCCAAAATCATCTTTATATTGTTCTAATATATTTCTTTGCAAATCATATACTTGATTTAAGTCATTTGTCTTCAAAAACAAATCAACAACATCTGGCATTCCGCCAACACATAAATATTCTTTAAAATAGTTCATAAATGATGAGTTGATAGTTTCACTGACTTTCTCTTTTTTCCGGAAACAATTTTTTATGTAATCCAACAAATCATCATTAATACCTTTAGCGTATAAATATTCTTCAAAATCCATTGGATACATTGTTATAGTATATTCAAAACCAGTTGGTACTCCTTTAGACTTCTTTTTATTATATCCTCTTAAACCAATAAGAGAACCTGTTGCAATAATATCATATCGTCCATCAATCATAAATGGCTTAATTGCGGATCTTGCATTAGCACATTCTTGAAGTTCATCAAAAATAATGACAGTCTCATTTGGAACAAATTTAGCAGTTGGTATAGCTGCAGATAGATCTCTTACTATATCATTTACTACTAAATCATTATCAAATATTTTCTTTAACGAAGTATTATCCATAAAATTGATATAAATGACATTATTGTATTTTTTTTCACAATATTGTTTGACTATAGTAGTTTTTCCAACCTGTCTTAAGCCTTTAATGACTAATGCACGTTTTTTTATTTTAAGCGAATCTTCCCATTTCAATATTTCGTCCATTATCTTTCTTTTAAACATATTAAATCACCTCCAAATACATTTTACACGGATTTCAAGCCTTTTTTCAATAGGTTTTACACGGATTTCAAGCCTTTTTGTGTCAGTTTTACACGTTTTAGTAGAGATTCATTAACAATCTAGCCTTGGTGTATTAACTAATACGAGGGTAACACCCATTGTTCAGCGCATTTGAAAGCAAATTTGCAAACATCTTTTTTGCTTTGCGTTATCACATTCACAAAGGAAAAAAACTCAAGATTTCAATTCTTAAGGTATCCATCAAAGACTTCCATATTGACACTTCATACTGAATTTTCAGTCAGACAAAATGCCGATTTTCTCGGCATTTTTAACTTTGGTACGAAAGTTCAGTCAGATTGACTAAAATTTAGTCACCATGAAAAAAGCCGACGCGATCGGCTTTTCATTTGGTTAGATAATCAAATTGCGGTTGGCAAGATAAAAATTTTTGATCGATACGACGTTTACGACAACACTAAGCAATCGTAATTTTATGATCTAATTTCTATTTTTTTTTGTAAGCAAACAAACTATCTCAACATGGCTTGAGATAATGCGGTTGATTTCATTAATGCTCTGTTAAAAATTGGCCTCTCCTTTAAGCCTGGTTGTGCAAGGAAATTATCAACAACTTTCCCCACACGTTGATTACTCGGTTACAG
>CAMUVS010000045.1 GCA_947164155.1 uncultured Caryophanales bacterium | reverse complement strand
GGTTTTGAATTTAAAGACTTTGACTGAAGATAATAAGACATATAATCCTGAAATTGCTACAGCAATGATAGAGGCAATTAATACGTATCCTAGTCCAGCAATTAATCCAAAGGCTACTCCTCCAAATAGAATGAGCATTTCTTCTGCTCTACCATTAGCGCTTCTAAATCTTATTAAGCCTAAAGCAACAGCGATAGTTGCAATTCTTACCGCTCCAGTAGCGGTCCCGTCTAAGAAAAGTGAGACCATGGAGATGACGCTAGTAACGATCATTGGCATCATTATTGAAGTGATAAAGAAGCTTTTTGTAGCTTTTAATCTAATAGAGATAATAAGCGTATACACTAATCCAATAGCGAAGCTTAAGCCAATAACGATTAAACAAATAACCGCTTTATCTAGACTAGTTAATAAATTAAACAACGAATCCATATTTTATTTCTCCTTTATTTTGTAGTTCTAAGATATTGATATTTTTTGTAATTTTATTTTTCTTTTTCATTTCTAATTTGTGAGCAGTACCAACTTTAGAAAAGCTTGTTTGATAGATCTTACCTCTAGAGAGGATATCACTCAGCCAAAGAGGAACAGAATTTTGAACTTTCACTTCTAATATCGCTCCCCCTTCTTCAATTAAGGAGATCCCTTCCATCGAAGTATGTAGATTTAAGTCAGTTACTCGATATCGAGGATTCATATCCACGGTGATTCTTAAATCGCTATTATCTTGGTAGTAAGCAAGGCGATCATAGATAATCATGTATTTAGGTTCTAACTTTTGATAGTTCTCCATGAATGCTTCTAGTTCTCTACTTATTTGCGATTTATTTTTCGCTTCTTTAGTAGCGATTAATTCAAAGGCTTCTTTTTCGCTGAGAACGATTCTTCTTTTATAAACAATCCCTTCACATTTCCTTTTAACTTCTAGGAATGTTGATTTTCCAGGAGCGACTAACCCATACCCTCTTAATCTTAATTTTTCTTTATATTTAGGCTTTTCAATTGATTTATTGATAAGCCGATAATCAGGAGTGTCAAAGTAAATCGAGGCGATAGAAGTTAATCCGTATTTATCAACTTTCATAAAGCGGGCAATCTCTTTTAAAAAGTAGTCAAGTTGCGCTTTATTAAGTAAATACTAAAGTTCATATCTTTTCATGACACTGATAATCGCTTCTTTTTCCATTTTTTCCTCTCCTTGTAGCAATATCTTAGAAAAAGAACCTTAAATGAAACTTAAAGAAAATAAAATTTTTAAAGTAAAATGAAATTAGTGCACGGACTGTGCACCAAATTCTATGGAGTAAGTTATAATCAAATGTTATTTAATATAAAAATTTGTTTAAAAATTAAATTGGCTCACAACCTGTTATCCAAATTCAGTGGAGCGCTCTATGTTCAAATGTTGTTTAATATAATAATTTATGAATAAATGAAATTGGGGAACAACCTGTTCTCCAAATTCAGTGGAGCATCATATATTCAAATATCATTTATTATAATAATTTATTAATAAATTAAATTGAGAACAATTATAGTAAATGTTATTATAAAAATGTATCTATTAGCAGACTATCGGCGCTATGAACTAGTTATAAGCAAAGTCGACCATACGCAGGTACACGATAGGGAACCCTAATAGAGACTGCAAGATTGGACGTGTTAGGATCTTGCATTGTGGAAAGCATCGCCCAGAAGATAACTTAAAGTGTTAGGGGAGCAGAAAACAATGAATGCTCACACATTATTATCCACGCTCCACACAAATAGTTAATATTTGAATCAGAGGCCATCCAACGGAGGATGAAACACCAGTAGCTATGGTTGATAGGAATATCGGCAGTTAGTTACAAAGGTGCTTTTAAGTTGGATGGTTTTTATTTCCTTCTTAAATCACATTGTCGATGATATAGGAGGATAAAATAATGCTAATCGACACAAAATTTCAAAAATGGGTTGAGAGCCTTTCCCAAAATTATAAAAAGGCTCAAATTAAAGCCGCTGTTCATGTCAACAACGAACTAATCAAATTCTATTACGAATTAGGTGAAGAGATTTCTAAAACATCATTCAAAGCAAGTTATGGAAATAGCTTTTACAAAACGCTAAGCAATGAATTAATTAAAAGGAATCCAAATGTTAAAGGTCTATCCCAAATAAACATAAGATATGCTGAAAGATTTTATACTATGTATAAAAAGATTTTTCCACAAGTTGTGGAACAATTGCTATTAGTACCTTGGGGGCACCATAGAATCATCATTGATAAATGCAAAACAATAGAGAAATGTTTGTTCTATATCAAAGTAACAGTTGAAAACAATTTGTCTAGATATGATTTGGAAAGTCGCATATTAGCAAATGTCTTTGAAAGAAATCAAAACACTTTAGACAATTTTAAAGAATCGCTACCATCTGTTAATGCCGAAATAACAAATCAAATAATGAAGGACCCTTATGAGTTTGATTTTCTAGCAATAAGAGAAAATTACGACGAAAAAGAGTTAAAAGATGAACTGACAAAGCACATTGAATCATTCCTTTTGGAATTAGGAAATGGATTTGCGTATGTTGGAAAAGAAGTTCGCTTGCTACTAGGCGACACCGAAATGTATTGCGATTTATTGTTTTATAACATTAAAGCGCATTGCTATGTAGTGATAGAAATTAAAACTGGTCAATTCAAGCCAGAACATATGGGGCAATTAATTGGGTATGTCGCCGCTATTGACGCAACATTAAAGGGTGAAATAGATAACAAAACAGTTGGAATTTTGGTTTGTAAGAACAAAGACAATTCATTAGCTAAACACATAATTAATGGGGTAGGTTTACCAGTTGGCATATCCGAATACCAATTATCAAATTTGATTCCAGAAAAATACAAATCATCACTTCCAACAATTGACGAATTAGAAGAAAACAAGGATAAATAACATGAAAAGATTCATTTTAAAATGGGGTAGAGGAAGCGTTTATGGAATACAAATAGTGTACAAGACTGCTACCGTTGAGGAAGAAAACATCGATAATATTAATCCATTAGAAATATTGCCAGATGACATAAAAAGAAAAGTTCCTTACGTTAGAATAATCCACACTTCTGAAACAAAAAGAAATTATGACTATGGAAGCTGGGTTGATTTTATTGAAGCCGAAGAAATAAAACAAAAGGATTGATAATCAGATCAATCCTATTTTAATAATATTACAAAATATAATGCAATTAATTATGATGTCCTTCATGACTGCAACAGTGAACTGCGTTGTAGTTAGTCACTAAGCTTCCATCTAAATAAGCTTTAATAACTTCTTTTACGTCGCCTACTGCTCCCGGAATTAAATTTAAGCCACTAGAAGTAACTGCTTCTACGCCATGGCTACCAATTCCCCCACAAATTAAAGTATCTACACATAAAGACTTTAAATAAGGGGCTAGATCATGATGAGAATATCCACCATTATCAATAACCTTCTCTTCTTTAGAGTCTACATCATATAAATAGAAATGTTCTGTTCTTCCAAAGTGTTGAAATACAGTGTTGGTGTCTTTATCGTAAGTAATAGCAATTTTCATTTTTAAACTCTCCTAATATATTTTTCATCTATTTCATCTTTAATAGATTAATATTTTTCTACTTCCATATGTAAGTCATATTTTACTCTTAAATTCCTAATGTCAAAGGTTTTAATCATCAAAATCTAAGATATGCGGAAAAGTTTTATACTAGTATAAAAAGATTTTCCCACAAGTTGTGGGAGAATTGATACAGGACCGCTCAAACAAAAAAGGCTCTAGCAATTCTATGGCTGGATGAAATAAATCGTTCCACTATAGATTTGAAAGAGCCCTAATTAATATTATTTTACGAATTTAATTCATTGATAAAGGTCGCAAGTTTCCCCATGTTATAAGCATTTTCAAGAGCGTAAGCATAATCTAGAGGAACACCGTTTTCATTATAAACATAAGTGCCTTCGCCTTTATCTAACATAAATTGATATGGGGAGGAGGTATTAAATGTTAAGCCGTCAAACGTAGTAAATGCATCAACCATACAACTTCCACCAGCAGAAAGTTCACCAATGATTTTCGCTTTTTTAGAATTTTTCGCCATCGTTGGGAAAGCGTTTCCGCAAGAGAATGAAACCCCACCTGTTAAGAAATAGAAATTCTTCTTTCCTTCAAAAGAGTCGTCCTCTGTCGCATATTCCCCGTCTCCATTAAGATCTGCTTCATAATGTAAATCAATAATTGAACCATCAATATTGTTTTGAATAATGAGGTTAGGATCACGGTTATAAAAAGCAGTTAGAAGTGGCATTACTGCTACTTGTCCGCCAGTATTTAAGCTGACATCAAAGACAATATTTTTAATAGAGCCATTCTTTATGATGTCGTTAAAAGCAATCGCGATAGCTTTATAAGTGTCTTGACTGGTCCAGGCTTTAAAATATTCTTGCTGGGCCTTTTCATAACTATCTGTCTTATAAGCACTATTGTTATACGCTAAATCATTTTTATAATAGAAATTATCAAATTTAAGAACCGCTAAATCATTATATACCTCATAGCTTTCTCTTTTGTTTCCTGCTAGATTATATAAATCCGTGAGCCTTCTTATCTCATCTAAAAATTTTCTATTTCTTTGTCCATAATATCCAACATGGCCTTCAGAATCATTAGCTTTGCCAGAGAAATATGTTCCATCATTGAAGTCTCCATAATAGGATTGATCAATTCCGACAGAATGCATCTCATCAAAATCAGTGTAAATCACTTTTGCAATCGCGTCTTGATAGGTTTCTGGATTGGTAGATAATAAAGCCTCTTTTCTACCTTTTGAAGTGAAATATTCATCAAAAGAAGTAATCTCTTTAAAACTCTTTAAACCAAAATTTAAATCAAGATCAAAACAGAGTCCACGATAATTATCTAACGCCATAGAGGCACTTCGAGATTCTTGTCCATAATAAGAGGAATTGTCTTTTCTAATTTTAATATGACGAGTATCACCTGCCGGTTCACCCATCATCATTCTAACGAGATCCATAGAAATAATATTTCCATCTTCGCTCCAATTGATTGAGAAATCGACAGCCTTAAGAGGTGAACTTTCTCTAGATAATGCACTACCTGTGCCATCTTTATTTAAGACAAAATCAATTTCAGCGTTACTACTACCTGTATTGTTTTTGCCTAAATATCGATAAGCTTCAGATTCACTTTGTATTGGAACCGCTTTATAGGCTTGTTTAACTGACCCTCCAGCAGAAACTAAGGCAAAGCCTTTATCACTTGAAAACGCTAGAGAAGAGATATCCGTGTTATCTAGAGATTGTCTTACAAAATAATCGTGTCCGTTATAAGTAAATCCAGTAACTGCAGGAGCAAAGAGCAATCCACTTACTAACGAAGCTGGAACATATAATCTTTCATCTTGAGATTCAATGCGGTAGCCATAATTTGCTAATTTAATAACTCGAGGCGTACCTTCTTTAATAATTCTAGTTTTTTTAGAGCCTCTAAGTAATTTTGCTCCACGACCGAAATCACCATATCCGTTATTTATACCAAAGACATCGGTATATATACCCGCAGCATTTGTAATAGTAATTTCTTGCTTTTTAGCATCAAAAACAATCGAACCATTTTTATCTCCAGATGGACGTGTTAATTTATAAACACCATCACTAACTTTTTCAAAAGATCGAGAATATTCCACAGCGGAGAAATATGGAACTAAAATTTGTTCGAAATCAATAAATGGGGCGTCACCAAAATCTTTGTGATGATAAGTCATCAAAAGAAAAGTTTGTTTTTCTTCGATGGACACAAAATACACTTTAGAGTCGCTTTGATATAAGGTAATTGGGCGATATTCTTCTTCTAATATCGTTACTTCAAAAGAGTCGCTTTTACTAATATTGTCTTTAGTATAGGAAACAGTAACAACACATTTACCAGGAGTTTGACTTGAGAATCCACTCACTTGATATTCGCTTTCTTTAAGCGCTTGAGTAGAACCGTCGCTAAAGACTGCTTTAACAACCATACCAGTTAAATCAAGACTTTCTTTAGGGCGATATTCAAGTTTAGTTGGGGGAATAACAATAATCTCTTTTAAAGTGATGACTTGAACAGGAGGATCACTAGGAGAAGAACCACAACTCACTAACGCCATTGATGACAACATCATGAAAGATAACATTACTCTACGTCTTTTCATAAAAATAAACTCCTTTAAACTGACTATATAATATCAAATTGTTGTCACAATAGTGTCACAAAAAGAAAAAAAGGATTGATGTTGCATCAATCCAATTATATTTATATAAGTGAATGTGGTGGGGTTATAGTGTTTTAATATAGTGCACCACTTCCGAATT
>CAMUVS010000044.1 GCA_947164155.1 uncultured Caryophanales bacterium | reverse complement strand
ATAAAAGAACCCTAAATGCCCTTTGCATAGTCCGATAAATTTTACTTTATCTAGCTCGTTATAGTATTGATGAACCGCTCTTAAGAAAGTGCCATCTCCACCAATAAATAAAACTACATCAGGATAAGAATCATTTAATTCAAATCCATATGATAAAACTTTCTCTTTAATTTTAGAGATTAGCTCATCATTTATTTTTTCAGTTTTATAACATAAAGCAATTTTCATAATTTGATTTTTACTTGTGACACTCATTGTAGCATAATTTAACTATGGAAGTTAATGACAATATCAATATGGAATATGAAGCTCGTGTCATGATTAATGAAGAGCAATATTTAAATATTCGTAAGCATTATCTAGATTCTCAATATCCAAAAGAAGAAATTGTTAACGAAAATTTTTACTTTGATACAGAAGACTTAAAATTAACAACTTCTCATAAAGTGTTAAGAATGCGGAAGATCAATAATTCTCAATTCGAATTAACTCTTAAAATTAAGGGTACAAACGGAGATATTGAAATCAATCATAAATTAACCGACAAAGAAAAAGATATTTTACTAGAAAATTCAATAATTTCTTATCCACCAATTTTAAATAAATTAGAAGAATCTGGTATTGATCCTAGTCTAATTAAGTATATCACAAACTTAAAAACCGAACGCTTAGAAGTTAGACTCGAATCATGTCTATTAGTCATTGATAAAAACTATTATCGAAACAAAGTTGATTTTAATTTAGAAGTCGAATCTAGCGCTAAATCGCTAGCAAAATCACAGTTAGAAGAAATAATTAAGCCGTTTGGTTTAGGCATAAAAAAAGATTATATAAACAAGGCTAAACGCGCGATATATAATCTTTAAGCTCTTTTTGTTTCGCAGCTATTATAAGTAGGGCATTCGCTTTTCTTACAAGACCACTCCGCCACTCTTTTTTCGTGTGGAATGAAGACTCTAATTTCTTCAGGATTATAACCTACTTGTATTTTTCTATCATCAACCATGATTGGTCTTTTTAATACCGATGGATTTTCTCTTATAAAAGCGATAAGTTCTTTGATTGTCATACTCTCGACATCAATATTTTTCTCTTTAATGATCTTACTTCTAGTAGAAATGATATCCTCTGTCCCGTTTTCACTTTTAGTGAGCATATCTTTTAATTCATCATCGTTAAGAGTCGCGACAAAAATATTTTTTTCTTGATAAGGAATCTCTTCCTTTTTAAAGAAATCTTTAGCTTTACGACATGAACTGCAACTTGGAGAGGTATAAATTTTAATCATAAGTTTTTCCGAGATATATAATACTACACTCTTTCCTTATTTTAATATGGAAAAATTCACTTATTTGACTTAGACTATTTGCTAAAGAAGGAAAAGTTTATGGCAGAAAGAATCTTAACCGGTATTAAACCAACTGGGCAATTAACATTAGGAAATTATATAGGCGTACTCAAACATTTACCTAAAGAGGTAGATAGAGGCGAGTGTTTTTATTTCATTGCTGATTTACATGCCTTAACTTTGCCAATTGAGCCAGAAGTATTAAGACAAAATTCTATTGACCTTGCTTGCTTTTATATGGCCGCAGGCTTAGATACTTCTAAAGTTACTTTATTCCTTCAAAGTTCCGTTTCCGCTCACGCTGAAATGAACGCGATCATGCAAAACTATTTATATATGGGTGAATTAAGTCGTATGACTCAATTCAAAGATAAATCTTCGAAAATGAAAGAATCCGCTATCGGATTAGGTTTATTTGCGTATCCTGTATTAATGGCCAGTGACATCATTTTATATGATGCCTCTATTGTTCCAGTAGGAGAAGACCAAAAACAACACGTTGAATTAACTAGAGATTTGGTTAATAGATTTAATAATAGATACGGTGATATTCTTACTATGCCAAAGTCAGAAATGCGTAAGGTAGGAGCAAGAATTATGTCGCTTAGTGACCCAAGTAAAAAGATGTCAAAAAGCGATCCTAAAGGCGATATCTTCCTTAAAGACGATTTAGCAGTCATAAGAAAGAAAATTATGTCTGCAGTGACTGATTCCGGAAGTGAAGTCAAATATGACGTTGAAAATAAACCAGGTATCTCTAACTTATTAACAATCTACGCTTCACTTAAAGATATCAGCATTGAAGAAGCTGAAAAAGAATTTGTCGGCTATCGATATGGAGATTTTAAAAAGGCAGTAGCCGATGTCGTCGTTAATGAATTAGAAGCTTTCCAAAAGAAATATAGAGAAATTTTAGAATCTAAAGCCTATGAAAAAGTCTTATTAGAAGGCGCCAAAAAGGCAAACGAAGTCGCGAATAAAACTCTAAATCGAGTGAAGAAAGCGGTAGGGCTATTAAGCTTATAAGAAAAAGGACATTTGTCCTTTTTATTTTGTCTTTTTATATCTAGTTTCGCTTTGTGGTCTTCTACCAAATAGAACTGGTAGAACATCACCAACTTCAAGTTTTCCTTGAATGATATTATATGCTGCATCAATAATTGGCAATTCTACCTTATATTTCATTTGTAGTTGTTTAGCAGCAATAAGAGCGTTAACTCCTTCAACCACCATTCCAATTTCTTTTAATGTATGTTCTAAGGAATAACCTTTTCCAAGTAAAACACCAGCGTTATGGTTACGGGAATGGGTACTAGTTGCAGTAACAACTATATCGCCAATACCAGCTAAGCCATAAAATGTTTTTGTTTTACAGTGCATCTTTTTACCTAGTCTAGTGATTTCCGCTAAACCTCGAGTAATAATTGCGGCTTTCGCGTTATCTCCATAACCTAAGCCTTCTGACATACCAGCCGCTAAAGCGACAATATTTTTAAGCGCGCCACAAAGTTCTACGCCTCTAATGTCTTTATTGGTGTAAACACGAAGAATATCATTAGAGAATTCTTTTTGCACAATTCGACGTGCTTCTTTATTTTTAGAAGCAGAGACAATACAAGTTGGCTGACATATCGCCACTTCTTCAGCGTGAGTTGGTCCACTTAAGGCCACTATTTTATAACCTTTTCCAAGAACATCTTCCATGATTTCACTCATAAAATAGTGAGTATCTGGTTCTATACCTTTAGCGACACACACTAAAATTTGTTTTTTATTAATATATGGTTTAGCCTTGGAAACACTTGCCCTAATATATGGGGATGGGGAAGCAAAGATAATAATGTCTTTATTAATGCATGCTTTATCAACATCGTTAGTGAATTCAATTTTATCAGTTAATTGACAATCTAAATGTGGATGCCTATGTGTTTTAACTAATGACTCAGTTTCTTCTTTAAAAGAAGAATATAAAGTGACTTCATGTTCATGAAGAGCAAACATATTAGCTAAAGCGGTACCCCACGTACCAGAACCTAATATTCCGATTTTAGACATATTAAATACCTAATAGAGCCTTAAATTTCTCGTAAAGTAATTTTGGTTTAGCTTCTGCTTCTTTTAATGAATTAGCTTTAACACCGATATAGAATTTCACTTTAGCTTCTGTTCCAGATGGACGGACCGCAATGGTCGTGCCGTCTTCAAAATATAATTTAATGACGTTACTCTTTGGTAAGTCAATTTTCTTACAGATATCTTTTGCTTTGCTTAATGATAATTGATAATCATCAACTTTAACGACCTTGTTGCCGTCTAATTCGATAAATGGATTAGTTCTTAAGCTTGTCATCAAGTCTTTCATTTGTTGATCTCCAGCAGATCCCGCAAAAGCGATTGAGTAGACCTGGTCTTCATGATAGCCAAAGCGTTTACCAAGATCTTCCCAAACCATGTCTAAGGTTTTACCTTGCAAATGATAATATAAGGCCATTTCACTATACATTGTAATAGCTTGTAAGCCGTCTTTATCTCTAGCAAATGGAGCGATTAAACAACCATAACTTTCTTCATAGCCAAATTCAAAGAAGTGACCGCCACCATGTTTTTCATAATAATCAATACGATTACCAATAAATTTAAATCCAGTTAAGAATTGTTCGGTTTTTACTCCGTAATATGAAGCTACCTCTTCTCCTAAAGAAGAAGTAACCACTGTGTTATACATCACTCCGTCTTTATGTAATAAACCTCTTTCTTGTCTTACATGGAAAATATAATCCATTAACATCGCCGCACTTTGATTACCAGTTAAGGTTTTATATTCACCTTTAGAAGATAAATAAGCTAAGCCACATCTATCTCCATCAGGGTCAGTCATGACCACAAGTTGAGCCCCAATTTCTTTTGCAAGTTTAATTGGTTCAATATAGCTTCTTGGGTCTTCTGGATTTGGAGATAATGTTCCTGAGAAATCTGGATCAGGATCACATTGAGATAAGACTGGATATACTTCATAACCAAGGTCTTTATATACTCTCATGGCGTTAACATAAGAGGTACCATGATTAGGAGTAAAGACAATTTTAAATCCTTTTTTATTTAAATCATTGTTTAAAACAATGGACTCTACGAGTCTCACATATTCATCATCTACTTCTTTAGAAAGAGTAATTACTTCAGCAGGCTTAGCAACTGGAATATATTCCACTTCAAGTTCATTAGGTAGTTCACCAATAATATCTACGAGTCTAGCGATTTTATCAGGGACTAATTGACAACCAGTTTCATCATAAACTTTATAGCCGTTATGTTCTTTAGGATTATGGCTAGCAGTAATCATCACTCCGCCAATAGCCTTCATATATCTAACAGCGAAAGATAATTCAGGAGTAGGTCTAAGAGAATCAAAGATAAAAGCTTTAATTCCAAATTCAGAAAGGATTTTTGCGGTTAATAAAGTGAATTCTCTAGACATATGTCTATTATCATGAGAAATCACAACACCAGCACTTTTAGCATTTTCATATTTTTCTAATAAGTATTTAGCAAATCCCACTGTCGCTTTTTTCACAGTAAATTCATTTAGTCTATTGGTTCCTGGCCCTAAAATACCTCTCATACCAGCAGTGCCAAATTCGACATCTTTAAAAAATGCATCATCAATTTCTACTTGAGTCATTTTTCTTAAGATTTCTTTGTCAGATTCGCTCACTTTTGATGATTCTAACCAACGCTTATAATTTTCAGTAGTAGTCATGTTATTCTCCTTTGATGCTATTTATTAAATTTAAGAATTCATCATTTAATGAAATCTTAAAAGATCTTCCTGATAAATATTTTAACGGATTATTTAATTTATGGAAATCTAATTGATATGCTTCTAAAAATTGATTCTTAAAACCATATTTAGATTCTAAGAGTTTATTAAGTTCATAATCCCCATATTTTGAATCTCCCACAACTGGATGATTAATATAAGCCATATGGACTCTAATTTGATGAGTTCTACCTGTTAATAACTCAACTTCTAAAAGCGTATATCCTTTGAAAGTTTCCACTACTTTATATCTAGTAATAGAAGGTTTACCTTCATTAGATACAGAAACACGCTGCGATTTGCTGTTTTTTAATAAAGGTGCGTTAATCTCCCCGTCTTTACTTATTTCGCCTTTTACAAGAGCTAAATAACGTTTAGAAATCACGCTTTTATCGTTAAGAGCTTCTGATAAATATCTTAAAGTCGCTATATTTTTGCCAAAGACCACAATTCCAGCGGTGTTTCTATCTAATCGATGCGCTGGAGCGGGTTTATATCCAAGATTCTTATTTGGATCATACTCACCCTTATTTATTAAATAAGAAATCACAATTTCATCTAAAGCTTTAGAGTCTTCAGAGTTTTTTTGCACTAATACACCACGAGGTTTATTGACTAATAAGATATTTTCATCTTCATAAATAATCCAATTAGAAATGTCTTCAACTTGCTTCGATTCAACTTGTCTTTTAAATTCCTCTAATTGAGAGTCAGTAATATAAATAGAAATTTCTTGTCCACTAGAAATAAGATATTTCTTGTCTTGCCAGTGCCCGTTAACTTTGACATCTTTTTTACGAAATAATTTATAGATAAAAGATAAAGGTGCTTCACTTAATGCCTTTTTCACAAATTTTTCAAGGGTTTGTCCCTCTTCTTCTTTTTTTATAATAAAAGAAATCATAACTTCTTTTTCTATTTTACTTTGATATTTATGGTAAATAAAGTTTTACAGTTAAGAATTACTTAGATATAATACTATTCGCAGCCAAAACACGGAGGAATACCCAAGAGGCTGAAGGGGCGGGCTTGGAAAGCTCGTAGTCTGTAACAGGAGCGAGGGTTCAAATCCCTCTTCCTCCGCCACAATTGATTGAATAGACACGTACAAAAAAGTGCGTGTTTTTTCTTATTTTTTTCATTGGTGCCAAAAATGACACTAAAAATGGTACTAAAGTTATTTTGAAAAGTTCAAACAAAAACTCGTTCTAAAAAAGTTTTGAAACTTTCAAAGCAAAAGAATCTGTCATACCACTGATATAATATGGCGTTATTATTCAATTCACTTTTAGGAATAGTAGCAGAAGTTCCACTAGCCTTGTAACGGAAACGATATCCATGGGCGGTTACATAATAATGGAGATCTCTACTTTGGAACATTTCCTCATTATAAATCGCATGTTCTTCAGATAAGTCTTTGGCCTTATTGTTTGTATAACAAAATAGGAATTAACAACAGGATCATCACTAATATGTCATTGGCTTGTCTTAGTGTTATAAGTTGCCTCATATTGATGATGTTTGTTAATAATTTCAGTTGGTTTAGTGGTGAAATGTTCTTCTCTACTTTTATAGATGTTTAAAAAGCTTTACTATAGTTTTTGCTTTCAGCTCTGCTGGCTTCCGAAATAAAAGCGTCATAATTTTCTAATTCCCAAGGAAATGGGAC
>CAMUVS010000043.1 GCA_947164155.1 uncultured Caryophanales bacterium | reverse complement strand
TGCTGGCTTCCGAAATAAAAGCGTCATAATTTTCTAATTCCCAAGGAAATGGGACTTTTTTAACATTTTCTCCATAAATTGTTTTAAAGTCATTCTTCATCGAAATGATGTTGTAGTGATTTGCTTCCCATTTTGCTTTTCTTGTTTCGGTTTCTGCTAGATTGACATGGTCTTGTTCATCATTATCTGCGATTAACATAAAGACTTCAGTTTTATATTTTTCGTTACTCTTGCAGTAATTATGCATCGCTTCATCCCCACTACTATTTCCAAAAGAAAGTACAGGGACTTTACCGATTTCTTGAGAGATTTGTTTAACTTTGTTGGTCTTTAAATTTTTAATAATTAATTCATCAGTACGAATAAGATATTCATCAGATTTCATGGTGTAATCAACACCATCTTGATCACCTTGTCCGCTCGATTTAGTAACAACATCCATACCAATAATTTTATTAGATGGAATACCAATTGATTCAGTTATAGAACGGCAGATATATCTATCAGAGCCTGAAACAACATAATAATCAAAATTATTATCTTTTAAATAATCAAATACTTCTAACATTGGTTTATAAAAACTTGTAGCGAAGGTCATACCAGTAAATCCATAAGGAGTATTTTTGGCATATTCTTTAACGTAGCGGTCAAATTCTGCAACGCTCATCCCTGCATAAGCTTTAGCGGCAGCGTAAGCGTGTCTCATATCAAAATGATCTGGCAGTTTAGTGCCTTTTCTGACAAAATCTCTAATTTCTTGAGCAACTTCTTTAACTTCAACAGGACAAATATCTTTAAAGTCAGGATCTTCTAAAGCGCGATATTCTAACAAATTATATTCAAAATAAGTTGGATATAATTCTCCAATAAAAGTTCCATCCATATCAAATGTTGCAATTCTATCTTCTACTGGAATAAAGTTTTTTGAACTAGGATTAGTTACATCTTTAACATAATCCATTAATACTTTTAACGAACCAGTGGAACTTTCATCAGTTTTCCATGATTTAAAATACTCTTTGCTAGCAGAGTTATTAGAGCAACCAGCTAAAGAGACAATTACAGGAAATATAGCAAATAAAATTTTTCTATTCATATAAATTTACCTCTTAAAATATTATGACAAAATCAAAGAAAAAACTCACTATATTTTAGTGAGTATTTTTAACTTTTTGGCGGAGATTTAGGGATTTGAACCCTAGCGAGGCTTGCACCTCCTATCGGTTTTCAAGACCGACCCCTTCAACCACTTGGGTAAATCTCCATTTTGGTGGACCCAGTAGATCCCGACACTACAACAACTCCGTTATGAGCGGAGGGCTCTTCCTTTGAGCTATGGGTCCATAGCGTTATGTATTATAGCAAAACGCTTAAATATTAACTATTGATTTTTTTCTTGCTCCAATTCATGAGCAAGTTCAATCTGGTCTTTTAGTGACCGATCAACAAATTCCTTTATTTGATCTTTTTTATATTTTCGACCAGTTAAAACAAGAATTATACCGACAATAATAAATGTTAAATCTCTAAATCGATAAATAAGCGCCAACGGGGCAATAATAACCTCTCTAGCGGTTACGCCAATGACAACATCCAAAGCCATCTGAGTTCCGAATTCTCTTGAGAAAGTTTGCATAGGCATAATAAACAATAAATTTCCCATTAATGATGCTGTCGACATAATTAGCAAGCCATCAAAGTAATTTACTGCTGTGCCATTTGGAACTAAATAGAAAAGAATTAAGAAATACTCTAAAGCTTCTAATAATCTGGTGGAGTACTGTAATAAAAGTACAGCAATAAATCTCCAAGTCTTATTTCTAAAAGCGCGAATATTGTCATCGATTTCAATATAAGAATCTTTGTGTTTTTCAACATATGGAGCAAGCTTTTTCTTTAACAATGGGATTTTCGCTAACAAGCGCATTGCAGGGTAAGCAAAACCCATCTTTTTAAAAATAAAGAATGCAAGCACTAATAATAACAATATGCCTCCTGAAACTCCTAAAAGAATTGAAACCCAAAGAGGAGCCCCGTAGCCAATACCAATCCATATATATAAAGCAAACATTAGAATGCCGGTAATCCAAAGTAAGAAGTGACCAACCGCGTACATGATAGAAAAGGTTAAGGTTGAAGAAGCAGCTCTTTCTACAGGAACATATCTTTTTAATGCCATAATGCGGTATGGTTCTCCACCAACTAAGCCAGCAGGAGTAACATTATTTAACGCAAAACCTGCAACACAAATACGAAGCATTGAATGCATTTTCACTTTTTTAGAATCTTCACAAAGAATGAGTTTATAACTTATTGCATGTAAGAAATAAATAACAATCCAAACAGCAAAAATAGAGATTAATAGCCATGCAATCTCTGGTCTAAATAAGCTCCAATCGGTCTCTCTAAACCACTTATTTTGCCAAGCCATTAAAACGATGCCGCCAATACCTAAAGCAAAGAAAAGGATACGCCATCTAAATTTCATTAATTAAATCCTTCTTCTAAACATCTTTTGGCGAGTCGTTCATGCTTGATGAGTAAGAAATATTTTAATGCTTCTAATACAATTACATTCACTGGGAAAATCCAGAATGCTTGATTAAAACACATTAATGTTAACAATGTTAAAGTTCTAAAATTAAAGACTAATAAGTTAGATAGCCAGACGTATTTATTGACACCTTTTTTCCACATCTCAGATACTTTTTCTGGGATCTCTCCACCATTATCAATAATTTTTTGATGTAACTTTTGGAAGTTAGGAGTCATCTTCTCTTGGTTTTTAGTGTAAGTAATATAGGAGTTATAAACTAGTCTAGGGAAGAATTTATTTGGCGCTAATTCATCAACTTGTTTCTTTAAATCAGCGGTTGTAGATAATTCACTATGTGAACTACCTGTAATATACATATATTCGTTTTTAAGATAGTCAGCAACTCTAGCTTGTGTCGCATGGAAATATACACCTACTGGAACAGATATAAAGAAGATCCATCCATTCCAAGGAATATTAGTAAATGGGATGTTGTCCCAAAGCATAATATGGATTGATACAGCTACGTAAATAGCGAAATAGACTACTCCATCAGAGAAGCCATCAAAACATCTTCCGTATAATGAACCATTTCCTGACATACGAGCAATCTGCCCGTCCGCACAATCAAACACATAAGAAAATAAAACTAAGAAACAGCCAATACATAAAGGCCAAATCCACTGATATGGGAAAGCTAAGAATGTTGCCCCAGTTATACCAATAATCATTGAGCAGATTGTCGCAACATTAGGACTTAAACCTAATTTATGAAATAATTTTGCAATCGGTAAGGAGATCTTCTCCATGACGTAAGCATCCATTGGATCGTTGATGTTACGCGCCTTTTGTAATTTTTGTTGTAATTCTTTTTGTTCTGATACTTTTGACATAGCGTTATTAATATACTCTCACAAACTAAAAAAATAAATACTTATATTTTTTAAAACCCGATAATCGCACAGAAAATATAGCCAAACGAAATTGCGGTTACTAAACAAATTAACACTACTAAACCCGCTTTTTTAAGTGTGGTCTTACTCTTTAATAAAACCATCATGCCTAAGCCTGAGTTAACTAATAATCCGGCTAATAAGGCTCCAAAAGATAATCCACCGCTAAGATAGAGTTCAGATAATAAAACACTAGAGGCACAGTTAGGAATAAGGCCTACTAAAGAAGCGTATATAGGAGTTAGATATCTATTTGAAGTTAAGAAGTTTTTGAAGTTATCTTCACCCACACTAGCGATAATGAGTCCTAAAGAAATATTAATTACTAAAACATAAGCAAATATTTCTAATGAATGCACTAGAGGATGAATTAAATGCTTATGAATCTTGGTGTGTTCGTGATGATGCTCATGACAAATAACATCAGTTAATTCTTCTTCTGGCTTATTAATTTCTTGTTTTCGATAAATTAAATCAATTAAATAACCAATCACAAAGCCAATCACAAACTTACTAGCGATAAGCGGTAAAACCCAGATAGTTTTTTCACTTGGTTTAGTAAGTAACACCAATATAGCCTCATCACTACAAGATAAAAAGACCGCTACTAAAGTACCAAAGGTAATGTATCTCTTAATATATAAATCACCCGCTAAAACTGAGGTTCCACATTGAGGAATAATTCCAAATAAAGAACCTAGCAAAGGTGATAACTTTTGATTCTTAGTTAAAAACTTTGATAACTTATCTTCTATAAAAGATAGTAAAAGATGAAACACAAAAACAAAGGCTAATACTAACGCACTATCTTTTAATGCATCTAATAATACATCTTTTACAATGTCCCAAGTCATAATTCGCCTAATATAATATAACTTAACTATCTTTTATTCAAATAAAAGGACTGACACATTGTATCAATCCTACTTAACTAAATTGGCAGGGTTTCAGTGTTTTAATACAAACAGAACACCTCGATGTACCAACCGAACACTACTTTTTAAGTAAGGCTTTTAATTCTTTTTTGCTTTGTTCTAAATCCCCAGTTAGTAATGGGATAAGCTTTTTGATTTCTTCAATATCTTTATCCCACCATTTGAGTTCTAAAAGAAGATTGATCGTTTCTTTATCAAATCTATATTTCTTAATAATAGCAGGATTGCCCACAACAACTGCATATGGAGGAACATCTTTCGCTACCACTGCATTCGCGCCTATAATAGCGCCGTCACCAATATGAACTCCTGGCAATATTGTGGCGTTTTGACCAATCCAGACATCGTTGCCTACGACTGTATCTCCGCGGTTTCCTCTATCTCCGAATGATCTAGATAAGCCTTTAAATTCATCAATGATTTCAAAAGGATAAGTTGTTAAGCAATCTAGCATGTGATTAGCGCCATTCATCACAAACTCCACGCCTCTTGCTATTGCAACAAATTTACCAATAATAAGCTTATCACCAATAAAGTCATAATGATGCGTAACATGCTTTTCAAAAGATTCAGGTCCTTCGTCCATATCGTCATAATATGAATAATCACCTGCGTTAATGTTTGGTCTAGTGATGACACTTTTGATATAGCAAAAAGATTTGAACTGTGAATTTGGATAAATCGGATTATTCTTTTTTTCCATGTTACTCTTCCTCCTCATAATAATATGAGCAATCGATACCTTTCATAAAAATGTCACGATTATCTATGTCGTCAGTTAGGGCGCCATTTAGCAAATCAAATATAGGTTTGGAATCAACAGGGCTCGCTTTCATTGCCGACAAATAATCGTCCTTATCAATCTTTGACCAATCAATGCATTTTTGTAATCTGCTTTTCAAAAGTAAATCAAGCCAAATTCTCGTCGATCTTCCATTTCCTTCCATAAATGGATGAGCAATGTTCATTTCGATGTACTTATCCACTATTTCATCAAATGTATTATCTGCCATTTTTTCAATGTCCTTTAAGACTTGTGGCAAAAAATCTCCGTTCGCAAAAGTAAATCCGCCTTTAGAAATAGTTTTGGTTCTGATTTTACCAGCAAATGGATATAATCCTTCAAATAAGTAAGCGTGTATCTTTTGCAAAGCAACTGTCTTCCCAATTTCATCTTTTTCAATCAATTGTGTTTTATAAAAGTCATAGGCTTTTTTCTTACTTTGCTCATCTATTGGATCTAACAAACCTTTTATCCAATCTTGAATTGCTTTTTTATACTTAGAAGGAATGATTGTAAGAAGCAATCTAACACCTCCTTCATTAATAACATCAGATAGATATTTTTTGCCATCATCCGCATATAATTTCAGTTGTCCACAAAATGGTGACAACTCAGGATTTCTTACTTTGACATTGTTCCAATATCTTCTAGGCGAATTAGGCTCAACTAAAATAGTGATGAAATCTACGGCGGAATACCACCACAAAGAATTATCATTATCCCAAACAGCACGGACAGGTTTATTATTAAAGTATCTAATTGAGTGTTTTATCATATTAATATGATAACATATATAAATTCAGTTGTCCACAAATTGTAGACAACTTACCGAATTAAAATAAAAGGATTGACACGTTTGTATCAATCCTATTTAGCTAAATTGGCAGGGTGTAAAGATTTTAATACAAGTGGAATAAACTAATAACCTTTGGAACAGATAAATATTAGTTTAAATATTCTTTTTAATGAATCCTTCAATCTTGTCAAAAGGAATCTTATCGTGATTTATGCCACCATCATATAAGTCGCAATGTGTAGCGTCTTTGACTAATAAGAATTCTTTATTATCACCTTTTAATAACTTAAACGCATCTTGACCAAAATATAATGAATGGGCTTTTTCTCCGTGAACAATTAAAACAGCATTTCTTATTTCGGAAGCATAGGTAAATAATCTTGTGTTAAGCAAAGATGTTCCTGCAGTGACATTCCATCCACCATTGCTATTTAAGCTGCGAGGATGATATCCACGCGGTGTTTTATAGTAGTCGTAATATTGCTTTACAAACCAAGGAGCATCGCTTGGATCGTCCACTACTCCTCCGCCTAGTTTATAACTACCATTTTTAAAATCTAATGTTCTTTGATTATTAATAGCTACTCTAGCTTGATATCTACTTTCTTCATTATTTCCACTATCAAAATAGCCATTACCAGTCACTCTAGACATATCATACATAGTAATAGCGACTGTCGCTTTAACTCTTGTATCAATACATGCGGTTTGAATAGCCATGCCGCCCCATCCACAAATACCGATGATAGAGATTTTATCGTGGTCAACATTATTTAAATTAGATAAATAATCAACTGCGGCTTGGAAATCTTCAACGTTGATATCTGGTGAATTCA
>CAMUVS010000042.1 GCA_947164155.1 uncultured Caryophanales bacterium | reverse complement strand
CGATGGTATCATTAGCACTAATCTTGGAAATAACTTAAAAATTCATATTAAAGTAAATGACCCAAATCAACACACCTTTGATACTTGTAAATACTCTTTTAAGCCGTCAGATGGTAATAAAAACGATTATTCGAATCCATCAGGTGATAAAGTTACATGGATAGCAACATTTGGTGGTGTTAAATTTGATGTAACTTTTGGGAATGCTACTACCTATTTCCAAAATCGTAGTGCAGAAAAAAATCCAACATCTCCAGGGGCAACTTTTGGCTCTGGAAATAGTCCGATTTCATCATTTACTCTTGTATCTCAAGAGTCATATACAAATGTTAACGCAATGTTCTTCTATGCATTAACAAATAAAAACGATAGTTGGGCATACGACATGTATGTTGGAGATACAAAAGTATTATCAGGCTCTTTAGGTGGTAATGAACCGACTTATTATGGAGGCAATTTCACCTCCTTAAACGGAAAGGTTAAATTAGTTATTCCAAATATCAACGGATTTAGTTTCTGCGGATTAGCATTTAATTATCAATAATTATTAACGACATAGAAAGGACGTAAATATGGATTATAAAAATACGTTACTAATGAATAAATCTAACTTCGAAATGAGAGGTAATCTTAATCAAAAAGAACCTCTTTTAGTTGAAGAATGGAAAAAAGAAAATATTTATGAACAAATGAACCTCAATAGAAAAGAGGCTAAAGAATTTGTTCTTCATGATGGGCCACCTTACGCTAACGGCAATATGCATTGCGGCCACATGCTTAATAGAATCTTAAAGGATTTTGTCATCCGCTATAAGAATATGTGCGGATTTAAAACACCATTTGTTTTTGGCTGGGACACGCATGGACTTCCTATTGAAAACCAAGTGACTAAAAGTGGAGTGAATAGAAAAACTACTCCAATTGTGGAATTTAGAAAGAAATGTGAAGAATATGCTTTAAAGCAAGTGTCTAATCAAAAAGAACAAATTAGAAGACTTGGGTTAGTTGGTGATTTTGATAATCCTTATCTAACTCTTAAGAAAGAATATGAAGCTCGACAAATTGAAGCTTTTGCCAAGATGGCACTTTCTGGACTTATCTATAAAGGGCTTAAACCAGTTTATTGGTCACCAAGTAGTGAATCCGCTTTAGCGGAAGCAGAAATTGAATACGCTGATGTTTTATCAAATTCCATTTATGTTGCTTTTAAAGTAAAAGACGGTAAAGGCTTATTAGACACTGATACATCTTTAATTATTTGGACCACAACTCCATGGACTTTACCTGCTAACTTAGCAATATCTGCTCATCCTGATTTTATATATGGCTTATATCAAACAAATAAAGGTAAATTTGTTTTCTTAAAAGAATTTGAAAAATCATTAAGTGAAGAATTAGGTTTTGAAGATGTCAAACTCTTAAAAGAGTTTACTGGTAAAGAATTAGAATTTGTAGTTTGTAAACACCCATTCTATGACCGAGACTCTTTAGTGATTGTTGGCACTCATGTCACTAATGACGCTGGTACTGGCTTAGTGCATACCGCTCCAGGACACGGTGTAGAAGATTATCAAGTTTGTTTAAATTATCCTGGAAAAGGTTTAGAGCCATATTGTCCAGTGGATGAAAAAGGCTATATGATGCCAGGAACTGGAGAAAGAATCGAAGGCTTATTCTATGAAAAGGCTAACGATGTTGTTTTAGAGATATTAAAAGAAAATGGTGCTCTTCTTAAACATAGCACCTTTACCCATAGCTATCCTCATGACTGGAGAACAGGTAAACCTCTAATCTTTAGAGCAACCGCTCAATGGTTCTGCTCAATTGAGCCAATTAGAGAAGAATTATTAAAAATAATTCATGAAGTTAAATGGTATCCTTCTTGGGGAGAAAATAGAATGGTCAACATGATTAAAGATCGTGGCGACTGGTGTATTTCTCGTCAACGTGCTTGGGGTGTACCAATTCCTATTTTCTACGCAGAAGATGAGACTCCAATTATTGATGAAGTGGTCTTTAAACACATTGAAGACTTATTTAGAGAACATGGTAGTAATATCTGGTATGTATTAGACGCTAAAGACTTATTACCTAAAGGATATTCTAATCCTCATTCTCCTAACGGCAAATTCACCAAAGAAAAAGACATCATGGATGTCTGGTTTGATAGTGGATCAAGCTGGAATGGAGTTTTAGTAGAAAGAGGAACTACATATCCTAGTGATTTATATTTAGAAGGAAGCGACCAATATCGTGGTTGGTTTAACTCTTCTTTAATTGTTTCTGTTGCCACTAACCATAAAGCCCCTTATAGAAGTGTAGTATCGCACGGCTGGGTTTTAGATGAACATGGGGAACAAATGCATAAATCTAAAGGAAATGGTGTTGATCCAATTAAAATCGCTAATGTGTACGGAAGTGATATTTTAAGACTATGGACTGCTTCTATTGATTATCAACAAGATGTTAGAATCGGTGATAACCTCATTAAACAAGTTGCGGAACAATATCGTAAAATTAGAAATACCTTAAAATTCATCTCTTGGAATTTAGTGGACTTTGATCCAAATAATGAAGCCAAAGAATTTGCCAAAGTTGATGAATATATATTAGCTAAACTTAATAGACTAGTTAGAGTTTGTAGGACTAGCTTTGATAAATATGACTTCTCTAGCGCGACTAGCGAGATATTTAACTTCTGTAGTAGTGATTTAAGTAGTTTCTACTTAGATATTTCTAAGGATGTATTATACTGCGAAGCTAAAGACTCTATTAGGAGAAAACAAACTCAAACAGTTTTATATAAAGTTGGAGAAACATTACTGAGAATTTTAAATCCAATCCTTCCATTTACTATGGATGAATTTAATAAAAATCTTCCAGGAAATAGATCGAAAAACGTTCAATATTTATCTTATCCAACCTATAAAGAAGAAGATGACTCCTCTTTATTAGAAGAATATGAAAATATGCTTCGACTTAGAAGTGATGTTTTAAAAGCTCTTGAAGAAGCCAGAAACTTAAAAGTTATCGGCTCCGCTCAAGAAGCGTTTGTTTCTATTGCTATCAAAGATAATAAAGTAAAAGAAGTTGCCTCTAAGTTCTCTTTAGAAGAACTAGCAAACTTATTTGTTGTGTCCGAAGTTGAACTAAAAGAAACTAACGGACAAAAAGAATACGAAGTCTCTAAAGTAGAAGTGAAACATCATGAAGGACAATTCTGCTCCAGATGCTGGAATTATTCTAAACTCGCAATCATTCAAGAAGATGGCACTTATTTATGTCCAAGATGTCAGAAAGTGATTCATAAATAATGAAAGAGAAATTCAAAATCAAACTTAAATGGTTTCTTTCTTCCTTTATTTGGCTAGGATTAATATTTTTAATTGCCGATATTATCTCTAAAAACGTTGTTGTTAGCGCTTATAAAAGTGGCGCTTTAGGAGATGGTGGAGCGGTGATTATTCCTAACTTTTTAAGAATCCAATATGTCATCAATAACCACTTTGTATTTGGTCTAGACCTCTTTAAAAACGATGTCGCTACAAGAATTGTCTTTGTGATTGTAGCGCTTGGTATTAGTGCCGGAATCATTGTTTTCCTAGTGAAAAAGTGGGGTAAAGTTAATAAGTTTTATAAAGCTTGCCTCATGATGATTATTGCTGGGGCAGTTGGTAATTCTATAGATCGAATTTTCTATACATCTAATTATTTAGCTTCTCCAGTTACTGGTGTTGTAGACTTTATTGATTTTTATGGAGTATGGAAGTTCCATTTTAATATCGCTGATGTCTCTGTTGTAGTTGCAGCTATTATGCTTGTTATTTATCTGATTATTACAGAAATCATCGAAGCTTATAGAAAAACCAAATTACAACCTAAAACAGCAGAAGATAATGTTAAAGTTATCTCTAAAACTGAACAAGAAAAGAATAAATTCTTAGAAAAGAAAGATCATAAAGATGAATAGAATTGTGGTAGACGAATCTAACTCTAATCATAGATTAGATAAGTTTTTATCTACTTATTTTAGCGAACTTTCTAGATCTCATATTGCTAAATTAATTGATGATGAGAATTGTTTAGTAAATAAGAGAGTTACTAAATCATCTTATAAATTAAAAACTGGTGATGTTATTGAAATAAATATTCCAGAAGCAAAAGAATTAGAAATCGAAAAAGAAGATATTCCTTTAGATATTGTTTATGAAGATAGCGATATTTTAATTATTAACAAACCTCAAGGAATGGTGGTTCATCCTGCTAATGGACATTATGAACATACTTTAGTGAACGCAGTTTTACATCACTGCCATGATTTAAGTGGAATTAATGGAGTGATGAGACCAGGAATAGTGCACCGTATTGATAAAGACACTAGTGGGTTAATATGTGTTGCTAAAAATGATAAAGCTCATTTATCTTTAGCAGAGCAACTTAAAGATCACACAATGTCTAGAACTTATATTGCTTTAGTTAAGGGTGTGATTACTGAAAATACTGGGGAGATTAATTTACCAATTGGAAGAGACCCTCATAACCGTCAAAAGATGGCAGTAACTCGTTCTAATTCAAAAGAAGCGATTACTTACTTTAAAGTTTTACAAAGATTTAGCGACCACACTCTAGTGGAGTGCCACTTAAAGACAGGTAGAACTCATCAAATTAGAGTACACCTTTCTTATATTGGTTATCCTGTAGAAGGAGATCCATTATATAGCGGAAGAAAATACGATACCTTATATAAAAACGGCCAATTACTGGTGGCCGTTGGTCTTAGATTGATTCATCCATCCTCTAATAAGGAAATGGAATTTAAGATTGATTTACCAGATTACTTCAGAGAAGTAATAAGTCAATTAGAATAGTTTTTAAAGTTTTGTTTTACTAATTTATCGAATTCCTCTTGTCCGACTTTGTCTAAGAGGATTTTTTTAAATTCATCGGCCTTTTTACCAGCGCCAAAAGGGAACTCTAAACCGTACTTAGCTTCTAATTTATCTTTTTCTAATAAGAAATAGTATCGGGCAATCACACTAGCGGTCGCAACACTAGGGAATCTAGATTCACCTTTTGTTTTAAATGATATTCCTTTTAAAATTGGTTCATCCTTCTTATCTAAATAAGAATAATATCTTTCTTCGGAAACAAATTGGTCAACATAGATAGCAATAACATCGATATATTCTTTATGGAGATTATTTAAAGCGCGGTTATGCATTTTAGCTTTTAAGGAGTTTAGATTTTCGCCTTTAGAAATCATTTCGTTATATTTTTCATTTGGTAAAGTAAGTTTAGAAAACTTAAATTCTTTGATTAATATAGGACCAAGCTTTCTAATTTTCTTATCAGATAATTTCTTAGAATCGGTAACCCCTAATTCTTTTAATCTTTGATATTGGTGGCTATTCATATAAGCAGCGACCACAATCATTGGGAGATAAAAATCACCAACCCCGACTTCGTCGCTTCCGATTTGTTCACCAAAATCAACAATATGGATTTTCTCTTCTTCCTTTTTATTTTCAACAGTGACTTCGCCCCATTTAGAAGCTTCTATATGTCCTTTTGGTCCAGAAAATACAACTGATCTTTTGGCTTTTTTAGAGACATAGCCTCTAATAGTGGCGCCTTCTAAAACTGCGACAAAATCTAAATATTCTCCTACTTCTCCAGTAGAGTAAGAAGAATAATATTCTTTAATCTTTTGATATTCTTCAATAGAAAACTTTAAAGCAATGGAATCCATATATAATAACTCTATCAATTTTGTTCTAAAATTTATAGCGAAATCATATAATAGTAGGTATGCAACAAGTCGAGTTAACTCTAGAGTTTTATAAAATTAGAGAATTTCTAAAGGAATACGCAAAAACTGAATTAGGAAGAGAATACATTGATTCTATTTCTTTTAGTAGTGACAAAGCTTACATCCAAAAAGAATTAGATTTTCTCAAAGAGATGATGGATTTACTTTTTAGATATAGTGACTTACCTATATCTACAAGTGTCTCTATTTTAAAACTTATCGATATCGCTAAAAAGACAGCCTTAATGACTCCTCAAGATCTTAACCATGTCTCTAACGATATTGAAACATCAATTAAATTAATTAGACATTTAGATAAAATAAAAAATGATTTCCCTTTAATTAGTGAACTATGTTCACACTTTAGTGATTTATCATCGTTAAATAAAGAAATCAAAAGAGTAATTACTCCTCAAATAACAGTAAGTGACAACGCTTCTAGCGAACTTAAATCTATTAGACAAAAGATTAAATCTTTAGAGTCTCAACTTAATAGTAGAATCACTAGTATTGCCACCAGTTATTCTTCCTATTTAAGCGATGTTAATCTCACTATTAGAGAAGGACATTTTGTTTTACCAGTAAAAACTGGCTTTAAGAATAAAGTTTTAGGTATCGTTTATGATGTTAGTGATAGTGGTAACACCACCTTCATTGAGCCTTTAGAAATTGTCCAAATCAATAATGACATCGCTTCTAAAAAGATTGAAGAAAATGAGGAAGTAAGAAAAATTCTAAAAGGACTAACCGCTTTAGTGCTTCTTCAAGAAGGCGAAGTGATTAAAAATAATGAGATTATCGCTCGACTTGATTTTTTATCTTCTAAAGCAAGATATGCGTTAGATAATGACATGAATGTCGCTAAATTATCAGATAAACCTGAAATTCATCTTATAGATGCTCGACACCCTTTAATTGATAAAACTAAAGTTGTTAGTAATGACTATCATCTTAATAGCGATAAAAGAATTGTCATTATTTCTGGCCCTAACGCTGGAGGGAAAACAGTCTCTATTAAAACAGTGGGTTTATTAGTC
>CAMUVS010000041.1 GCA_947164155.1 uncultured Caryophanales bacterium | reverse complement strand
GCATGTATTAGGCACGCCGCCAGCGTTCATCCTGAGCCAGGATCAAACTCTCAATGTTTGTATTCTAGTTCAAAATTATTATCTGGTTTTGTAAATTAAAAAATTGACGTTTGTTGTTTGTACATCTGTTTAGTTTTCAAAGATCAGTAGCGTGCTATATTACTTTGTAATAAGTGTCCCTCTCAGAACTGCACGCTTGAATATACTACCACCATTGATAAATAGCAGTCAACAACTTTTTTAAAATTTTTTTTCAAGTTTTTTTAGACCCCGTTATTTATCAATAAAATCGCGGTATTGTTCAATAGTATACACATATATACGCATATGCGCAATAGTTAATAAAAGAAAAATGATGTTAACTGAATAACACCATTTCTTTTTTTAGTTTTTTAATTAATTATTTACTTTTTCCGTAGATAAGAATTAAGAAGTAAATAACTCTAATTAAAATGTAGATAAAGTCTACATAGAGTGTGAATGCGCAATAAAGTTCTAAGTTTGTACTCATCTCACCACGTTCAGTAATCTTCTTAATGTTCCAAATATCAAAGATAGTAATGAACATCATTGCCGCAAAGATCGCAAATGAGATAACCCAATATAAGGTACTAGAGCGCATTAATAAATTAACTAAGATTAAAATGCCAGAACCCATGAATAAGCCAAAACTTAGCATTAATAATGGAGACATATTTCCTTTAGAAATAACGGCAATCAAAGTTAATAATAAGAAGATACCTGAGGTAATGCCAAACGCCATTCCTAAGATCTTCCAGTCAATAAAAATTGGGAAGGAAGATAATAAGACACCCATGAGCACGCAATAAATAATCGCGGGAATGAGGATCGAGTGACGTCCTCTTAGGAAAACTAGATTGATCACAAATGTCATAATGACTAAAGTGACGGCACTACCAATCATTAATCCAAGATAGACATTTCTAAATGTTTCTAAGTCAGGACATTTATAAGCTAGTAATGCCCCTACACCAAAGGCAACACCTGTAGTAAGAGCCAAGCCAAGGAACATATAGAAGAAGATTTTAGCAAAGCTAAGATTTCCGCTTCTAGATTTTTGGCCAACTACTTCTGAATTTGGAGATTCATAAATTTGATTATTCATAAAATCCTCCTTATAAAATGTTTGTTAATAATTCTTCAAAAGATTCAATCTTTAAAGAGGCTCCTCCAACTAAAGCGCCATCAACATCTGGACAAGATAAGTATTCTTTAACGTTGACTGGTTTAACTGACCCACCATATAAAACACGGATTTCTTCAGCAACACCACCAAACATATCCTTTAAGATACTTCTAATATAGCTACAAATATCTTGAGCAATCTCGCTAGAAGCATTTTTACCAGTTCCAATTGACCAAACTGGTTCATAAGCAACAACTAATCTAGCGACTTGTTCGGCTGTAAAATCTTTTAAGCCTTCACGAACTTGTTTACCCACTACTTCTTTAGTTTTACCAGCCTCAAATTCCGCTAAAGTTTCACCAACGCAGTAGACTGGTACCATATTATTCTCAAATAAGGCTTTCATCTTGTCGTGGCATTTTTCATTAGTCTCATTATCATAGGCTCTTCTTTCAGAGTGACCGATAATTACCCAATCAATGCCAAATTCTTTTAACATTGGAATAGAGACTTCTCCAGTATAGGCGCCATGGTCCATAAAATGGACGTTTTGAGCGGCAACAATCATATCTTTAGAAGCATATTCTTTGACAGTTGCTAAAGATAAATAAGTTGGAGCGACACCAATTTCAATGTTGTTCTTTTTTGCTAAAGCAGCAAATGGAACACTTGCTAAAGCAAATTCTTTTGCCTCACTAGCAAGTTTATTCATTTTCCAGTTGCCAAGTAATAATTTTTTTCTCATTATTTGATAACATCAATTCCTGGAAGATGACCGTCATTTTCAATCATTTCCAAAGATGCTCCTCCACCAGTAGAGACGTGTGAGAATTTATCTTTAAAGCCAAGCTTTTTAGCAGCAGAAGCAGAATCACCACCACCAATAACAGTGAAAGCATCTTTTAATTCTGCACAGGCTTTACAAACTGCCACTGTGCCAGCGGTAAATTCATCTCTTTCAAAGACACCCATTGGACCATTCCAGAAAACGGTCTTAGCTTTAGAAATTTCTTTAGCGTAAATTTCTCTAGTCTTTGGACCAATATCCATACCTTGGAATCCTTCTGGGATATCACCTTCGATAGTTCTGATATCAGTTGGGTTTTCAAAATCGTTAGCGACCACTGCATCTACTGGAAGTAAGATCTTACCAGTATCATACATACGTTTTGCATATTCGACTTGATCGGCTTCAAATGGGGAATTACCAACTTTCTTACCAAGAGCAACAGCGAAAGTATAAGCCATCGCTCCACCGATAATGACTTTGTCACATTTCTTGAGTAAAGAATCAATAACTTTGATTTTATCAGAAACTTTAAAGCCACCTAAAATTGCAACATAAGGATGTCCGCTAGCAGGAACATTAACGACTTTCTCTAAAGAGACAACTTCTTTTTCAACTAAGTATCCAATAGCGACTTGCTTTCCTTCGCCTTTTAAGATTTCAGGAATGCCGTAGGTTGAAGCATGAGCTCTATGAGCGCTACCAAAAGCGTCCATCACAAAGGCATCACCTAAACTTGCCCATTCTTTAGATAATTCTGGGTCGTTTTTCTCTTCACCCTTTTCATAACGGGTATTTTGCATTAATAAGACTTCTCCGTCTTTTAAAGAGGCAACAGCAGCTTTTAATTCTTCTCCTCTAGTAGCTGGGCAGAATTTCACTGGTTGACCTAATAATTCGCCTAAACGAACTGCGACAGGAGCCATATTATTCTTTTTCTTTTGTTCTTCAACAACTTCTGGAGCTTCTTTGTGTTTCACTTTTCCTAAGTGAGACATTAAAACTACTCTTGCACCTTTACCGATTAATTCTTTAATAGTAGGTAAGGCAGCAACGATTCTGTTGTCATCGGAAATGACTCCACCTTTTTGAGGAACGTTGAAATCGACTCTGACGATAACACGTTTTCCTTTTAAATCTTTCATGTCTTTAACTAATAACATGTTTTTTCTCCTTTATAAATATAAAGCGCCCAAACGAGTGGGCGCTTATTTTGTTAGTTAACTTATAATGCCCTAATACTTATTTTAATTCTGCAAAGTATTTAATGGTTCTCACCATTTGGGAAGTATAAGAGTTTTCATTGTCATACCAAGAGACGACTTGGACTTGGAATAAGCCATCAGAGATCTTGGTGACCATGGTTTGAGTAGCATCGAATAAGGAACCAAATCTCATACCGATAACATCGGAAGAGACTAATTGTTCTTCAGTATAACCGAAGGAAGCACTTGCTTGAGCTTTCATAGCAGCATTGATTGCTTCTTTGGTGACTTCTTCACCTTTAACAACTGCCACTAAGATGGTTGTGGAACCAGTTGGAACTGGAACACGTTGTGCACTACCAATGAGTTTACCATTGAGTTCAGGAATAACTAAGCCAATAGCTTTAGCAGCACCTGTACTATTTGGAACGATATTAGCAGCACCAGCACGGGCTCTTCTTAAATCACCTTTTCTATGTGGTCCGTCTAAGATCATTTGATCACCAGTATAAGCATGAACTGTGGTCATGATACCAGATTGAATTGGGAATGCATCATTAAGAGCTTTGGCCATTGGGGCTAAGCAGTTAGTGGTACAGCTAGCAGCAGAGATAATGGTATCTTTGCTTGTTAAGGTCTTTTCATTAACTGAGAAGACGATAGTTGGTAAGTCATTTCCTGCTGGAGCAGAGATAACGACTTTTCTAGCACCTGCGTCGATATGAGCTTGTGCTTTGGCTTTAGAAGTATAGAAACCTGTACATTCTAAGACGACATCAACACCTAATTTACCCCAAGGTAATTTTTCAGCTTTTGGTTCTGCGTAGATGGTGATTTCTTTGCCGTCCACTGTAATGGAACCTGGTTGAAGGACTGCTTTGGTTTCTTCGTCGACGACTGGTTCTTTAGAGGAAACAGTGTGTAAATTTTCTCCGACGACTCCGCAGTAGCCACCTTGAGCGGTGTCATACTTTAATAAATTAGCCAACATCTTTGGGGAAGTTAAATCGTTAATCGCGACGATTTCATATCCTTCAGCACCAAACATTTGTCTAAATGCTAAACGGCCAATACGACCGAATCCGTTAATTGCAACTTTTACTGACATTATATAAATGCCTCCTTTTTCACTGCGTTATATAGTTTATACTATATGTATTTTTTTGTGCAATAAAAAAGTATCAAATTTATTTTTTGATACCTTTTAATTAACCTAGTTATGTTCGTTAATGTCGACTAACACGTTATTTTTAAGTTCATCTAATAGATTAGTAATTTTAGAAAGATATTTATCTTTATTGGTACTTAATTTTTCTAGGCACATTCTAATTTTTGAAGATATATCAAAATCAAAATCACTAAAAATTTTTAAATAAGAATTAAGATCTTTTAAGTCGAGATTGTCCCTATTAATAACTAATAAAAATTCTTTAGAACTCCTTTCTAAATATTGATAGTCATTTATGTTACAATGTCGACCCTGATACATAGCAATTTAAAAGTCTGGAAACCCAGACTCTTAGATTAATATAATCCTTCTTTATATTCGCCTTTATCGACTAAAGCTTTTAAAGCTTTAACAACACCTGGCTTATCTTCTTTATAGGTAACTCCAAACCAGACACTAGAAGTTTCTAATACTTTTAAAGTGGCTTTTCCTTCATGAACAAGTTCATCCACCACTGTTGGGATTAAAAATTCGGATTTTGGAACATTGATATTTTCTTTTAACCACACTGGGAATCTATTTTTAAGATGTTCCATTAAATCTAAATTAAAGCAGAATAAATTCATTGAAACAAGTTGAGTTGGAGGTACTTTAAATTCTTCACTACCATCTAATGGCTTACAGACGATTTCTCCGTTCACCTTTTCAATAGAGGACTCCACTAACTTTGTTAAATAGCCATCCTTAGTAAAAGCTACACCTCTTTTAACTGCTCCATTTTCGGTCATAGTGTTACTGACATTAAAGGCAACATTCGCGTATTTACCTCTACTACCTTTTGGTAAAGAAGCTAAATATTTATAAGCAACTTCATATGTCTCTTTCCCGTAGAAGTCATCACCGTTAATAATAATGAAATCTTCTTTAATTAAATCTCTAGCGGCGTAAATTGCGTGCGCTGTGCCCCACGGCTTTTCTCTACCTTCAGGAACGCTAAATCCAGCTGGCAAATCATCTAATTCTTGGAAAGCATAATCTACTTTGATTAATTTCTCCACTCTTTTGCCAATTGAGTTTTTAAAGTCTTCATAGAAGGCTTTCTTAATAATAAATACTACTGAAGAAAATCCTGCTCTTTTGGCATCATAAATCGAATAATCAAGTAGGAAGTTACCTGCTTCATCCATTTTCTCCATTTGTTTAAGTCCGCCAAATCTACTTCCCATACCAGCGGCTAAAATCACTAATTGCATTCTTAATAATCTCCTTATTCCTAATATATTATATATTACTATTCAAAAGATTGTATCCCTTTAAATAAAGTTGATAAATCTATCTCTAATGCTTTACATATTCTTTCTAATATTAATAAAGACGGATTTCGGCTTCCTCTTTCTAAATCAGAAATATAGTTTTTATTAATATTAGACTCTAAAGCTAAATCTAGTTGAGACATTCCTTTTAATTTTCTTAAATACCTTATACGCATTCCAAGTTGAGTCAATACGTTCATAATTTAATTCCTTTTAAATGTAGATATAGATTATGTAAATCTCTAAACATATGATTAACATTACTTTTAGTAATAATGATTCCTAATTCTTCAGATAATTTATTAGCTAAATCAAGCATTGATAAAGATTCATTATCAAGACGGAAGTAGCAAAGTAATTCTTTTTTTGGATTATGTAGATTATGAATCCCTAATTTATCATCGATATATTTAATCTCTTTGATTTGTCTTTTTGCTACCTCAGTAGTTTTCGACATATTAGCGATATCTAAATTAATTAGTCGATTCGTATTATTGGTGTAATCTCGATAGGCTCTAGCGTTTTCAAATTCCATACATGAATTAGCGGCTCCAATCATAATTAGGAAGTTAGAGATTTGATCGCCCTTTTTAAAATAGATGACGTATTTATCTCGACGTTTCACAATTTTGGTGGACATCTCAATCTTTTTATATTTTAAGAATAGTTTTGATAACCACTTTGCATAGTTCTCACTAACTGTGGTGATTTCTAAATGATAATTACTAGTTTCTGGAGAATTTATAGAGCCACTAGCAAGAAAGGCTCCTGCTAAATAGCCTGATATTGTTTCATCGTTATAGACAATATCTTTTGATATCTTTCCTTCCATAAAAGAGACATGGAGTCGATCAAGTAAAGAGTCTGCATCGAAAATATATAAGTGATAATAAGTTTTCTTTTTGCGGTTTTTAGATTTATCAAACTTTAGTTCAATTTGATATTCCTCTCCTAATTCTTTAATAGAAGAGTAGATGAATCTTGCAATTTTAGCGTTTTCAGTTTTTAAAATAACTTCAGTTTTCTTATTCACAAAACTAATCGAAGCATTAATTCGAATATATGCACTTAAAAGAGCTTCTTTTCTTTCATTAGAAAGAGCAACTTCACTCACTAATTCTTCTTTTACAATTTGAGAAAAAGTTAACTGTTTATCCATTATTCTTTATTGAGACTTGGTGAATCTCTATGTATCACTTGAGTACGATATTTTTTAGAGAAATAATCCGCTAAATAGTTAGCGACAAATGTGGAACGATGTTGCCCACCACTACAAGCAATACCTACTGTATAGGAGCTTCTACCATCTTTAGCGACTTCTTCTAAAGAAGTAGATAAATATTTCTTAAAATTTTCTAAAACTTCTTTAGTGACCTCAAAAGACATCATATAGTCAATTACTGGTTGATCCGCCCCATTAAGTTCTTTTAATTTCTCGTTCCAATAAGGATTAGGAAT
>CAMUVS010000040.1 GCA_947164155.1 uncultured Caryophanales bacterium | reverse complement strand
CGAGTATTACGCTGGTCGAGAGAATTTTTAAAGCCTTGACTAGAGAATTGGAAATCTAGTAAATGGGGCTTCGATTAGTATTCTACTGACTTTTTAATTATTATCAATATCTTCTTTCTTAGATACTGCTGTGTATGATTTAGAATAATCAAATTCAATATCAACTTCTAATCTAAACTTCACTTGTTTTAATGTTGGTTTATGGATATAGAAGCCTTTAAAATCCATCTCGATATCAGATATTAAGTTGTCTTGATTAATTGTATATTTCACTAATGCTTTTTTGCCGTTAAAATCACTCAAGATATCATAGATATCAAAGACAGTCTTTCCTTCGTAATCAATACGAATACTCTTGTTATATTCTTTTAAGATATTTTTAACTGCGTCAGTAGTTAAGGCAAATTGATAAGTTGTTAAATTATCTTTAGTGGTTGTCTTAACTGCTTTGATATTGTTAAAAGACAATAAATTAACACTTGGTAACATATAGTAGTTATCAACAGAGTCATTATTATATCCTTCTAATAATGTGTATTTATTAAAGCCCGCTGTAGGATCTAAAACATTATAGACTTCGCCAGTAGTTAATCGTGCTCTATAAGAGTCATAATCATCAACTAAATCACCTAATTGATCATTATTCTTATAATCGCTATCAACTTCTAATCGATTGTTGAAATATACAGTGTCATTAACTATTTGTCTTTTGGTATATCCTTTAGTAGTTGAGTTGACCGCTAAGCCTAATGGATTAGCTAATGAAATGCCATGGTCAACAGCGGTTTTAACACTATAGTCATAATATGATGTTGCTCTAGATTTAGAAGCATTAAAGGCTGTTTTTACTGTATTAATCTTTTGAGTAACTTCACTTTCACTTGTGACTGTATTAGCAAAGCTAGGTAATGTAATAGAAACACCGCTTCCATATTTATTAAATGTTTGTTCTAATTCAAATCCAATTTCAAAAACATTTTTAATGGAGACTGCTGCATCAAAATGGAATGTAGATAAATAATTATTGCTATTAAGTGTAGCCCAGGCATTAATTTTTAAGCCTACTCCCCACTGACTTTTAGTGTAATCATTTAAGGTTTTTAAAAGTAGACTACTATCAATATAGTTAAGTACACCTAATAACGAATCTTGTGAGAAATTGGTGTGTAAAGATAACACATATTTATTTCCTGATTTAGTGGCACTAAGCACATCGTTATCACTTAGAGTTTTTAATATGTGACCAAAGTTAAATTTATCAAAGTCATAGATAGATGACACTGTTTCATGATTCACCACTGAGAAATCTTTATTTTCATCGGCAGAAATCTTAATTAAATCAGTGCCAATGTTATAAACATAGTTAGTGCTATCAATAACTAACGCTCCAGATAGTTCTCTTCTTTGTAAGAACTGAGTATTTGGATTATCAGTTTTCACATATGTAGTGCCGCTATAATTAGCAGGAGAATATGATACCGCTCCTGCAAATTTAATTTTGGCTTTAACACTAAAATCATATTCATATGCTAATGCAGTACTAGTATTCTTTCTAGCAGCGTTAAATGTAGCTTTATAATCTTCTGGAGGTGTAGGTGGAACATCTCCTCCACTTCCTCCACAAGAAGTAACAAGCATCCCTAATAATATAGGAACAAATAATAGTTTCTTTTTCATAATTTGGCCTCCCCTTATAACGCATCCGCGTAATTATTGTTTATGTTATGAATTAAGATAAATGGAAATGATACACTAGCGATTATCCCAGATATCCCTATTGCTAAAAGTAAAACTGCTACTCCAAGCATAAAGCCTAATATCGCTAAGCCTATTTTCATCGCTATCGCCCAGGCTATACCTTCTATATCCCAAGAGAATATCACTCCTGGCATTCTAATAGACCAACCAGCAACAGCCTCAAATATCTCACCAACATATGAGCCAGAGATAATGCAGTAGAGATCCGCAAAAACTAAATAACTAAGTCCAATTGATAAGAATATTAAACCTGCGATGCCTAAGGTGTTTCTACAGGCTTCTACACCTATAAATACACCTAAACAAATTGCAAGAGTAACTGCTCCACCAAAGATACCCCATCCAAAAGATAATTTCTTTGCTTTCCTTGCTTTCGCGTTTCTAGCGATACGTTCTCTTTCTGCTTTTTCTTTATGCTCTTGTTCTAAGCAATTCTTATGGTAATAGGCTTGGCGATATACTGCCGCTCTACCTCTAAATCCATGTTTAACAAGAACTTCTTCCATTTCTAATTCATCTTCTAGAATATCTTTCTTACATCTTTCACAAACATGTAATTCCTTTTGATGAATCACTACTGTTTCTCTAATAGGTTCAACTGGAGTAGGTGCTACTACAGGTTCTGGTTCTACTTCAACTACCTTTTCATCTTCAGATAATAAATAATCTAAAGAACATTCAAATACTTTAGCTAATTCTCTTAAAGTAGAGACGTCAGGCTCATTTTCGTCGTTTTCCCATTTGCTAACAGTTTGGAAAGTAACATATAAACGATCCGCTAAATCTTTTTGTGTTAAGTTTTTCTCAACTCTTAACTTTTTAATTTTTTGACCAAGTGTCATATACGGATACCCCCTTCCCAAATATACTCACTAAAAACGCGAATTTTATAAATAACTGATAAGGCGAATTGCTCGCGTAAAAGTAGAATTCTACTATTTATTATATAAATTTCTTATTTTTCATAAAAGAAAATCCCTCTCCACTAACAGGATAGGGATTATAAAATATATTAGTTTTAAATTACCTTACGCTTTTTTAGAATCTTTAATTCCAAATAGTTTCTTGTTGCCATTTTCAAATAGTTCAATATGGCCACACTCTTCACATACATAAATATCAATTGGAAGTGACATATCCATAGAATCGGTAAATGAATATCCTCTTCTAAATAATTTAGTAGAACCACAATGTGTGCATTTCTTTTCCATTTATAAAACCTCTTTCTTTAATTCTAATCTTAAAAACACTTTCTCTTCAACTAAAGACACTACCCAGTGAACAATATTACCAACACCAAACATGATAATAATCATATCCATACTCATAGTGACATTACCTGTTTGATAGATAATAAACCAAATGCCGTAGTAGACAATATTACAAATTAATGAATTAATCGCATTATATTTAGTCTTACCCATACCTACAAATATTGCATCCGGTATTTGAGAGAATGCATAGGCTACATAGAACCCTAGATTCTTCACTACAATCTCAAATATTCTAGTTGGATTATCTAGTCCTTCTACTGTTCCAAAGAACCAATTATATGTAGGGATTAAGCTAAACCAGATAATAAGTGTAAATAAAGTAATCGAATAATAGTTTATCTGCTTAAGTTTATATCCAGATTCTCCAGCATCTTTTCTAATGATTTCAGATAAACAGCTAATTGGGATTAATAACCATCCCCAAATGAAGTTATTAGCAACCCAATAGTTACCTGATTCACTAACAGCGTTAACCATTCTGACAATCATAAGAGCGTAGATGATGTTATCTAGGAATTGTTGTCCACCTGCAAATAAACCTATTCTTCCCCAGTCTTTGAAAAAAGGTAAATCTTCTTTATTATATTTGCCTGGTCTTAGTTGCTTGATATAAATCAATAGTCCAATAGCCACTCCACCCATAACAAAGTTAGCGATGATATTACTAGTAGCGATTCCATCAATCCCCATATTAGGAATAAGAGCGAAGTCCGCGAGTAATGCTAAAGATATCTTAGCCACTAAGAATGCATACATATATCTAGACTTATCAATCACTAGAAATACTACATTTGCATAGCTAAAGATAATGCCAATCATAAATGCCACTGTTTCTAAAGATAGATATCGATAAGCTGCTGATATATCAATCTCACTAGGATTCATATATCTAACTAAGTGAATGCCGTAAAAGAATGTGCCTAATGAGAATAAGGCATATAGTCCTACCACTACGATTCCTAATTTAAAGACTATCTGATTAAAGCTATCTTTTTTATGTGCCTTAGATAGCACTGAATACATCGGGATTATTAAGAATGCACATATCGTCTCGTTTATGAGATCAAACCATTCCATCTGTCCAACTATATCTAACGCACCTGGACTAGTATGAGATGTAATTAGCTTTGTAACTACTGTTTGATATATCGCCGGCACCAAAGCTAATAAACAAAGTGCAAGATACATTTTCCAGTCGAATTGTTTGAAGTTCGACCACCATTTTTTTACACGTTCTTTCATGTCATAATCCCTTCCTTTATATGGATACAAACGAATAACGTAACTCATTTACAAACTCTTTTATTTTGATGTCGTACGTCATTAGTTTTTTGTTTTTATTTTTTGTTTTTTTCGGTCTATAAACCGTAATTAATCTGTCATCATTTTTAGCAAAAATGTAATGATATCCATCAAACAAATAGCATCTTACTTTTGCATTACTTTTGTGGTCGCTTAGTAGCTTCCCGCGTTCTAACGCAAAGGATGCTTTTCGCTTCATTTCATCATTATTTTTAATTTTTTGGCGTTGTTTAAAACGCATGACACCATGTTTTGTTATAGTCATATCAAACTCCTTTTACTTAAAAAGCTTCAACAATATTATCTCTATATATATCAACGAAAGATTTGTTGTCGTTCATTTTTAAAGCAATTTCTTTTCCTCTTTCGGTAGTTTTATCAAGAGAATTTAACTGATTGTTCGTTATCTCAATGAATTGATCTATAAAATTATTCAATTCCTCTTTTTTAATACCGTAGAGTTTTAATAAATTTATAAGCCTTTTGGCTCTTCCTCTAGAGTCATATTGATTTAAATACCACATGGCGTTTACATTTATAACCCACGCTAGATTGCTATATTTATTTGAAACAGTAATGTCTTTTGGAATTATGTAATTAATTGATCCGCCAAAAACATAGATGGATGGATCAACAAGGAAATATGTCTTACCATTTAATGATTGAGATGATAATTCGTCTATTTCTTTTATAGCTCCAATAATTGCAAAGACTGCTTCGTCAGTGCCGTTTATCAATCTTGATTTGTTGCTATTTGCGACTTCGAAATAATCCTTATTCTCCTGTTCTTTTTTGAATACAGGAATCGTTTTTATTTTGTTGTCATTCATTAATTTAAAGAATGAATAATAATCAGGGTTATCTTTTTTCTCTGCGATAATCTCGTTGTCAAAAGCAGTGATTTTGCTCTGGCTAGAGATATATTTCTGATAACAACGTATTGTCTCATTCAATTGATTTAATAATTCTTTAGAATTACTAGATAAATCAGCTGTTGAATCAGGTGTGATAACAATGCTTCCATAACAAACATTTTCATGTTTATCAGTGATAAATCCATATTTATCTATTTTTAATTCATCTTCCTCGAATGCCGCTGCATGGTTCAATGATTCTTTATTTATTTTTATGGAGTTTTCTAATAGTTCCTCTCTTATAAAATCATCAACTTCATGTGTTAATGCATATCTAAGCATTATGGTCATTATGTAATTTACAAAAAGTCCTTTGCCAAGTGGTTTACCGTTTATTCTTATTAAATGTTTATTGAAATCATTTAAATCAATAATCTTTGTTTTGGCTAATTCTTTTCTTAAATCATCTCTTTTAATAGCCTCTGCAATTACATCGTCTGTAAGGTTGGGATTTTGATATCTATTTTGCTCGGCGGTATAGATATCAAGAGAACGAACAAAGCAATTGAAATAAGGCGCAAGTAAATCAACAGGTAACAATTCGCACATAGTCTTTAATATCAATGATTTTTCAGTGCTATAGTAAGCTAGTTGGTTTGGTTTATATGTATTCCCATGATCTCTAGTAATTGGAAGCAAATCAAGTTCAGCAAAATATTTAAATCCTGTTTTAGATTTGTATTCCATCATGTAATCAAGAAGAGTATTGTCGTATTCGTCTGAGGAATTAAGAATATTCTCTTCTAAATCTTTATAATTGCCAATTGTATCAGTATAGGCCGCATATCTAATCCCTTTTGGTTTAAATGAATCGGGCATATCACCTTTTCCCTCAATGATATACGCCATCGAAGTATTTAATACATATTCAATTGCAAGGTAGTCATCTTCTTTAAACTCTCTTTTCCCATTAAACATTTTGCTATACGAACCTTTATTCTTATCAATAAAATCAGAAAGATCTTGTTTTAGATTCTTACCGTGTTTTTTCTTGTATTTATAAATCTCAACTAATAAATCGTTATCACTCTTTATGTTGTTTTTATTTTTTAACAAGTCTATTCTTTTTCGAACATCATTTTCCATGGTACTTTCTCCTTAATTGCACTTTTATTTTATATACGAAAAAACAACATATCAATGAAGTTGCCAAAAAACAAGGTTGCACACTATTTTCAGTACAATTTAAAGACAACAATAAAGGTGGTTGCAAAACAATATTTTTAGATTATATCTAAATTATGATGCATTTTCTTTCAAAAAAATACTATAAAAATAAGTTGCAAGATATGTTGCAGTTTTTTATTGATATTGTTTATGTATGAAAAGAAGTCACATTGATGCTGTGACCTCTTAACTATTAATATTATAAATACTCAATATTTCTTTCTTTAAATTTGTCTTTGACTTGGCTTTTATCGTCTTTACTTGGATAGCCAACATATATCGCAGAAAATGGAGATATACCAATTGGTAAGCCTAATGCTTTTTTAATAGCCTTAATTCTACCTTTATGAGGATATATAGCGCACCATACAGAGCCTAGCCCTAAAGCGTTCGCCATTAAAAGGATATTTTCTGAGGCACTAGATAAATCACAATATGCTAAATCATGATTAAAAGGAACGGTCTCTAAGTCTCTAACACAAGTGATAATAATGATTGAAGAACTATATTTACCAAAAGGCATATTATCAATGACTTTCTTTTTATTCTCTTCACTTTTAACAACAATGAATTTCCATGGTTGTTTATTTACTCCACTAGGGGAGGCCATTGCAGCTTTTAGTAAAAGATCTATTTTTTCTTGTTCTATTTCTCTAGACTCAAATTGTCTTACTGATTTCCTCGTTAAGATATTTTCGATAGCGTCCATATATATTAGCCCACTTTCTTTTTAATGAATTCCTTAACTTTAGGAATTCTTTTATTGATCTTTAGCATATGGGCGTAGAAATAATCTTTATCTACTTCTATTTCATTATTAGTTAATATCTTCCTTAGACTTCTCACTGTTCTTCTAGACCAGTTAGAAGTAGTAAATAGAATGACTCTTTTTACTAATTCTTTTTTTAATCCTTTTGCGTATGTTCTAAGCTTCTCATCCATGACATTGGCATAAGGCGCTCCTCCTAGAAAGAGGATATCTACTTCTTCTTTTAAATTAGGTTCATCCACTATAGATATTGCTTTTATACCTAGTTCTTCCCCCATAGCGTCCGCAATATCTTTAGTGTGTCCTAATTTAGAATAATATCTAATCGCAACTTTCATATATATTTATTAGTCCCCCTTATAAATAGTAATTGACTGATACTTATTATATAAATTTCTTATTTTTCATAAAAGAAAATCCCTA
>CAMUVS010000039.1 GCA_947164155.1 uncultured Caryophanales bacterium | reverse complement strand
CTTATTGATAGTGAAGATCCTGACGAAATTAAAGAGTGGGTATCGCTCATTATCAACGATTTGAAATAAGCTACTGGTTCCGACTTTCAAAAATCGGTTCCTTGTATTAAAATAGGTATACAAAGACATATAAATAGGTTATAGGCTGATACTAGTTATCACTCTTTTTTTCTTTGACTACATCGAGCATTTTGAAATATTTTAACTGTATCAGAACCTGTAATCTTCGTATCTACTATTTTAAATATATTTTATCAATATTGTATTGTATAAATATGTCGGATACGATATAATAATCCCATGAAAGATAACGAACTTCTTTTATTAGATAATCAGGTCTGCTTTCCCACTTATGCAGTAGCAAATAAAATAGTGAGAAGATACCAACCTTTGTTAAAGGAACTTGATTTAACTTATACCCAATACATCACTATGATGATCATGTGGGAAAAAGAAGTGGTACACGAAAAAGAATTAGTGGAACGCTTATATTTAAAAGCCAATACATTAACAGATTTATTAAAAAAATTAGAACATAAAGGTTATATAAATATTAATAAAGATAATATTGATAAAAGAAATATCATCATCTCTATTACTGAAGAAGGTAAAAAGTTGAAAAAGAAAGCCATTAACGTTCCTAAAACTATCCAAGATGATCATTGGCTAAGTGATGATGAATTTAAAACATTTAAAAAGCTTTTATATAAATTATTGGAAGGAGATTGGGGAAAATGATTATTAAAGCAATTCAATTTCGAATCAATGGTTTTTATACCCAGCCATTTGCGTTTGGTGGGGAAAAAGGAGTGGATAAATTTGATAAAAATATCCGTTATCGAGGGAGTTTACAAAACTATTTAATCGATACGGGAAAAGAAGTTATTCTTGTCGATACTGGTTTACCACTTAACGCTCCAGAAGAAGTACCAGATGAAAACTCTTTGGCCTATACAGGGGAAAATAAAAAAGATTATCTTTCCGCTTTACACGATCTCGGCTATAAAGAAGAACAAATTACCAAAATATTGTTAACTCATCGACATATTGACCATTCGGGATGTCTATCATATTTCCCTAATGCCAAAATCTATGTCAACGAAGAAGAATTAGACGCTGAAGAATTAAAAGGAATTAAGAATATCGTTCCTGTCAAATTTAAAGATGGACCATATTATAATTTCCCTTTACAGGAAGAAATTGTTCCTCATGTCCATTTTATTAAAGCTAAAGGCCATACAAAAGGTAATAGCATCGTCATCGTCGAAGACGAAAAAGAAGGTTTGTTCTATATGATTCATGGTGATATCACCTATTGTGATGAAGCTTTATATCAAAATAAATTATCGGTCGTATATGATGATTTAGCGGAAGCTAGAAAGACATTAGATCGAGTAAGAGAATTTATATCTACTCACCCGACTATTTATTTATCTACTCATACTCCTCAAGGTGTAGAAAATCTTGAAGGTAAAAAAGTCATGGATTTAAATCATCCTTTTGAAACTATTCCAGTTGGAGAAATAGTATTTAAAACGAAAACTGGTAAATATGTTTGTTCAATATGTGGATATATCTATGATCCAAAAGAACATGATAACGTACCGTTTGAAGATTTACCAAATGATTGGAAATGTCCAAGATGCCGTCAAAGTAAGGATAAATTTAACCCCGCATAGGAGATAGTCAATTATGATTTATGATTATAAAATTTTAAAAAGAAATGGGGATTTGTTAGACTTATCAACTTTAAAAGGTAAGGTTATTCTCATTGTCAATACCGCAACAGGATGCGGATTTACTCCTCAATATGCCCCTATTGAAGAAATGTATAAAAAATATCATGACAAGGGATTAGAAATATTAGATATTCCTTGTAATCAATTCGGGGGGCAAGCACCGGGAAGTGATGAAGAAATTCATGAATTTTGTACCTTGCACTATAACACTACTTTTGAACAGATGAAAAAAGCGGATGTTAATGGAGATAACGAATTGCTATTATTTACTTATTTAAAAGAAAAGCAAGGATTTAAAGGTTTTGGTCAAGGACATATGGCGGAATTAATGCACAATATGTTAATGAAACAAGATCCTCATTATATGGAAAAATCCGATATTAAATGGAATTTTACCAAATTCTTAGTAGATAGAAATGGCGAAGTGGTGGCTAGATTTGAACCCACTGAGGATATGGAAAAAATTAATAAATGCGTAGAAGCATTATTATAAAAAGAAGGAGAAATATTTATGACAAAAGTCGAATTATTAAAAGCATTTGCGAAAGGTTGGTTTGGTAATAGCCAACAACACAGCATCCACGCGCAACTTTTAAAACAAAGAGGTTTTAACAAATTAGGCGACATGATTATGGCAGAATCCGATGAAGAATGGGAAGAAGCGAAAAAAGTTAATGCTAGATTAATCGAATTAGGTGAAACCCCAGTCGTCGCTATTGAAGAATACCCAGTTATTACCGATATTAAGGAAATGCTTGAATATGATTGTAAAGATAGCGCAGAGGCTTTACCAATGATGTCAAAATCATTAGCGTTATTTGAAGACGATTATGTCTCTCGTGCGATGATTCAACAATTTATCGTTGATGAACAAGAACACTTCAATTGGGTAAAACAACATTTAAATCTCATCAAAGAAATTGGATACGAAAATTATCTCATTGAAATGTTAGGTTAATAACGATGCCAGTGGAAATTCTCCACTGGTTTTTTGTAACAAAAAAATAGCGAAATCAAATAGGAGAGTTTTGTGGTATGGTGAAACAATCCGCAACTTTTTAAAATAGAAAAATTAGCAGATTGTTCACTTGAATCAATTTCCTTTAATTCTAAAAAAGTTGACGTACTATTTGGGATGATAAGATATATCCAGTAGGGAAAATGATAGACAAAACGAAAACAGTGTTAAATAATACGGTTAAATATATAAAGATTATTTCTATCTTATTTATTTTCATCCTATAAATTATTGTTTTTTATATCCTTTATTAACATAAAAACTTCATATAATGGAATGGTGAGGATTTTGTTTTCTAAATCGTAGCCATAATTATTTTTTGATATTTTTATAGCTAAATCTAATTTATTAATCGCACGATAATTTTTTAATGAAGTAAGAGAACCGGTCCCTTTTTTTACATCAACTGGAATGATTCTATTATTACATTCAATCAAAAATTCGAATTCTGATGAATTCTTCCCTTTCCAATAAAATAAAGGAATCTCATTAGACATAAGTTCTGTAGCGACATAGTTTTCAAACAATATGCCTGATAAAGTATTTTGAATATTTCTATCAAAGAAATTTGCCATATTAATTTTTGATTGATATGTGAATAAGCCGTTATCAAATAAATATAAGCGATAATTATTTTCATTATCTTCTTTTAAAGGAAATGTCACCTTTTCCTTCACTTGTTTGGATTGATAAACTATATTTGCTAACGTCAACCAATCTTTCGGACTCCTGATATCCCTTGATTTAAGTCCAGGCGCCACCAAAGAACTTTTAAAATTCTTTGATTCCTTGTTCAACTGATCATAAATACTTTCGAATATGATTTTGGATCTAATAATTGATTCGCTGCTGGCTTGATATAAATTCATATCTGACAAATAATCATTAAAAATTGATACATTGTTTTCTCTTGCTTTTAACAAATCTTTATCATTTAGATATTGAGCAACAGTTTCTGGCATTCCGCCTACTAAGAGATAATTATATAAAGCCTCCATTGCTAGTTCGTGTATAGAGTTGTGGAGAGGCTCCTTATTTAAATAAGCATTCTTAACTGATTCATATAGCATATTGTTATAGTTCATGAGAAATTCTTCAAATGAAATTGGATATAATACAAAAGTAGTGTTTCCACCAACAGGGAAGAAGAAATTTTCTTTCTTATGTTGATTGTTGTTAGCTTGTTCTCTTTTGATTTTTATGCTTACCATAGAACCAGATACAATCACAGGAATTTCAGGGTAATCCTGCTTGAAATATTTTAGCGAAGTAATAATTGGCAAACATTCTTGTGCCTCATCAAAAATTAATAGTGTATTTTTATCTATTTTTCTTTGATATCGCAAAGATAGATATTCAATGATTGCTTTAGCACTGACAATTGCGTCATTTCTACTTCCTCCATAGAGGATATAATCTCTGATGACATTATCTTCTTTTAAGTCGATATAGATATAATTGTCCTTATAATATCTCTCCGCAAAAATATCCTTAATAAGATAAGATTTTCCCACCTGTCTAGCGCCATAAACAATAAGTGGCTTTCTTGGTGTGGAATCGTTCCATTTTATAATTTTTTCTAATGCTAGTCTTTCCATTATAAAAACCTCAAATACATTATAGCAAATATCAAAAAAAGTGCAATTTGAATGACAAATTTATTCCAAAAAAGTGCAAATTGAAGTTAATAAAAATGTCTAAAATGTGCAATTTATATCAAAATAATTACAAGATAATCAAATGGATAGTCGACAATTCATTACATATTCGCCCGAAACATATTATTACCACTTATAGAAGTGGGGGTATCTCACTAGTACTATTCTATTTTAATTGTAGTAGTGGGTTTATCTTATCAAGTGAAAATTTCTAAAGTAAAAGTTAAAAATATAGTCAATTAAATTAGTAAATAAAATCTATATTTATTGTAGCAATTATCGTTAATAAAACGATATAATACTAACGTTATATGCCGGAGGTCAAATTATGTCAAAAGCGGATCAAATCTTTGTGCAAAATATGAAAGACATTCTAGAAAATGGATTTTCAGATGAGAAATTAGATGTTAGACCACACTGGGAAGATGGAACTCCTGCTCATACGATTAAGAAATTCTGCATTGTTAATCGATATAATTTACAAGAAGAATTACCAATTTTAACTATTAGAAAAACAGCATTTAAATCATGCTTAGATGAATTACTATGGATTTGGCAAAAGAAATCTAATAACATTCATGATTTAAAAAGTCATATTTGGGATTCTTGGGCGGATGAAACTGGCTCAATTGGAAAAGCTTATGGCTATCAACTTGGAATTAAACACCAATATAAAGAAGGGATGTTTGACCAAGTCGATAGAGTGTTATATGACTTAAAACATAATCCTCAATCTAGAAGAATATTAACTAATATTTATAATTTTGAAGATTTACATGAAATGAATCTATATCCTTGTGCTTACTCAATGACTTTTAATGTTAGTGGTGACACTCTTAACGGGATATTAAATCAAAGAAGTAATGACATGCTTACCGCAAATAACTGGAATGTTCTTCAATATTCTTTATTGCTAATAATGTTTGCCCAAGTCTCAGGACTTAAAGCTGGCGAACTAGTCCATGTTATCGCTGATGCGCATATTTATGATCGACATATTGATATTGTTAAAGAAGTGATTGCGAAACCTCAACACAAAGCTCCTAAACTTTGGGTTGACCCAAATATTAAAAACTTCTATGATTTCACTGTAGATTCATTTAAACTCATTGATTATGAATATGAACCTTTAGATAAAAAGATTCCGGTGGCGATTTAATTATGATTATTACAATTTTATGCGTTGACAAAAAATGGGGTATTGGTAGACATAACGGCCTATTATTTTCTCTTCCTAAAGACATGAAATTCTTTAAAGAAACAACTTTAAATCATGTTGTGGCGATGGGAGAAAATACTTTGTTATCTTTCCCTAATTCTAAACCTTTAAAAAATCGCACCCATATTGTTTTAAGTCAAGACGAATCACACAATTATGAAGGGGTGGAGAATGTCCATGACTTTGATGAATTTTTAAGATTAATTGGGGAGTACGCTAATAAAGAAGATGTCTATATTATTGGAGGAGCTTCTATTTATCGACAAACTCTTCCATATGTTGATAAAGTTTTATTAACTAAAGTGGATGCAGTTGGAGGAGCGGAATTATTCTTCCCTAACTTAGATAAAGATCCTTATTTTGAATTAAAAGAGGAAAGTGAAGAAATCGAAGATAATGGGTATAGGATTAAATTCTGTACTTATATCAATAAAAAGCCTCAGAAGATTAAATAAATCTAGAGGAATTTGCCGACTTAGCTCAATCTGGCAGAGCAACTGAATCGTAATCAGTAGGTTGTTGGTTCAATTCCGATAGTCGGCACCAATTATTTAAATAAATAAGTTCGTCTTCTCCCTTTGGGAGTTTTTCTTATTTGAGGATATCCGCTTAATTTAAATAGACCTCTTGGAGAAATAAAATCTCCGTTTTTGGCTTTATCAGAAATCCCTAATAATAATCCTAGACTTGCTTTTCTTGGCGAATGGAAAAACCATTTTAAGAAATAATACCCTAAAAACCTCACTACTTTATTAAAGTTATGGGTAATAGTGGTGTTTGTAAGACCTGGTTCTGCTAAAACATATTCAAGATTTGGATATGGTCTAGTTGTGGCTAAATGATAGAAATATGCCTCCAAATAAGCTTTAGAAATATTATATTGATCAAATGTTGATATGTGTTCAGATTTTAAAACTAAATTCTTTTTAAAGAAAAGTCCCGCTGCAAAAGATCCAGCGATAACAAAGCGAACATTGTTTTTAAGTTTTGGAGATATATAGTCAATGAAGTAGCGGTTACCAATATAATTAATTCCAATTGTGGCAGGATATCCGTTATCTAGTATATGCGATAAGCCTAACACTCCAGCGTTTAATATAATCGTGGTAAAGTCATTATGTTTGTTTAATAATTCGTCAATTGCCTTTTCAATTGATTCAAAACTTGATTGGTCATAATAAAAGATATCTAATAAGTTATATTGCTCCTTTAATTTCTCAGACAATTCTTTTTCAATAGCGAAAAGAATAATCTGCGCTTTTAAAGACACTAGATGTTTTAATAGTTCTAATCCGATTCCTGAAGTTCCGCCAACTAAAACAATTTTTTTGTTTTCAAAAGAAATAAAGCTATCAACATATTTTTGAATCTTCATTTTTGTTTGCCTTCATTAATAATATAACTAACCTCTTTTTGAATTAATAACATTTTATTAGTAAGATGTTATGAAGGAACTGAAACTCCAAGCAAGAACGAAATGGGAGATACATTAGGCCGTATTATAATAAAACCGGTGATTACTTCATTAATGAAGGCTAATATTTTATTCAAATCTCCTATTTCATGGTTTACCCAAATTAGTAATCAATTAAGATACAATTTGTGTATCTTTTTTATTATGTTTACATAATAGAGTCTAATATAAAAATAAAGCTATATTCTTATAAATAAAATATTGAAATAAAAAATATACTTCGTTAGAATAAAGCGGTTTAGTTGCCGACTTAGCTCAATCTGGCAGAGCAACTGAATCGTAATCAGTAGGTTGTTGGTTCAATTCCGATAGTCGGCACCAGCAAGTAAATTTAAATGGCTAATGCCATTTTTATTTTTCTAAAAATAGTATTTACTTTTTATTTATATTAAAGATATAATATGTATCGCTGTTAGATAACAGTGGGTTGGGTATTTAGCTCAGCTGGGAGAGCATCTGTTTGACGTACAGAAGGTCGGCGGTTCGATCCCGTCAGTACCCACCAAAAAGAAAATTATATTATATATTTATATAATATAAAAATACAAAAATAGACGATTCTAAATCGTCTTTTTTTCATCATTTATATCAAAGATATAGATGCAAATAATTTATAAAAGTAAAAAAACGTCCTTCCATAAAAATCAATGATCAGAAAGACTCTTCAATAACAATAGTGGTCCAAGAGGACTACTTTTATTTTGAAAGAAGGTGAAAAAATGAAAAGGACTTTCAAACTTTTGATTACGGCTATAATCATTTTAAGTCTTTGCATCATCATGATGTAAAACCTTCAAACCAAGTTTAAAAATCCTATTTCATTTTCCTATTATTTTTCGTTGTTGTAAAGATAAAAATCGGTTCTTTTTCCTTATCAAATCGAAACGATTCGACAAGATACTGCGAACCTAAGAAATTCAAAGACTAAGATTAACTTACTGCCTATTAAATCCCCAAATGGTGGGGATTTTTATATGCTATAATGATAGAGTTATGACTTATAAAGAATTATTAGATTATTTATATTCTATTAGAGATAACAAACACGCTGAATTTGCTGGAAGCCTCTCTAATAGTGATTATGTCACTATCGGAGTGAAGAACCCTATTTTAAGAAGCATTATCAAAGAGCATACTTTGGATAATGAGCTAAAACTAGAAGAATTTGTCTTATCAAAACACTTAGAAGTAGATTTTATTTATTTTGGAATTAGCCTTAAAAGGTGTAAGACTATTGAAGAACAATTAGATTTTTTAGATAAAAATATTAAATACGCTCAGTCTTGGGCAATAACAGATACGATTAATAATAGCCTTAAAAAATGTAGTTTTGATTTGTATTGGGATTTCTTTTTATCTCACCATAACAACAAGCATTTATATACAAGAAGGTTTTCTTATATCTTTGGATTAAAGTTTTATAATAATCCAAAAATATTAAATGTATTTAATTATTTAAGAGAGAATGATGAATATATGGTGATGATGTCAGAAGCGTGGTTACTTCAAAGTATAGCAATTAAATACCCTGATGAAGTTTTTAATTTATTAACTACTTTAGACGATAAAAAATTAAAACTGAAAACCATTTCTAAAATATGTGATTCATTTAGATTTAGTGTAGAGACAAAAGAAAAGTTTAAATCTTTACGTTTGAAATAACGCAGTGTTTATATTATAAATATTAAGCATGCATCTGTGGTTCAATGGTAGAACGTTAGCTTCCCAAGCTGAATACGCGGGTCCGATTCCCGTCAGGTGCTCCATTCTTAATGAAAATGCTCCTTAAATTCATTCTAAGGAGCTTTTTATATGTGAATAATTATCTTGCAAAAAGGTGCAATTAATGAATTGATTTTTCTTGCAAAAAGGTGCGATTATTGAAGATTGAATATTTGCAAAAAGGGGCAATTAATAGAGCTATTTAGGCATTTATCGCGTACATTAAAGACAGAATTAAAAAAACACGATAAATGACTACTCAAAATGCC
>CAMUVS010000038.1 GCA_947164155.1 uncultured Caryophanales bacterium | reverse complement strand
TGAATTGGCCTTTTTTGATGTCTTTAATTTTCGCTACCTGTAGTTCTGCATCACTTTTTCCTGAAAGAAGCAAAGCAATTTCTAATCCTACTAGCAAGGTTTCTTTATTGACATTATTAGAAAAGATAACAACGTGAGAAGCACTATAATTTGCAACATGAATAAAAGTGTCATCTTTATTTCCTTTTTTAAAAGTTAAGTTGTTATTTTGCTCTTTATTTTTACCGAACCCAATTCTAATTCCTCGATATTCGACGTAATAAGGAGAATTAGATGAGACTATTTGTTCATTTTTCTTCGATTGAGTTTTAGGTAAATATTTATAGCTCAGTTCTAATATTTCTTCTTCACTTAAATAATCAAAGATATTTAATAAGTGTTCAAATTCTTCAATTTCTTTATTCGCGATTTCAATTTCTCTAAAGTCATTTTCTATCGTGCGCTTATATTTTTTGTATTTATTAAATAAGTTAGAGGCATTTTCTTCTATAGAGATATCTTTATTGTATATAGAGGATATAGACTCTATTACTTTATCTAATTCTTCTTTTTCATATTTATAAGTTAATAAACTTTCTCCATATTCTTTATAGATGAGTTTACTTTCTGCTTCCTTGTATTCGCTTTCTAAAACCTTAACTTTTCTTTTAAGAGATTTCACTTTTCCTTTAAGGAAATTATATAAAGGAAGAGCTTTTTCTTTTTGCTTTAAATTAAGAGAATCTAAAACGTATTTTGATATATCTTGATTATATTTATTATAATCAAATTCTCCCATTTCTAATTCTTTATTTTTGCTTAAAGGAACATATTTCATCTTTTGAATTACAGGTCTAGAAGCAGTTAAATCAGAATAATGTTTAGCAAAGATAATATTTTCTTTTGAATCTAAGAAAATCAAATTAGAAATAGTGGGAATTAACTCTAAAATAAGGTAATAAGTTTCTTTCTCATAAAAGTCGTTAGATTTATGTAAGGTGAATTTAATTACGCGGTCATTATTTACAACATCAATAGCAACAACGTAAGATCCTTTTAAGTATTTTCTTAAATTATCGTTTAATTGTCCTAACACTGTATGGCTATTGAAATCTGAATTTACAAAACCTAAAAATGGGGAAGAGTGATTTAAGCTGATTAAAAGTTTCTCTTTATTATAAAAAGAAAACGACAACAAGATATCATGTGAGTTTACCACAACCACGTTAGTGATAAAGCTATTAATAATTTTCTTGTCTAAATCAGATTTAATTTGAAAAACGCCATTTAGATTTAATTTTTCCATCTAGCCTTATTATTTCATAAGATTAAGTTTGATAAAAGATAAATAGATACTTATAATATATAAAAATGAAAAAAGGGTTACTTATTATTTTGTCAGGTCCTTCCGGAGTAGGAAAAGGAACAATTAGAAGATATATCATGGATAACTATAATATCCAGCTCTCTTATTCTATTTCTATGACCACCAGGCCTCAAAGAGAAAAGGAAGTTGAAGGTGTCGATTATTACTTTGTTAGTAATGAAGAATTCGACCGTAACATTAAAGAAGATAATTTCTTAGAATGGGAAGAGTTCGTCGGAAATCGATATGGCACTCCTAAAGACAAAGTGGAAGAACTTAGAAATAAAGGAAAAAACGTCTTTCTAGAAATTGAAGTTAACGGGGCCGCAGAAGTGATGAAGAAAGTTACTGATAATCGCGTTATCTCCTTCTTCTTAATGCCACCAAATATTCAAGCACTAGAATCTAGAATTAGAAGAAGAAAAACAGAAAGTGAAGAAGTCATTCAGGCTCGACTTAATAAAGGAAAGAGTGAAATGACAAAAGCTGACCAATATGACCACGTCATTCTTAATGACGACGTCGCTAGAGCCAGTAGAGAAATTGTAGATCTCATCAATAGAAAATTAAAAAGTTAAGGACGAACATGAAAATAATTGAACTACTCATTGAGCATAATAATTATTCGTTGAATCGTCCTTTTTCTTATGTTTATTTTGGTGATAAACCCGTCGACAAAGGGTATCGTGTTTTAGTGAAATTTAATCACCAAGAATTAGTGGGTTATGTTATTAAGGTTAATGAGACTAATAAAACTAAAAAAGAATTAGAAGAAGAACAAGGCTTTAATATTGATGAAATTTTAGATGTAATTGATTCCTCTCCCTTACTAAATGAAGACTTAATGAATCTAGCTGAGCAAGTAAGTGAATATTACTTAGCAAGTAAAATCTCTGTTCTTCAAACGATGTTACCGCCTTCTTTAAGTCCAAGGAAAAGTTCTTTAAGAGCTCCTAAAATTGCTTACGACCAATATGTTGTTATTAAGGAATATAATGAAAGTGATTTAACCTCCACTCAGATTGAATTGCTACGCTTAATTAGTAAAAATGCACCAGTTTTAAAAAGAGAAATTAATCAGGTTAGTGTTTTAAATAAATTAATCGAATATAATCGCGTTGAAATCATTAAAAAAGAAAAAAGAAGATTACAAATTCCTCATTATGATAGAGTCAATATTCCTAATTTGACTATCGACCAGAAAAAAGTTGTTGATGAGTTTAATAATTCAAGTGATCAAATCTATTTATTAGAGGGGGTTACTGGTAGTGGGAAGAGCGAAGTCTATTTACATTTATCTAAACAAATACTAGAAAAAGGTAAATCGGTATTAATGTTAGTGCCTGAAATATCTCTTACTCCGATGATGATGAGAAACTTTATCTCTAGATTTGGAGAAGATGTAGCCATTCTACATAGTGAATTAACACCTGCAGAAAAATACGATGAATATCGTAAAATTGCTTCTAATAAATGTAAAATAGTGGTCGGCGCACGAAGTGCGATATTTGCCCCACTTACTAATATTGGTTTAATTATCTTAGATGAAGAACATGTCGAAAGTTATAAACAAGATGTTCCTCCTTTTTATCACGCTAGAGAAGTCGCTATTTTAAGAAGCAAGATGCATAACTGTAAAGTTCTTTTAGGTAGCGCCACCCCATCTTTAGAAAGCAGGGCTCGGGCAGGTAAAGGTGTTTATCATTTATTAACATTAAATAAAAGAATTAATGAAAAAGAACTTCCAAAAACCACAATCGTCAATATGACTGACTACCATAATATTGATCGAGAAAGTTATATCTTTTCTTTAAAACTTAAAAGTGCGATTCAAAAGAATTTAGATAACTTTAATCAAACTATCCTTCTTATTAATAAAAGAGGATTCTCCACTAGTGTATATTGTCGAAGCTGTGGACATATTTTTAAGTGTCCAACTTGTAATATTCCTTTAACCTATCATAAGAGCGATAGAATGCTTAAATGTCATCACTGTAATTATTGTGAAGTCGACCATGAAGTTTGCCCTGAATGTGGCTCTAAATATTTAATGCGAGTGGGTTATGGAACTGAACGAATTGAAGAAGAAGTCCATAAATTATTCCCAGAAGCAAGAACCCTTAGACTAGATAGTGATTCCGCTAAAATCAGAACGAAGATTCCACAAATCATTGAATCCTTTAGAAATAAAGAGGCAGATATTTTAATTGGTACTCAAATGATTGCTAAAGGTCATGACTTCCCTGATGTCACTTTAGTGGGTGTAGTTAACGCTGATATTGGATTATCTTTACCAAGTTATCGAAGCAGTGAAAGAGTGTTTCAACTTATTACTCAAGCAGTTGGAAGAAGCGGTAGAAGCGACAAAAAAGGTGAAGCAATTATCCAAACCTATTCTCCTACTCACTATGCAATTACAATGGCCGCTAGACAAGATTATGAACTTTTCTATAGAAAAGAAATGGAAATTAGAAAGCTGCAATTCTATCCACCTTATTCCTTTATTGCTAGCATTGTCGTAGCCTCTAAAAATGAAGAACTTACCATTGATACAGTTTATCGAATTATTGATAAGTTAGCGGAGGAGTTAAAAGAAGAAGCGGTGATATTGGGTCCAACCATTCCTTATGTTCCTTATGAGAACAATAAGCATATTCGCTCAATTATGGTTAAATATCGCAAAGCCGAAATAGTAAAGCCTGCCTTAGAAAAACTCTTAAAGAGTAGCCTGAATAAAAGCGGAATCTCTTTAACAGTAAATATTGACCCTTACAATTTATAATGAAATTGTAGTATAGTATTAGGCGAGGTAAATTTATGATTAGTGTATTTATATATGGTTTAGATCAATTCTTAGTTGGTGATTTATCTATTTCTTTAGGTAAAGATTTAGCTAAAGTTTATGAAGTTGATGAAGATGATATTAACTTTGTTGCTCCTAACACAATGGTGTTCCATAAAAGAGCGGAACAAACTTCCTGGAGAGTAATCGTGGAAGTTAACGTTCCTAAAAAACTTGAAGTCTTACAAGAGGAAGCTCAAAAAGTAATTGTTCATCATATCAAACAAATCGCTATTCACGTAGAAATCTTATTTAAGTATTTCCTCATGGATCATCACTTCTTAGAAATTAACGAAGACTATCCTTTATATCTCGAGGAAAAAGATGATATCGAAATTGAAACCGAATATCCTGAAGACCTACAAGAAGGAGAAGGGGAAGACGAGATTTATACCGGAGATATATTTGAAGGTTTGAAATAATTAGAAGAACGACTTAGTCGTTTTTTCTTTATCGATTTATAAAATTTAGTATAATATTCCCATGAACATTTTCGAAACATCCAAAACTGTACTATTAAAATTAGTGAATGAAGATGTCCCTTTTAGTATTGCTTTAAAAAACACATTTAAGAAGAATAATTCCGATGCTGTCGAGAAAAGTAATGTCGCAGCACTAGTGGGATGTGAACTTCGACATCACTATATTTTTGATAACTTAATTAAAAGATTTTTTGAAGGTGTGGAATTTGAAAAAACAATTTATTTAAGATTTACTTTGGCCAATGGCTTATTTTTAAAAAGGTTCCCTGAAAAAGATTTAGTGGCCTTAGCAGAGCAAGATTTAGACAAAGAAAAAATCTACGCTTTATATAGCTTTGTTAAATCCACAAATGAGATTATCCCTAATGAATTAGATAAATCTTCTCCTGAATTTTTATCTTTAAGGTATAACACTCCAGCCTGGATTATTAGAATGTGGCAAAAGCAATATGGTAAAGGCGTGGTATTTAAAACTTTAAAAGTGAATTACCGCCAAAGCGTTCCTTCTATTAGAGTAAACGAAAATAAAATTGATGTTGATGAATTTTTAGCTAAACATCCAGATTTCTCTAAAGCTCCAGTCGATAACATGATTATTTATCAAGGTCGTGGATCTCCTAAAAAATTACCTGAATTTGATAACGGCAGTCTCTATTTTATGAAGATGGCCACTAAAGTGATTTTAGATTCCTTAGATTTAGATGTTTTAAAAGGTATCGCGATTTATACTGAAGTTCCTAATAACATCTATTTAGATTTATTAACTAGATTTGGCGAAGAAGCGAAGGCGGATTTAGTGATTAATAACACTAATTGTTATTATGAAACAAAAAGAAACCTTGAAAAACTTGGAAAACATCGTATGTTTATATATGAGGCAGAATATACAAGTTTATTAACTTGCTTATCTAAAAAAGTGCATACGATGATTTGTATGCCTAAAAGTTCAACATTTGATTTGTTTAGAAGTACCCCTGATTATTTTTTAAGAATCAAGCAAGATGGGTTAGATGAATTAATCGCTAATGAAAGCGCTTGTTTAGCGGAATGTTCTAAATATGTTGAAGATGGTGGGGAACTCGTCTATATGGTCCCTACATTATCGAGAAAAGAAAGTAATAACGTCATTGCCAAATTCTTAGTGGAAAACAAAGATTTTGAGCTTATTGAAGAAAGACAATTCTTCCCATTTGAAGTATATGACTCATGTTTATATTCTGCTCGATTAAAGAAAGTCGAGAAATAAAGTGATTAATCTATACGGACTAGAGCTAAAAAAGTTACAAGAATTAATGGTGAAATATGGCCAAAAACCATATCGCGCCATTCAACTATATACTTGGATTTATGAAAAAAGAGCGACATCTTTTGATGAGATAAGTTATATCTCCATTAAATTTAGAGATGTTTTAAACTCTAATTTTTGTTTATCAATTCCTAAAATCCACACGAAACAAATTTCTAGTGATGGCACGATTAAGCTCTTATTAGAGCTTGATGATGGCTATAAAGTAGAAACTGTTTTAATGCGATATAACTACGGCAACGCTGTATGTGTTTCTAGTCAAATAGGATGTAATATGGCCTGTTCTTTTTGTTCGAGCGGCATATTAGGTAAACAAAGAAATCTAGAACCACATGAAATGGTGGGGCAGATTTTAGTAATGAATAATCTTCTTAAAGAAGAGGGCCGCGGAGAAAGAGTGACCCATATTGTCGTAATGGGAACTGGCGAACCTTTTGATAATTACGATAACGTGATGGATTTTATCCGTATTGTTAACGCCCAAAAAGGTTTAGCAATTGGAGCTAGACATATCACTGTTTCTACTTGTGGGCTACCAGAAAGAATTAGAGAGTATTCTAAAGAAGGACTACAGACTAATTTAGCGATTTCTCTTCACGCTCCTAATAATGAGCTTAGAAACAAATTAATGAAAATTAATAAAGCATATCCTTTAGAAGTTTTAATGCCTGCTATTAAAGATTATGAAAAAGTAGCAGGAAGAAGAGTGACTTATGAATACCTTCTTCTGGAAGGTATCAATGACACTAAAGAATGTGCTCAAGAATTAATTGACTTAATCAAAGGGACTAATGGCTATGTCAATTTAATCCCATATAATGAAACCAATAAAAATGATTATAAACGCAGTAGCGGTAATCGCGTTCATGCCTTTTTAGATATTTTAATGAAAGGCGGAGTCAAAGCCACAATTAGAAAAGAATTTGGTAGCGATATTGATGCAGCGTGCGGACAATTAAAAGCTAAAGTTGGAGATTAAGATGAGCCAATATTTATCTGGAAATTATTATTGTTTAACCGATAAAGGCAAAGTCAGAAAGATTAATGAAGACTACGCTAATGCGCTGATTAATCCTTTTGGCAATGTTTTAATGATGGTTGCTGACGGGATGGGTGGAGCCCAAAAAGGGGAAGTAGCCTCTAAAAACTTAGTCAAATACATCACCAGTGAATTTCTTTCTTTAGAAAAAGAATTCAAGAACGAAAAAGCAATGTCTAAATGGGTTTATAAAGTTGTTAAAGAAGCAAATAGTAAAATTTATTTAAAGGCTAATAGCGATGAGAAATTTAAAGGGATGGGAACAACCTTGTCTCTTGTTTTACTTGTCAAAGATAAATTATTAACCGCCCAAATCGGTGACAGTAGAGTGTATCTACTAATAGATAATAATTTAACGCAAATCACTGAAGATCAAACTTATGTAAATTACTTAATTAAAAGTAAAGGGATGCCTAAGGAAATTGCTAATACTCATCCAAAGCGACATGAACTTACTAATGCTTTAGGAACTAAAAGTCACTTAAATGTCGATATTAATATTCGTGATTATCATCATGAAAGAATCTTAATTTGTAGTGATGGCTTATATAATAACGTTCCTGAAAGTGATTTAGCCTCAATTATTCGAGGTAATGATTCCTTAGATAAAAAAGCCAACCAATTAATTGCTTTTGGTAATTTTAATGGTGGTAGTGATAATATGGCTCTTATTTTATGGGAGAGCGAGAATTAATGACCTTGGAATTAAATAAATTAATTGATTCTCGATATATCTTATTTCGTCACGTTGCCAGTGGTGGGATGGCGGATATTTATGAAGCTCAAGATGTTATTTTAAATAAACCAGTCGCCTTAAAATTCTTAAAAGAAAAATATTTGCAAGACCCTGATTCAGTAGAACAATTTAAAAACGAATCAAGATTCGTTTCTATTTTTAATCATCCCAATATTCTTCATATTTATAATGTTGGGCAATACGGTGGAAGACTATATGTTTCTTATGAACTTTTAAAAGGGAAAACTTTAAAAGATAATCTCGATAATCGAGGCAAGATTTCTATTGATGAAGCTTTAGACTATATGAGTCAAATTCTTTTAGGAGTTAAACAGATGCATGAACTAGGCATACTTCACAACGATTTAAAGCCTGATAATTTATATCTTTTATATGATGGCACGATTAGAATTGTTGATTTTGGAGCGGCCTCTCATATTTCTAGTAAAATTGAAAAGCATATTTTAGGGACAATTAATTATCTTGCTCCAGAAGTAGTTACTAGTCGAAAATATTCTATTCAATCTGATATCTATTCTTTAGGAATTGTTTTATATGAACTTCTAACTGGTGAAGTCCCCTTCTCTTATGAAAACTCTAAAGACATAATGAAAGTTCATAATAAAGATGAAATTGTGAAAGTCAAAGAGCGATATATCACTGTTAATGTTAATGATATTAATTATATAATTAATAAAGCAATATATTTTAATCCAAGTCACCGCTATAAAAGTGCAAAAGAATTCTTGGATGATTTAAATAAAATTAAAGCTCATCTCCCTATAAAAAAAGAAGGGCCATTAAAGAAGGAATTTAAATAATGGTAGGAACTGTTATTTCTAAAAAATATTCTACTTACTCTATTCTTAGTGATGGAGTGATTTATAATGCCTCCATTAGAGGGACATTAAAATTTAAAGGCCACGTCTATGTTGGAGATGAAGTCAGTTTTACTGATTCTAACTATATTATTGAAAGTGTTTTTCCAAGACACTCCTTATTAAAAAGACCGGAAATAAGTAATGTTGATCAAATTGTGTTGGTCTTTTCTTTAGTAGAACCAGATTTCTCTTATTTTTTAGCTTTTAAATATTTAACTTATGCTAATTATAATGAGATTCCTGCAGTTATTGTTTTATCTAAAAGCGATAAAGACGATAAACAAGTGGGTGAAATCAAAGAAATATTTAATAAATTAAATATCCCTACTTATGTTACTAGTAGTAAAACTAGCGAAGGAATAGAAGAAGTAAAAACACTTCTTAAAGGAAAAAAATCAGTCTTTGTTGGTCAATCTGGCGTTGGTAAATCTTCTTTACTTAATGCGATTAATTTTAATTATGATCGAGAAATAGGCGAATATAGTGAGGCTCTTGGAAGAGGGAAACACAAAACTAAAGAAGTGGTGCTCCTTCCTTTTGAAAATGGGTATATTGCAGACACTCCTGGATTTTCTTCGTTAGATCTGAATTTATCTAAATTAGAGATTGCTCATTATTTCCCTGGATTTGAAAAACTCTATTTATCGTGTTTTTATTCAAATTGTCTACATCAAAAAGAAAAAGATTGTAAAATACTTTTAGCGGTCAAAGAAGGAATTATTCCTTCTATTGCCTATGAAAACTATTTAAAATTGTTATTAGAAGGAGATAAATATTGATATGGGTAAAATTATTGTTGCTCCTAGTATCTTAAGCGCTGATTTTAATCACTTATTAGAAGATATTAAAAAGGTAGAAGAAGGTGGAGCAGAGTGGCTACATTTTGATGTGATGGATGGACATTTTGTGCCAAACATTTCTTTTGGTCAGCCAGTTTTAAAATCAATTAGCAAGTCTCATAGTCTAATAAATGATGTCCACATCATGATTTCTGACCCATATAAGTACGCTCCTGAGTTTATTAAAGCTGGAGCAGATTATTTAACCTTCCATTACGAAGCATGTAAAAATGATTCTGAAGTTTTTAAGGTCATTGATTTAATCCATGAATGCGGCGCTAAAGCTGGCTTATCAATTAAACCAAACACCCCAATTGAAAAGGTTTATCCCTTCTTATTTTCTATTGATATGATTTTGATTATGTCGGTTGAACCTGGTTTTGGCGGACAAAAATTTATGCCTGATGCCGCTAGTAAAGTTATTAGATTAAGAAACTATATGGAAGTTAACCAGATTAAAAATGTCTTAATTGAAATCGATGGTGGAATTAATGAAGAAACCGCTAAAGTTGCTAAAATGGCAGGAGTGGATGTTTTAGTAGCGGGTAGTTATTTATTTGGCCACGATGATATAAAAGAAAGAATTAATAAATTAAAAGAATAATAATGATTAACAATTTAATCCTTACTTGTTTGATTTTATCTATTTTATTTGAAGTGACATTTTTCTTATCTTTAGGATTGATTTATCAATCGATTGAAAAGAAAGCCTTAAGAATTACTAATACCTTTATTTTTGAAGTAACTCCAGGCTTTAAAGAGAAAAAATCTTTTATTAACTATATTTTTCTTTTTGCTTTATTAGTGAATCTATTTCCTTTTATATTCTATTTATCTAAAACAGTGAATGCTTATACCGTTTCTATGGCGGTATTATCTACATTAGCTATATTCTGTTTAGCTTGTATTCCTTTTATTTCTATTAATAAATTAAGAGAACATCTATATTTAGATCTTGGAGCTTTAGTTTCTTTATTAGCTTTATTTGGGTTTGAAGCGTTTTATTCTTTTAATATTTACAAATATAGCGAATACACTTATAACTACGCTTTAGCATCAATGATTATTTCAATTGCCCTTGCTTTATTTCTTTTAGTGGCGATTCTTAATCCCAAATTGTTTGATTTTAAAAACGAACAGAATGAAGATGGAACCTATTCTAGAAAGAAATTCATTACATTAGCATTTGTGGAATGGATGACATATCCACTTGGAATATTAAGTTTATTACCGATATTTCTTCTAACGATGAAATAAAAAAATGACCGCGAGGTCAATTTTTTTTTAATATTAACAAG
>CAMUVS010000037.1 GCA_947164155.1 uncultured Caryophanales bacterium | reverse complement strand
TCTGCTAATTGTCTTCAATAAATATCTAAGATATTTAAAAAGGTCACTTTTATTGCGACCTTTATTTATTACGTGGCGCCCCAAGTAGGACTCGAACCCACAACCCTCAGATTCGAAGTCTGATACTCTATCCAGTTGCGCTATTGGGGCGGCTTATATAGAGTATATCAACTAAAATAATCTTTATAAATTATTAAGTTATTATCTTTATAAAATACAATTATTTAGTTTGTTTTTTTTCTTCTGCGAAGAAAGCAGACACCAATAATTGATAAAGAAGCAACTGAGAAGATGACTATTGATACAATTTGACTAGAGCCGAAGTTTGAAAATGCATCAACAAGCGGATTAAGAGCATTTAAAGTTATTTTTCCAGCATTTACTCTACCAATATAGTCATTATAAGTACTGGTGCCATATAAAGAGATAACATAGTCATATCTTTGAATTGCTTGATCAAAATAGTTTTCAAATACCACTTCTGGATTAGGTTCGTGTTCAACGTTTAACAAGAATGTTTTAGCGCTATGAGGTAAATTATCAAAGTCGCTCTCATAGGTTGACCAATTATCTTTTGTGGTCTCACAACCTCCTTCTAAGAAAGCTTGGGCCCAGGCATCTGCAAAAGCAACTTCTGGTTTACTTATAAATACATCATGATGAACTTCTTCAGTTTCATATGCCTTGAAATAGAATGAATAGGTACCAGCAATTTCAACTTTGATCTTACTTGTTGTTTCATCATAGCTAAAGTTATCATCAAAAATTGGAAGACAATCCCAATTGCAATAGGAAGTTGAATTATAGTTGATAACAAATTCATCATTTTTTTGTAAATCAACATAATCATTATAATGCTCGGATTTATGTTCGCTGTTACGCTTATAATTATCTAAGATAACTTCAATTTCTTCACTACCTCTAGTAATTTTCACTGTAGCAAGGGGGTCTGACCATCCATAGTCCGAGCCAGTAACACCAATAACGCCATATTGATAGAAGTCTAAATTTTGAGTTTGATTCCATTTGTCATCCCAAGATGGAGTTGTACATGAAGAATTAAGTCTAATTCCAATCATATTTGTTGGTGTGAAATTTAATTCATAGGAAGCGATATAAATATGGTCTTGTAATGGCACACTAACAGCGAAATCAGAAAATGCTTTATTGTTATTATTATCAAAAAAATAGAAACCAAATTTAGCATTGTCGCCTTCCCAACCAGTAAATTCAGTTAAATCAAGATAGATTTCTCCATATGGGAAATTATTCTTAATATTGCTTTCTCTACCAGCATAATAGTCAGCGTTTTCCCACCATCCGTCAGTTCATTCGCCAGGATTATCACCGTGTTTTGCCCAACTATTATTCCAGTGACGAATTCCGATAACAATATACCAGTCTGTTGTTTCAGAAAGATAATCTTGAAGAGTGTGACCTGTTTCTCCTGTGGATTCAGCTTCGCTCCAATTTTCCTTTTGATCAGCAGAATTTGCGTTCCATGTAACAAAAATATTGCCTTCTTTAGTTTCGTTAGAAGCAAAGAAATAATGAGCGCATGCTGCGGTTGAATATGGATGTAATCTATCCGATCCTTCAGTTTTATGGTCTACAGGATTAAATGCTGGTTTACTTGTAAATAAACAAAGTAACCAACCTCTTGTATCTAAAACGTTATCGTTGACGCTGAAAGAGCCATTAACTGAGCCATCATTGTTAAAAGTAAGTTTTCTATTTGAAGGAGTATAATCAGCAGCGTTAACAATTGAACATTCAACACTTCTAGAAGTATTTAAAGCTACAACTCCAGCCGACAAGGCTATTACTGGAAGAGCTAATAATATAAGTTTTTTAAATTTCATAACAGTTATTCCTTTTTTACAATATGTGTAAAATGATAGACTTTTATGAAATCGATGTCAATTTATTTTTAATAAATTATTATAGAAGTAATCAAATATATGATTATCTATTTGCTAAACACTTTTACGTTTAATTTTTCTATATAAGATTAATAAAGAATTAATAACCATTAATACAGTTAATCCGGTATCTGCTAATACAGCTAACCACATTGGAATAAGTTCGCCCTTTCCTAATAGGCTAGTAATAATAGCGGCTAACTCTACACCAATTTTTACACTTAAAGCAAAGATGATATTAAATACTGAGGTGTGTCTAGCAATCTTAGCGATTCTAATTGAATCATAGACCTTCATTGGCTCATCATTCATAATCACGACATCTGCGCTTTCAATAGCTGCGTCACTACCAATTGCCCCCATTGCAAAGCCAATATCCGCTCTTTTAATTGAAGCCGCATCATTAATCCCGTCTCCAATAAAGCCAGTCGCGTATTTATTAGATAGCTCTTTTTCTAAGCATTCAATTTTTTGATCTGGGAGTAAAGAAGAATAGTATTTTTTAATTCCTAGTTCACTACATAATTTTTGAGTGTTATGTTCTTTATCTCCAGTAAGAAGAACAACATCAACTCCGTTATTTTGTAAAGATGAAACTAACTCTTTACTACTTTCTCTAACTTCATCAGAAATCACTAAGTAGCCAATGTATTTGCCGTCATACACACAATAGACAACCACACCATTTTCATCGACTTCTTCAAACTCAATTTCATATTCATTTAAGAGCTTAGAATTACCGATTAAGACCATATCGCCTTTATATTCAGCACATACACCTAAACCTGCTAATTCTTCAAAATTTTCGCTCAAAACGCTGCTTTTTTTAAGTTTTGCGATAGTTTTTCCAATTGGATGATTGCTTAAAGATTCAACGCTAGACATCACATCAAGTAAGAAATCTTGCGTCACCCCAATAGGAACAATTTTACTAATTTCAAAGACACCTTTAGTTAAAGTTCCAGTCTTGTCGGTCACTAATTTTTCCATACGATTAAGTTCATCAATATAGTTAGTGCCTTTAAAGACAATACCGTTTTTACTGGCTAATCCTAAAGCCGCAAAATAGGCAAGTGGAACAGAAATAACAATCGCGCAAGGACAAGCTACCACCATCATCTTAAGTCCTAAGATAACCCAGTCCTTCCAGTTATTAGTAACGGCTCCTCCAATAACAGCGACAAGTAAAGAAACGATAAAGACAATTGGGGTATACCATTTGGCAAATTTAGAAACAAATTCATCAGCTTTAGATTTTTTTGCCCCACTATTAGAGATTAAATCAATAATCTTGCTAACTGCAGAATTTTGATAAGTTCTAATAACTTTTAAATTTAAAGTGCCTTCTTTTAATAAATAGCCTGAATATAATTCCATTCCTTCTTTTGCGGTAACTGGAACAAATTCACCAGTTAAACTAGAAGTATCAACTTGTCCGTCTCCAGAAATAACAACAGCGTCAACAGGAATATATTCTCCAGCGGTAACAACAATCATATCATTGACGTCGAGCATTTCGGGAGAGACTTCTTGAATTTCTCCATTAACTAATCTAGCAGCGTGTTCAATTCTTAAATTCACAGCTTTAGAAACAGCTTCTTTAGACTTATTAGTGGCAATTCCTTCAATAATCTTTCCGGTTTGATATAAAGTAACAACCATTAAAGCTTCCATAAAGAAATGAGATTCATGGGCAATAATCGCCACAATAAAAGCACCTACAGTACATAACGTAATTAATAAAGATTCATCAATTGGATTTTCTTTATGAATAATATGTAGAATTACTTTCCAAGTAACATCATAAGTTAATAAAACAATGCCAAAGGCATATAAGCCAAGTTGAATATAGAATTGCTCATGAGTTAATGCAATAGAGCACACTAAGATAATTGTGACACCAATTAGTACTCTAGCTAAGGTATACCAGAAATCTTTATTAAAGATTTTGTATTTCTTTTTTTGTTTAGTTGCATCTTCAATTTCAATTGGATCAGATTCTACTTCAGCAATTGATTTTAAAATATCATCGATAGTTAATTCTTTATCTTTATATTCAATAAATAATTTATCTTTAGCAAAATCAATAACTGCATTATTAATAGCAGGATGTTTATTTAAATGCTTCTCACTTTTAAGCGCACAATGTGCGCAATCAAATCCAGTGATATGATAACTCTTTTTAATCATGATGTTCTCCTTCTAAAACGTGTTCATAAGTAATTTGCATGATTTGCTTTACGTGTTCATCTTTTAAAGAATAATAAATCTTTGTGCCTTCTTTTCTTGCTTTCACAAAGTCTCCATCTTTTAAATCTTTTAATTGGTGAGAAACTAAAGACTGACTACAACCAATTTGTAAGGCAATATCATTAACGCATTTTTCAATTAAATGATGAGGATCACTACTAGAAGTATCTAATTCATCTAATAGACAAAATAAAATTTTAAGTCTAGTCGCATCCCCTGCTAACTTTAAGGTATCTTGCATCTTATTTATTACGTGTTCATTGATATACATAATTGCTTACCTCGTGTATATTATATGAACATCTATTCATATTTGCAACAATAAAAATGAACAATCATTCATATTTATCTGATTGTCCATCTTTAATCTATATAAATTTATATGATATTAATTTATCTTTTAGATAATTTAATTCAAGTTCAAAATAGTCTTCATTATTAATTAATTTAGGGAGAAAGAGTCTATCTCCTTCCCATAATTCTAAGTCTAATAAGTCTTTAATATTGACCCATTCTAGTGTTCCTTCATCGCATTCAATTAATTGACCTTTGTAGTCTGTTACTACATATAAATGCATGATTTCATATATCTCATCATAATGAAAATGAACTATCCCTTTTTTACTATAAGAAATTACATCTAGTCCTGTTTCTTCTTTTATTTCTCGATATAAAGCATCTTCTGGAGTTTCATCTTTTTCTAAATGACCACCCACTCCAATCCATTTATTAGCATTAATATCATGCTTCTTTTTGTTTCTAAGTAACATCAAAAAGGAATCATCTTTTTTGATATAGGCTAATACTGTTTCTTTGTTTTTCATCTTATTCATTATAATAATGCTCTTAAATAAATGATTTAGTTAGATTTTATCTATAATTATTATTACATATTTTATAAGTAGCTTAGACACAAAGAAAGCGCCCAATATAATGGGCGCCAATCTTATTGAATTTTAATTTTTACTTCTTTGATTAATCCTTTTTGAATTAAGGCTTCTTTAGATTCAAATGGAATGCGATATTCATCATTAAGATTTTTACCTAATTCACATTTGTTTTGTCTCATTAAACGATTAATTAATTCTTTTGATAATTCTTTTCTTTTATCATTATCAACCATGAGCACAGTCGGAACATCTTCATATTTTTTATATTCAACATGTTCTACTTTATATTTTTGACCGATCTTAGAAGTATCTAAAGCGTAATATAAATATAAATTTTTACGCTTAATAACAAATTTAAGAACGCCTTTATTATTTACATTTATCGTATCGTAATTCCAAGAAACTCTAGATGAGGCGTTGCTAAATGATAAAGAATAATTTTTAAGTTCATTATAATATTCTTTTAATTCATCGCTAGCTTGAGATAATTTAGCAGTGAATGATTTAAGATATCTAGTTTCATATTTATTGCCTAAATTATCTTGACTCACTACTACTTCATTACCTTCTTCGTCTTCTTTAGTTTCAATAACAGTCTCAACTGGCTTATTAACTTGAATTTTAAGCTCCTTAATTAATCCTCTAGCAATAAGTGGCTTATTAGATTCATAAGGAAGATTAGAATAGACTTCATGTTGTTCTTCGCCTTTTTCTAATCCAAGGTTAGATGCCACAACAGCAATTAATTCTTTTGCGTATTCGCATCTTCTATCATTTTTGATTCTATATAAGCAAGGAACATCTTCATATTTCTTACTGTTGGTCTTTTCAACTTTATATTTAGAATCAGCATAGTCATCCGCATTAAGAGGGAAATAAACACCTAGTGTTTTACCTCGAATAGCGAATTTTAAGACATATTCTCTTCCAGCATTAACCGCGTCATAATGCCAAGACACTCTAGAATTAGTTTTCTTATATGATAGAACTTCATTTTTAAGTTCTTCATAATATTTTTTAGTTTCTTCTGGAGATTGAATGAGTTTCGCAGTGAATGATTTAACAAATCTAATGTTAAAGACATTACCAGCTTCATCAGTGATTGTTACTGATTCTTCTTCATCTTCAGAAGTAGAAGATTCATTTGCTTTAACTTTAGAAGCCTCTAAAGCTGCTTTTTTCTTCTTATTCTTTTTAACAATAGCGATAATCATAATAGCAATCCAAAGTAAGACCGCTACACCCGCAACAGCGTATAAAGCAAGCCAAGGTCCGCTTAAATAGTTACTTGTTAAAATAGCAAATGGAAGTAATCCACCAATAGACAATGCTTTTACTGGTTCTTTTTTAGAATTTCCACTATTACCGTTTTGGTCATCATTGTTATTCTTTTTCTTTTTTAATAAGACGATTAATAACCAGATTCCACCAACAATAGCTAGTGAGGCAACAATTAATAAGATAATAACCCAAATATTAGCAGTCTTTTTAAGTTCGCTATATCTAGTTTCTGCAGTAGTTAAAGTATCAAAATATTCATCACCAAGTTGGGCTTTTTGATCTTCGGTTAAAGATTCATATACTTCTCGAGCTTTATTAATCAGTTCTTCAGATTCAGTACTATAACTAACTGCACCAATATCATCGATTTTGACCATTACCTCATATACAGCTTCATCATCTTCTAAGGTTTTAACGGAATCATTATATCCACTTACTAAAGCTTTTTCTTCTTCACTTAAAGCGTCATAAGCAGTTCTTGCAGCATCAAGAGCTTCTTTAGAATCATTTTCTTCTGTGTGAGATACTTCACCGATAGCGTTAATTAAATCAACAGTGGCATCAACGTTATCATATACTTCTCTATCGTGGTCTAAATCATCTTTATTGGCTAAGTCCACTAAAGTTTTTTGATCTTCGGTTAAATTAGCATAATGAGTTTCTGCAGATTCAATTGCGGATAAAGAGTCACTATCACCTTTGTTATAAGTGACCTCTCCAATCGCTTGAATTTCTTTAATAACTTCAGTGGCTAAAACATTATCTTCTAAGACTTTTTCATAATTAACATTTTCAGCAGCGTTAATGATAGCTTTTTCTTCGTCGCTTAATGACTTATAAGCATCATTAGCAGCTTTAACAGCGTCATAATAAGCTTGTGTGTCGCTTGGCTCAGGAATTGCTTCAATTAATGAAGCGACATCGTCAATATGTTCATAAACTGTGGCTTTATGATCTAAATCACTATAGTTCACACCATTAACGATTTCTTTTTGTTCATCAGAAAGTAATGTATATCCAAGTTTAGCTGCTATAATATCAGCACTTGAATCATTTTCTCCGCCATTATAAGTAACTTCACCAATATTTTGAATGAGTTCAATAACTTCTCTAACAGCGACTTGATCATTTAAAATTTTATCGAAGTCTTTAGAAACAGTTGCGTTAATAATGGCTTTTTCTTCTTCACTTAAAGCATTATAAGCAGCTTTAGCAGCATCAACTGCATCGTAATATTCTTGAGATTCACTTTCAGCAGGAATTGCTTTGATTAAATCAGCAACATCGTTAACGTTACTATATACTTCAGCGTCATGAACTAAGGTTTCATAATTCACACCATTAACGATAGCTTTTTGGTCATCAGTTAATAAAGCATATTGTTCTTGGGCTAAATTAATAGCAGCACTAGAATCACTAACTCCTTCTTCATAGCTAACTTCTCCAATTTTGGAAATTAGTTCAATAACATTTTTAGAAGCGACATTATCTTCAAAAATCTTTTGATAATTAGCTTCAGTAGAACTAAATAATAAAGTTATAGCATCAGGATTATTTTCTTGAAGTTCATCATATAACGCTTTTGCTGCATCTACTGCATCAAAATAAGCTTGTGATTCACTAGCTTCAGGAATAGCGTTAATTAAATCCGCTAACTGTTTAGCGCCATAATAAACGTTATAATCATTATTTAATAAAGAAGATAAAGAAGGATCAACTGCACCTTTTTCAATATCATTTAAAACATTATCGAAATAATCTTTAGCTTCATCAATTAATGCTTGGCTATCTGGATAAGATAAACTTCCAATCGCGTTAATCTTAGTTTCAGTAACTGCCACTTTAGCATTAGAAATATAAGATTTTAAATCATTAGTAGCGTTTTCAACTTGTTGAGCAGTAACGTTTTTATTATCAACAAATTCGCCTTGAGCGATAGAGATTTTCTCACTTAATTCGTTAGCGATATCTTGATAATCATCAACAATTGTTAAAAGGTATTCGCTAGCTTTATTAACTGTATTTACTAATTCAGTTTTATCAACTTCTGCGATACTTACTTCCACAACATGATCTAAACTAATACCTGTTTCTTCGTGGTTAGAATCACCAGTGCCACAATAATAGACGAAATATGTACCAACGTTTTTAGCGGTTGGAATTTCTTCTTTGAATGTTAAGGTAAGTAAATCTGATACATCAGTAATATTATGATCACTTAATGCATAAAGCATTTTGCCATAGTCAACTGTACCAGCATTAACTAATGCTTGTTCTTCATTAGTAAATTCTAAGCCGGTAACAGCAGTTGGGTTAGAAGTGATATAAGAATTAGCTTTTTTAATAACAATAGTTTCACTATGTCTATAAGTTGTATAACTATCTTTTCTAACTTCAAAATAAACAGTATAAGTTCCTACATCTCTTTTTACGAAATGTTCTGGATTAGTGTCACTACATTGTCCTTCTTGATTGCCGTAATAAACAGTTGTTTCTTCAGGATATTGGACATTAACACTAATACCGTGATATTGATTATCCCAAATACCTTCATATCCACTAGAAGTAACGGTCATATCAACTGTCCAATAAGCATATAAAGTTGTGTCACTTGCTTCTTTCCAAAGACCAACGCTTTTACCTAAGTCATTGATATAACATTTTCCGTTAGGAGTTTGATATCCATTTTCATCTTCAGTTGGTGCTTGAGTGTAATATCCTCCAAAAGAATATGAATGTCCATGTGCAGGTTCTCTAGTAGGAATTTCTGTACTATTTAAATCACGCAATAGAGAGTCATAAGTTGCTTCTAAAGCAGTTATTCCTCCGCTTCCTTGGGTTGGATCAAAAGAAACATTATATTTATTAGCTTCCCATCTAGCATAGACGGTAGTAGCTTTAGTTAGACCATATGTTCCAACTCCTTTTCCAGCAGCGTCAAAATATTGGGTTCCACCACTTTTTGCACTGTAATAACCTTGGAAAGTATATCCGGTTCTAGTTGGTAAAGTAGTTAGGTTAGGCATAGCAGAACCATAAATGGCTTTAATACTACCTTGACCACCTGTTCCACCATTATCATCTAAGGTGATATCAAATTCCATTAAGGTCCATTTAGCGGTAAATGTTGCGCTTGCCGCATTAATATCAAAATTGGTGACAGCTCTAGTTCCATCAGCTTTATAGTATTGTTTCGATCCTACATAGTAGCCATCAAAACGATAACCTGGTCTAGTAGGGACTTTAACTGAGGCTGGCATGGCTTCAGCATATGTACAATTAATCGTGCCGCTTCCTCCTGATCCACCATTGTCATTTAAAGTGACAGGAATTGCGCTATATGCGCGATAATAAATCTCAATATAATCATAATAAAATGAGTATGTGCTAGAATTAACAGCGTTTAACGAGACTTTAACAACTCCATCTTTTTCACCGCCATTGTAGGCTACTGTATTTGTAAAAATTGAGGACGAACTCTGTGAACCATCGCTTGTTGCAGTACCTACAACTTTGCCATCTATCGAAAGAGTACCTTTTACCGGATGATATGTTGGATCGTCTTTGCTATAAAATTGTTGAATGTATACGACAACCTTAAAAATATGTTTTATACTTTGATTTCTAGTAAAGGTGACGGTTTCAGATGATGGAATACCTCTCCAAAAACTATAATAGTTTTTACCATCATCAGCAGCACGAGATACTTTCCAGGTTCCAGTGTTATTTGTTTCTGCTAATGTAGTAGCGCCTTTATTAGTCTCTGGATCAAATAAAAATAAAACGTTTTTCTTTTCGGTATAATAAGTTGAATCTGCGCTTACTTGAGTTGCTTCTTTAGTTGAAGTTAAAGCCACTCCGGTAATACCACCAATACCTAACAAACAGGCGAGTGATAAGCAAATGTTTTTGAATAGTGATTTTTTCATAGAAAAGCCCCTTCTGTTTAATTACTTTTTTATCATATAAAACAAAGCGCAACAAAAGTGCCACACTCTATATTTCTATGTAGTACATAATCCTATAATTCTATATAGCGTAATTTGATATAGAAGGTTTTTAGTTCATTTTTTCCTTCTTATTTTTGTGAAATATAAAACATTTTCTTTTAATAAAATAAAAGGCAGTTGATGTTAACTGCCAAATTATACGTCATTGTGTTTGTTGAATGGGTCAAATGACTATTTTTTTGCTCACTGAAATGGTCAAATGACTATAGTTCTTTTGCATGAGCCACCATAATATGTTTCATGAAAAACGATAACCTGATTTTTGATACTATCAAGTTAGTTAGGTGGTTACTTAGGTGGTTACTTAGTTTGTATATTTTGAATATTATTCAAATAAGTCTAATACCAATGTCTTTTTTTAACATTTTATTTCCAACAATGAATTTATTTCGATGTTCTTCTAATAAATTTCCATAAAAAACGATAAACGGCAT
>CAMUVS010000036.1 GCA_947164155.1 uncultured Caryophanales bacterium | reverse complement strand
GGTAAGCAACGAGCTGTGGCTTGATAAAGTTCTTTAATTTTATCTTCACACGCTCTATCACCGCACCACATCATCTTAGAATAGCCACCAAAGTCTAAGGCTTTGTTGAGTTCATCCATATTATGTACATCAGTGGTGTGCGCTAATAAATATTTATAAGCTTTTTCATACATTTCTTGATGAATCACTTTAATAAGTTCATTAACTTTATCTTCAAGTTCTTCTAAAGAGACAAATACTTTAGAGCCGTCATTTCTTTTAGCAATCACTACTTGTCCTTTTTCGATATCTCTAGGTCCCATTTCCACTCTTAGTGGAACACCTTTCATTTCATATTCAGAGAATTTCCATCCTGGAGTTTTATCAGAATCATCTAATTTCACTCTATAGCCGGCTTTAGTTAATCTAGAAGCAACTTCTCTAGCAGCAGGAATAACCCCTGGCTTATTGGCCGCAACAGGAATAACAACAATTTGAATAGGAGCGACATATGGAGGTAAAACTAAGCCATTATCATCTCCGTGCACCATAATAGTGGCACCAATTAATCTAGTAGAAACACCCCAAGAAGTTTGATAAGGGTTTTCTAATTTTCCTTCTTTAGATTGGAATTGAATTCCAAAGGCTTTTGCAAAGCCACTACCAAAATAGTGGGTTGTGCCGCACTGTAAAGCTTTGCCATCAGGCATAAGGGCTTCAATAGAATAGGTTTCTAAAGCTCCTGAGAACTTTTCTTTATCGGTTTTTCTACCTTTAGAAAATGGAATCGCTAAGATATCTCTTCCTAAATCATCATAAACTTCAAGCATTTTTAAGGTTTCGGTTCTTGCTTCCACTTCACTAGCGTGCATAGTGTGACCTTCTTGCCATAAGAATTCTGCACCTCTTAAAAATGGTCTAGTAGTTTTTTCCCATCTAACAACTGAACACCATTGATTATATAGTTTTGGTAAATCTCTATAAGATTTAATGATTTTCGCGTAGTGATCACAGAAAAGCACTTCACTAGTTGGTCTAACAATTAATTTATCTTCTAAAGATTCTTTTCCGCCTTGAGTGGCCACTAAACATTCTGGGGCAAATCCTTCAACGTGTTCTTTTTCTTTGTTAAATAAAGATTCTGGGATGACCATAGGCATATAAACATTTTCATGACCAGTTTCTTTAAATCTTTTGTCTAAGTAATTTTGAATTTGTTCCCAAATGGCATAGCCATAAGGACGATAAATAATAAAACCTTTAACAGAGGAATAATCCATTAATTCCGCTTTTTTACAAACGTCAGTGTACCACTGAGCAAAATCATCTTCTTGTCTGGTGATTGATTGGTTTTTAATTTGATTATTTTCCATAAGAAAATCTCCTATAAATATTTATCCGCCATCGCGGTAACTTTCTCCATTTTCTTCTTCTCGATTGGAAGAAGCATATCATTAGAAGCAGATATTGCATCACTAGAAATATAGTTAATGCCACTTTTAATGATTAATTCCACTGCTTGCCAACCTTCTAAGTCAGTAGCAATAATTGGTCGACTATATTTAAGTAACGATTCAATTAAAGCATACAAAGATAATCTAATACGATTATTCTCTTTCACTTCTTCCATCATCGCACTGCCAACAACAAAGTAATGGAATTGGAAGTAAACTGTATCATTAAGTAATAAGTTTTTATCTTTTAAAGATAAGGCGAGTTCAAAGCCTTTTTCTTTTAAGCCTTCTAGAATATGCACTAATAAGTCAATATTCGTGGAGTTCTCATTAATCTCTTGTTCATCAAAGACCAAAATAATATGCGCTTTTTGATAGTTAGGGATTTGTGAGATAATTTCATAGACACTATTAACATCCACCATAGAAATGGTGAAGAATAATCTCATCGATTCATCAGGTCTTTCCATGATGAATTTTGGAATAACATTCTTACTCACTTTAGCGAGCAATTCTCCATTTAAATTAATACGGGAAGCATATTTTGACATTTCGGAAAAATTAGAGAATGGTGAATCATAAGCTTTCACATATTCAAAATATCCAATTGTTTGACCGGTTTTCGCATTAATTACTGGACGATATAAGAATCTTAAAACATTTTCTTTTAAGATATGTTCGATTTGTTGATTGTATAAAACGGTCTCGTTATTAGCCTCGATATTACGTTGATGTAGAACAATTTCTTTAGAATTTGTTTGTCCCGCCATACAAGCTTCTCTAGCTTTTTCTTCAATGTTATCAAAATCACGATAGAAGTTCGCGTTTTTCACGACACCAATAGAAAAATTAATAAATCCAGCAAAGCCATTAACTTCCATTTCTCTTCTAATGGCTTTAGCCATAGAATTAGCAAGTTGCATTGCTGCTTCTTTATTAGAAATGCGAAGATCAAATAAGAATAATTCATTATCTCCATTATCTAGCATTTGTCTAGTTAATCTAGGGTTAGCGGCAAATGGATAAACTGCATTTTTTAAATTCATCACCATGTAACGTTCAATTTTGTCATTAGAGATGACTTTTTGTTTGGTGTAGAAGAATCTAATACAGTATGTAAATCCGCTTAACGATTTATTTTTATTAATGAGCTGCATAATTTGACTACGCTTAACTATGCCTGTAGGAGCCTTTTTGGCGTTAGTCTTTTTCTTAGGCTCATTAAGTGGTGTGATATATTTAAGAAGATGACTTTCTAAATGAATCAAGCCAATTTCACGGTTGTACTCTAATAATCTAAGTAAAGAGAAACAGACTTTGTTGGTTTTATTAATTAAAACATCAGCCTCTAAATATTCATTCACTTCATCTGGATTAACACAGATATCAAAAATCCAACTTTTTACTTTTTCAACATCATTAGGGTGAAAAGAAGAATAAAAAGAGAATAGATCAGCAGTTTTCTTATTTGAGATATCGCTTTTATTAAAGACAACGTATTTGTTCTTTTTGACATCGATGATAAAAATACGAGTGGTTGTGCTCTCATAAGAGATTTGTTTATTGAACTTACTTTCACTATGAGCACCAATCGCATAATAAGTGATTACTAAAATCAATAAAAGCGCAACAACTATTAGGCTGACAAAGAAGATAATAAAGCGATAATCAGTAAAGTCTCCAAGTCTCATACAATACATAATTATAGAGAGTAGTTATGAATTTTTCTATTCATAATTGATTGATATAGAAATTTTATTCGTAAGTCGGTATAATTGAACAGGCTGGAGAAGTACCCAAGCGGCTGAAGGGGGCAGTTTCGAAAACTGCTAGAGGATGCAAGTCCTGCAAGGGTTCAAATCCCTTCTTCTCCGCCAGGAATTATACTTAATTAGGAGGGTTTTATGAGTACAATTAATACTGTTCCTATTACTTTAATTACAGGATATCTTGGAAGTGGCAAAACCACTTTAATAAATCATATCTTAAGAAACGCTAAAAACCATAAAATGGCGGTTATCGTTAATGATTTAGGCGAAGTTAACATTGACGCTGAGCTCATTGAGAAAAACGGAATTGTCTCTTCTCAAGATAATAACTTAGTGTCTTTACAAAATGGATGTATCTGCTGCACATTAAAGAAAGATCTAATTGAGCAATTAGCGGATTTAGTGCAATCACAAAAATTTGATCACATCTTAATTGAAGCAAGCGGAATTTGTGAACCAGTTCCTATTGCTCAAACAATTGCCTATATGGAAGAAGAATTTAATAAGAGAAAGCTTCCTAAATTCTATACTTTAGACGCTGTTATTTCTGTTACCGATGCTTTAAGGCTTAGAGATGAATTCGGATGTGGAGAAATTCTTCAAGAAGTCGAAAGAGGAGAAGAAAATCTAGAAAATCTTGTCATTCAACAAATCGAATTCTGCGATATTATCTTATTAAATAAAGTTAGTGAAATCTCTAAAGTTGAATTAGAGAGAGTGAAAAAAGTCATCAAAGCAATTCAACCAAAAGCAAAAATTATTGAAAGTGATTATTGTGATGTTGATATTGATCAATTAGTGGACACAAAATTATTTAATTTTGAAGAAGCTTCAACTTCTGCAGCCTGGATTAGAGAATTTGAAGACTGGGGTAATGAAATTGACGCTGATGAAGATCATGAACATCATCATCACGACGACGATGAAGATGAAGATAAGCACGAGCATGAACATGAACATCACGAAGAACATGAACACCATCATCACCACCATCATCACGAACACGGCATTGGAGAAAATGATGACGAAGGTACCGCTGATGAATACGATGTCAACACTATGGTCTATTATCGTAGAAGACCATTTGAAAAAGAAAAATTCATTAAATGGGCAAACGAAAACAAACATCATTTAATTAGATCTAAAGGCATTCTCTACTTCAAAGAAGAATTAAAGAAAGCCTATGTCTACGAACAAGCTGGTCATCAGCAAACACTTAACGAATCAGGTACTTGGTATAGTGAACAGCTAAGCAAAAAACAATTAGAAATGCTTATTCAAAATGATAAAAACTTCGCTCATGACTGGGATGAACAATATGGTGATAAACTCATTAAATTAGTGTTCATCGGACAGAACTTAGAACAAGAAGAAATCAAAAAAGAATTAGACCAAATCTAATAGTAAAAACCACTGGTTTCCGCCAGTGATTTTTTATACTACTGTCTACCAAATTTACTCAATTGGTTTAATAAAGAAATTACCGTATGCTTGGATTAAAGAAGTAACGGTAACGAAAGCGTGCTGATCCACTTTTCTTACTAAATCAACTACACGCTTAACTTCACTAGAAGAAACAACCATATAAACAACAAATTTATCAGCGTGAGAATAACCACCTTTGCCATTAACTGTAGTTGTTGAATGTGGGAAATTCGCTATCAAAACTGAGGATATATCCTTTACAGAAGTGATAATTTGGATTTGAACTTTTTTGTTTCTGGTGTTCACAAAATCCACTACTAACATTACTGAGAATAAGTATAAGAAAGAGAATAATAAGTTAACAAAAGCAATATCAACATTCTCCCCGTGATTATGAATGATGGTTAGGCCAAAATATGTAACTAAAATTATAGAGTTTAATGCAGTAGCGTATTTACCTACACTAGTAGATTTTCTTAAAGCAAAATAATAGGAGATAACATCTATTCCTCCGCAAGATATTTCGTTACGGAATGCAATGCTACTAGCAAGACCAATACTCACTGCCGCGAATAACACTCTTGCGCTATGATAGCTTGTAGTTTCGTTATCAAGCGTATGAGCGATACTACGCATAAATTCCACGTTAGAAAAAGCCCAGATGAATAATGAAGATAAGCCAACATTAATCAAAGTTAAAATCGCAAATTTCTTACCAATTTTAAAGAATGCAAATAATAAAATAGGGACATTAAGAACAAAATAGAAAATAGATTGCATTGTGGAAATACTAATCGTTCCACCACATAAAGTGGAAATCATCCAAATAACTTGGGAAACACCACCAACTCCACCGGTGGTAATGGAAGATCCCCATATGGTCGCGTGATTTTCAACTGCAGGGGCGATAAAGCAATAAAAACCAAAGGCATACAAAATTGCAGTTAATGTTGCAACTAATAATCCTTTTGAGAAGTTAAGACTTTCCCTTACACGGATATGATCATACATGTAATTGGTCACACGACGTTTAATTTTGGCGAATTTTTTCATAACTATCATGTATTTTATACATTCGCATTTTAAATATCAATAAGAAAGAAAAACATGTCTAAATTTGCATTTTAATTTCTTTGAAATTAATTCATCCGTTGAAAATATATATTATTTTATTGAAAATAAACCACTAAAGTGATATTATTTATTCGCTATATGTAATATAGGAGGCTATTTATCATGAAAATCTTAAGAGCAATTGGACATTTCTTTGCTAAAATTGGACGCTGGATTGCCAACACTGCATGGGTTCAACCATTATTAATTGTTGGTGGTATTTTTGCAATTATCTTCTCAATCCCTTACATTAAAAGAGGATTCGAAAACTTATTTGCTAAAGAAAATAATACCGAATATGCATGGTATCAAGCTCAAGCTCTTTCTTTAGAAGAAAACGGTCAAGCCGATAGATTATTAGGATACTTAGAAAACTATAACGCTGAAAATCACGATAAAATCAAAACTGAATTTGGTAGTAAATTCATTATTTCCTTAGTAAAGCAAGATTGTACAAACTGTAAAGATGCCTATGATGGATACATCAACGCTATTTCAAGCGGTTATGTCCAAGGATTCAAAATGTGGACAATCTTAGTTGATAAGATGGATGATGCTGGAAAAGAATATTTAGCTAAGCCAATTTATGCAAAACACACTGGCTTATTTGAACAATTAGTCGAATATTATGGAGAATGTGATGATGAAGATTATCCTTTATATAGAAACCTCATCACCAAAGACAAATCCTCGGTTGTTACTTCAATAAAGACAAAGTCTTCTAAATTAGACGCTGCTTCCACTTCTGATGAAGGCTTAGACACTCCATTAACCATGGTTGTAGATTTAGAAAAATATGATGCTGGTTATTATGGATGTAATGGAATTACTCAATTGTTCTATAACTACATCGACTTTGATTTATCTGGATCTACTAACGCCGCAACCAAAGGTATGGTTATTAGAGATTTCTGGAATTATCAAGGTGTCTTCGATCCTGAAATGGCGGAATAATTAATTAATATATTAATTAAAAAAAAGACCAGCTGGTCTTTTTTTGTTGTTTCTAAATCTTATTTAAGTCTTTTAAGCACACTATTAGGGACAAGTTTAGAAACATCAACACCTTGCTTTGCCATAGTAATAATCGAACTACTAGAGATAAATGTCTTATCACCTCTAGCCATCAAAAAGACTGTATCAATTTTTGAATCAATAAATTCATTCGCACTAGCAAGTTGAAATTCATATTCAAAGTCACTAACTGCTCTTAGGCCACGGATTAAGTGAGTAGCGCCATGTTTTTTAGCAAATTCTACGGTTAATCCACTATCGCTTGTAACTTCAATTTTTGAATTATTAGTAATAGCTTCTTTAATCATCTCTACTCTATCTTCAACTGAAAAATTAGAAGATTTATGAGGATTATTAGCGACAAGGACAATAACTTTATCAAATAAAGAACAAGCTCTATTTAAAATATCTAAATGTCCGTTCGTGATTGGATCAAAGCTTCCAGGATATACAGCAACTTTCATTTTAATTTTCTCCAACTAAAGTATATAAACGAATTTCACCATAATGATACTCTTTTATTTTTTTATTCCAAATAGGATTAATATCTAGCAAACGATTTATTTCTACCGCCACTAAGCCGTTTTTACTAATTAAATTATTTAAGAAAATATAAGATAAGATTTCTTCATATTTTCCTTTTTCATATGGTGGATCTAAGTAAATCACATCAAACTGCATACCTTTTTCTTTAAAAGATTCTAAAGCGGCTAAATCAGTTAAATTATATATTTCACATTTATCTTCTAACTTTAAACTAGAGATATTCTCTTTAACGTATTTTAAGGCTTCTTTAGAGATATCAACGAATATTGTTTTACTTGCTCCTCTAGAAAGAGCCTCAATCCCAATTGAACCACTTCCTGCGTATAAATCTAAAAATAATTTATTTTCAATATTACCCACGATAGAAAAGAAAGCTTCTCTAATTCGATCTTTAGTGGGTCTAATATCTTTATTAGATTCTGGATAGACTAAATTACGATGACGAAATTCTCCGCCTATTACTCGCATTCCCATTAACAGCTTCTCCTTTTAAAAGAAGAAAATAAAATATCATCAACTTCCATATATAGATCTCTAACTTCATTATATATAGATAAATAGGATTTAACTAAAGGATGATTTGATAAATTTTCTTTCGCCTCTTTTAAGTTTTTTAAAGCGTTTGCTACTTCTAAATGATTCTCAGGATATATATCCTTCATTTGAGTATAAATTTGTAAACATTCATCTTTCTTTTGACTAAGTAAATATACTTCATAAGAATTATTTAATTCTTCTTCTAATTTATTAAGCTCTATTACTTTAGGATTATCTAATAAGGATTTATTTAATCGACTAGCAAGGTCAAATATTCTTTCATTCATATCAAAATTATTATACCCATTTGCATAGCAAAAAGATATAAGATAAGATAATTGAGATATGAAATTAAAAATTGTTAAAGATTCTAATCCAATAATGAGAAAAAAATCTCTTCCTGTTGAACTTCCTTTATCTAAAGAAGATAAGGATACTTTAGATGCGATGCTTGATTATTTAAAGAAGTCTCAAGACGAAGAATACGCTAAAAAGCATAACTACCGTCCAGGAGTGGGAATGGCCGCTATCCAAATCGGTTTATTAAAAAGAATGTTTGTCATTTATTATGAAACTCAAAATGGACCAGTTGAATATCAATTAGTAAATCCAGTGATGCTAGAAACATCTGTTAAACAATGTGCATTAGAATCTGGAGAGGGCTGTTTAAGTGTTGATAAAGAACATTTAGGATTAGTCCACCGCTACTATAAGATAAAAATGAAGGCATTTGAAGCAATTAGAGGCGAAGAAATAACGATAACCGCTTTTGGTTATGACGCGATTGTACTTCAGCATGAATATGACCACTTAAATGGAGTATTTTTCTACGATCACATCAATCCAAGTGCTCCAGATAAGCAGCTCCCAGGCGAACAGTTAATCTAATAAAAAAATAAATTGATTTATTTTATAAATAGTGTGCTACAATAAAAGCACCTATTTTTACATAAGCAATGTATTGGAGGCACCAATGGATAAGAATATTTCTCTACCGGTTTCTATTTATGCTTTGGGTGGGCTTGGCGAAGTCGGTAAAAACATGTATTGCTTCGAAAACGAGGAGCAAATTGTCATTATTGACTGCGGGGTAAAATTCCCTGGAGTCGAATTCCCTGGAATTGATTATATCGTTCCTGATTTCACACACCTAAAAAATAATAAAAACAAAATTAAAGCTTTAATTATTACTCACGGCCATGAAGACCATATTGGCGGTATTCCTTTTCTTATCCAAAACGTCAATATTCCAGTAATATACGCTCCTAGACTTGCTTGTGCCTTAATTAAAAATAGATTAGAAGAATATAAGATGGCGGATCGCGTCAAGATTTTAGAATATAATTCTGACACCAAAGTGAAAATTGGTGACTTCGATATTTCCTTCTTTAGAGTGACTCACTCGATCCCTGACTCCTTTGGAGTCGTAATCGATACTCGAGAAGGAAGAATCGTTTCTACTGGAGACTTTAAAGTCGACCTCACTCCAATTGGTCCAGATATTGAACTTCAACGAATTGCCGAATTAGGTAAAGAAGGAGTTGATTTACTTTTAAGTGATTCCACTAATGCTGAACAAGAAGGCTATACTCCAAGTGAGAAAAATGTTAATGATTCTATTAATGAAATCTTTAATAACGCCATGGGTAGAATCATCATTTCAACCTTCTCCAGTAATATTTCTAGAATTCAACAAATCTGTGAATCCGCTGTTAAACATAAGCGTTACATCACTATTGTTGGTAAAAGTATGGAAAAAGCTGTCGAGATTTCCCGTAACTTTGGCTATATCCATATTCCAGATAGTAGCATCATCCCAGCAAGTGATATTAAAAGATATAAGGCTGGAGAATTATTAATTCTTTGTACAGGCAGCCAAGGTGAACCTAACGCTGCTTTAAGTAGAATCGCTGGAGGAGACCATAAAGATATCCATATTATGCCAGGAGATACAGTTGTTTTCTCTAGTAGCGCAATTCCAGGAAATGGTATCATGATTGCTCACATTGTTAACTTGTTAACAAGATGTGGGGCTGAATGCATCACCAACTCCATCTTAGCGGATATTCACTCCTCAGGTCACCCATCAAAGCAAGAACTAAGATTAGTCTTAAAATTATTTAATCCTAAATACTTTATGCCAATGCACGGGGAATACCGTATGCTACGACTACACGCTGAACTTGCCACAACTTTAGGAATTCCTCAAGATCACTGCTTTGTTTTAGATAACGGAGATACGTTAGTGCTCGCTAAACATAAAGTTAAACTTGGTTATCAAGTAGAACATGGTGTCTCTTATATTGATGGTAAAGACATTAACGGACTCGCTGAATCTGTTATGGAAGATAGAAGAATCCTCCATGAAGATGGAATGCTTATTATCGCTTTAGCGATAGATAGTAGAAATAATGCCTTAATAGATAGCCCAATTATTTATAATAGAGGGGTTGTACAAAAACATAATGAAAAAGCTCTTTTAGAGTGTCAGGCTCTTATTACCAGTGCAGTTAAAGAAAAATTAGGAAGCAAAACCAGTTTTTCTGAATTAAAAACGATTGTTAAGGATGTCGCTAGTAAATTTGTTTACGCAAGAACTAAACGTTACCCAATGATTATCCCAATCATCATGTCTAAAAATTAATGAAATACGTTTTAGCGTCTAAATCACCTAGAAGACAAGAATTGATGAAACTAGTTTCATCAGATTTTGTTGTTGTTAGTGAAGATATTAACGAAGAATCTTCATATACACTTTCTCCTATAAACGCTGTCGAAGATATTGCTAAAAGAAAAGGAGAAGCAGTTGAAAAACTATATCCAAATGATTTAATTATTTCTGCCGATACCATTGTAGTATTAGACGACAAAATCATTGGTAAACCAGTTAATAAAGTTGATGCAAAAAGAATATTAAAAGAATTATCTGGTAAAACTCACTATGTCCATACAGGATTTAGAATTAAATATTTATCTAAAGAAATACTTACTCACGTAACTAGTGAAGTTATATTTAATCAATTAAGCGACGAATTAATTGATAAATATGTTGCAAGCGGCTCTCCTTTAGATAAAGCTGG
>CAMUVS010000035.1 GCA_947164155.1 uncultured Caryophanales bacterium | reverse complement strand
AATGGGATTAGTTTTTTGATTTCTTCGATATCTTTGTCCCACCATTTGAGTTCTAAAAGAAGATTAATCGTTTCTTTATCAAATCTATATTTCTTAATAATAGCAGGATTGCCCACAACAACTGCATATGGAGGAACATCTTTCGCTACCACTGCATTCGCGCCTATAATAGCGCCGTCACCAATATGAACTCCTGGCAATATTGTGGCGTTTTGACCAATCCAGACATCGTTGCCTACGACTGTATCTCCGCGGTTTCCTCTATCTCCGAATGATCTAGATAAGCCTTTAAATTCATCAATGATTTCAAAAGGATAAGTTGTTAAGCAATCTAGCATGTGATTAGCGCCATTCATGATAAATTCCACTCCTCTTGCTATAGCAACAAACTTACCAATAATAAGTTTATCACCCATAAAATCGTAATGATGGGTAACGTGTTTTTCAAATGATTCTGGTCCATCTTCACTATCATCATAGTAAGAGTAATCACCAACTATGATATTTGGTCTAGTGATGACACTTTTAATATAACAAAATGATTTAAACTGAGAATTTGGATATATAGGTTTAATCTCTTTGTCCATATATTAACGCCTATTTTATTTCTTTAATAACTTTTGCAGGGTTACCACCTACAACCACATTACTAGGAACATCCTTGGTCACAACCGCTCCTGCAGCAACAACACTATTTTCTCCAATTGTTACTCCAGGACAGATAATTGCCCCAATGCATATCCAAGCATTCTTTTTTATAGTGACTTTTTTAAAATAAAATTTATGATGTCGTTCTTTTAAGTCATGATTAACAGTGGCGATTTTCACATCTGGTCCGATTAAAACATCGTCTTCAATATCTATAATACCAGCTGAAAGAAAAGTAACACCTTTATTTATTGTTATATTCTTTCCAAATCTAACACGACATCCATTATCGCAATAAAAAGGAGAAACAATGGATACAGATTCATCTAATTTAGTTTGGAATAGTTCTTCTAATAGTTCTTTATAATCTGGATCTGTCGGTCTTTTTGCTGAAATTCTCAAACTTAAATCATGTGAGCGAATTATCTCTTTTAAACCATCTTCAAAATATGGTTCATCATTACGAGCTTCTCCATATTTATCCACTATTTCAAAAAAGCGATTCATATAATGTGTTATCTTTCTTTTATGATTGTAGCATAAAGAAAAAGGACTGACACTATTGTATCAATCCTATGTTTCTAAGTTGGCAGGGTGCAATGATTTTGATATAACCGAACACCTTGCGTTAAAACCGAACAGGTGTTGAAACCCTATTAATGCTTTCCACTATAAATATACTCCCACATCTTCTTTCTTCTTCTGTTAACGGCATAAATATGTCCTTCTTTGATATAAGGACATTCAGATGGCTAATCGTTAACCATTTATTGGTATTTAAAGCAAAAAGGGCCTTTTATCAGCCCTTTTTACTTCTCTAATACGCTACTATCTCATCAAATTGTTGGAGCAACGATTCTTCGGCTCTCCCTTCCCAAATAGCTTTAATAAGAACTATTCGGAATTCAGGGAGAAACGCTCTTTGTTGCTCGTCTAATTTAAGAGTTCTAGCGATATCAAGAAATGTATCACTATCAAAGTGTTTCATTTAAAACACCTCCTATTATTTAAATAGGCAAGAAAATCCAGTTTTTTCCAAAAAAATCAAATTTTCTTTAAAGTTTAATCATTTCTTTCAATCTATCAATTGAATAATTGATATCAATGTTGGTTTTATACGAGGTCAAAATGTCTTTAATGACCGCCCCATAAAATTGAGTTACTCCTCTAGTTCCTCTTCCAGCCCAGTGTTGCATACAACGAGTATTCTTTAAAAGTTCATATTGAAACATAGAGACAAGCGCCATGGATATTTCTTTGTTTTTGCTGACTCCAACAAAACACAGCATGTAGACACTTTTATCACCAGAAAGGAATTCTAAAAGCTTGTCAATGTTATATGCTTTTGGATTTGCATCAAGGAATAAAACCTTTGTCTTAATATCCGTTTCAGTAAAAAACGATTCAAAATCTCTTGTGTAGTCGCCTAATTTATCAGGAGTTACAAATTTAGGCAGAGTTTTCTCGTTTTCAAGAGCATCTATCAGCATCAATCTTGTTTTATCTTCAGACTCGCTTGTTATTAAATATTCAATAATACGACCTCTGATATTTACGTTATCAATAAATGCAGCAATAGCAATTGAATTCTGAACCTTCTTTATTCTGCTAGCTAAATCTGATTCTAAGATAGAATAAAATTGTGAATTTACAAATTTAATTGCTCTGTGTGGAGAATTAAGGATATTTTTAATATTCTCATCGCTCAATTCGATTTTCTGCTTTGTACCAACAATTTGATTAGTAGCTTCAACTAATCGTTCAAGATTTTCTTCAAAAGAAGTTGCTTCATGAAATAAGAAAAGGTCTTTGAAATTTTCCGGCTTATTTTCAATACCGCTGACATTTCTCATGATATCACCACCATTGAAGCTTCCTTTAATGTTATCAATTCTAAGTTCCTTTGACGAATGACTAATCTTCTTAAGACAAAACGTATTTGCTAAGAGCATGTAATTCTCATTCGGTAAAACAACACAAACTATAAATGGTCTATCATCGTATTTTTGAAGAGCTGATAAGCCCAAAACAGTATTCGAAAAATTCCTTGTTTTAGCAGAGGAGAACCTAATTGCGAACGCGTTACAATAATAAACTTTTCTATCTAAAATTAGATTGAATTCGTTTTTAACAAGCTCTTTAAGCACGTCTTTTTTACCAATGCCATCATGAGACTGAATAAAATTTATCAATCTTTGAATAGGTCCATCGTAGAACATTTCTCTTTGCCCCCATTCTTTTTAGATTTTGCTTTGTTTTGCTCGCTCAAAGTGTTTCTTTCCCAGAAAACACCGTTTGTATATCCTTGAATTTCTTTGTCAGTTTCGGCCAACTCAATACGATATTCTGCCCATCCACAATATCTAGGATTTTGTTCGATTCCAACGTAGTGTCTATCAAGTTTCTTTGCAACAACAGAAGTAGTTCCAGAACCTAAAAATGGATCCAAAACAATATCGCCTTTATTACTGCTTGCTAATATCAATTTAGCGATAAGCTTTTCAGGTTTTTGAGTTGGATGTTCCGTGTTTTCAGGCATGCTCCAATAAGGAATTGAAATATCATCCCAGAAATTAGATGGATAAGAATTGCGATAATTACCTTCACCTGTTTCTTCCCAATCCTTCGGTTTTCCATCAACTTTATACGGAGCAATGACTTTTCTTCTGACTTTTACATCTTCTACATTAAAAACATAATTTTTGGAGTTTGTCGCAAACCAAATATCTTCCATTCCATTCTTCCAATTTGAAAGAGCACCGCGGCCTTTCTCTCTTTGCCATGTAATTCTGTTTTGCACATGGAAGAATTCGTATAGTACTTCCCCTATAACTAAACTTGACTCCCAGTCACAGCAAACATAAATGGAGCCATCTTTTTTTAGTAATCTTTTGCATTCAGAAATCCATTGACGTGTATATTCTTTGTATGCATCATTGTTTGTTTTTCCAAATTTATTCCCGTGATAATTCTTGGCAAGATTATATGGAGGATCAACAACTAATAAATCCACAAATTCTGAAGGTAACTTTTTAAGAACTTCAAACGTATCACCAATAATGGTTTTATCTACAACGCTATCAACACCATTGATGTCTTTGACATAAATGCATCGATCTATATAGACTTTTCCTTCTTCCTCTGTGAAATCGATTGTTTTGTTTCTAGACGATTTAACTTTTGGCATAATGATTCCCTTTCATAAACAAAGGAACCTTTTTAAAAATAGAGATAATCAAAGGTTTCCTTGATTTATCTACTATTCTACAAAGTTTTACTTGATTTTACTACTAAAGAAATCAAGGTTTCTTTGATTATTTTTCTAGAGGGAAAGAAAATGAGACTAAGGGAACTAAGGAACAAAAGTGGTTTAACACAGAACGAAATAGCCAATAAACTTGGCGTTTCTGGCCAGACAATACTGAACTGGGAAAACGGGATTTACGAGCCAAAAATCAACCAGCTTATACAATTAGCGGATTTATTTAACGTGACAGTTGATTACTTAATTGAGCGTAAAAACAATGACAAAAAAGCTGATGACATATGTAGAGAACTGGAAAGAATCCCTAAAGAAGATGTCATCAACTTCATAAAAGAAGAAATCAAAAAGCTGTAATTTATTTTTGAATAATATGAGGGCCGTAATCACAGGCTCTCTTTTTCATCCTAAATACGCTTTCTTCCATGTTGTATTTATGAGCGATGTTTCTTTCTGTTTCGTTGTAATCAAAAAAAGGACAATACATATTCGTATTATCCTACTTTCTTTATTTTTGGTGACCCAAACGGGATTCGAACCCGTGAATGTTGCCTTGAGAGGGCAATGAGTTAAGCCGCTTCTCCATTGGGCCAGTTGGTGGTAATTATACCACCGTTTACATTCATTTAGAAAGAACTTGATTAATTCTTCTATGGCATTCCTCTAATCCAAGGACTTGCATCACATAATATAAATTAGGGGAATTCTTTTTCGTGGTTAAGGTGATTCTTAATATTTCAGCAACATCACCAATCATTCCTTTATAGGCTTCTGGATTAGCCTTATAGGCTTTTCTATCACTTGAGAAGCCAAGAGATTCACCTATAGATTTCATTTGAGAGAACCAAGTTTGTTCATCCTTAGTTATATCTAATTCTTTTAAAGCAGATAAAACTTCTTTAACTTGTTCTAATGAGAACTTCTCATTATAGACAAGTCCATTAGTCTTAACATATTCTTCATATAAATCCTTATAGAAGAAGGAAATAAGGTCATATAATCCCCCTAATTTCTCATAGTCTTTTCTAGGATTCTCTTTTTCTCTTTCAATGTTGATAATCTTTTTAAAATATTCAGGATCACTAGAAACTAAGTTATAGAGTTTTTCATCATATTCTTTAGAATATTTTAAAGTCATCTCTAACATTTCTTCTTTAGATTTCTTAGATAAGATTTCTCTAGAGAAGAAATTAAGTTTACCCATGTCAAATAAAGCGCCTTCTAGTGACATCTTATCAAAGGAGAATTTAAATTCTTCCATATGTTCAAATTTATGTTCAAAGATCCATTCTTCAAAATTAGAATTTGCAATAGTCATTAAGTACATAATAAGCGCTTCACTAGGATAGCCGTCTTTTAAGAAATAGGAGACTGCTGCTTCATTATCTAATCTTTTAGATAATTTACGTTTATTGCCATTTTCTCCAATTTTCATAATCACTGGTAAATGCGCGTATTTAGGAGCTTGCCAGCCTAAAGCCTTAAATAATTCTAAGTGAATTGGAAGTGAGGCAATCCATTCTTCTCCTCTAATAACAGTTGTGGTTCTCATAAAGTGGTCATCAACTACATGAGCGAAGTGATAAGTTGGAAGTCCATCACTTTTAAAGATGACAATATCCATATCATTTTCTGCGATTTCAAAATTGCCGTGTACTAAATCAGTGACTTTAATTTTATGAATATGATTGCCAGTTGATTTAAAGCGGATGACGTATGGATCACCTTTTAATATCCTTTGCTTTCTTTCATCGTTATTTAAATAACGATATTTCGCAAATGGTCCATAATATCCTGGAATGATTTTGGCTTTTTCTTGTTTGGCCCTAATATCATCAAGTTCTTCTTGAGAGCAGAAGCAAGGATAGGCTTTACCTTCTTCTAATAAATGTTTGATAACTACTTTATAAATATCTGCTCTTTCGGATTGGATGTATGGTCCGTATTGACCAACTTGATGGTCACCTAAATAACCTTCAGAAGGGACAATATTAAATAATTTAAGTTGTTCTAATAATTGGAGACCACTACCTTCGATTTCTCTTTTAGTGTCAGTATCTTCTAGTCTTACATAGAAAATGCCATTAGAGTCACTAGCGACTTTATGACACACCATGGAAGTAAATAAACTTCCAGTATGTAAAAATCCTGTAGGACTTGGAGCGAATCTAGTGACTTCAGCCCCACTAGGTAAATTTCTTAGTGGATATCTTTTTTCTAGATCTTCAATGCTTTCTTTGACTTCAGGGAATATTAATTCTGCTAATTCTTTGTCTGACACCATCTTAGTTTTCTCCTTTTTAAATAATTCTTACAAATTATATTGCATAATCAACTAATTTTGTTATAATAATTTAGCAATTTTGAATTGCAGGCGTAGTTCAGTGGTAGAACACTACCTTGCCAAGGTAGTTATGCGGGTCCGATTCCCGTCGCCTGCTCCAAACGCTAAATTCGACTCGAAAGAGTTGTTTTTTTATTTATTTTCCTCATTTAATTTATTAATAAATTTAATCACGCTTTCTTCATTAAGATTTTTAATGTTTTCTTTATCAAATTCTTTAATGGTCTTATTTAATTCTTTTCTTTTAATGATTTTAAATTGTTCATTATGTCCTTCTATTTTAATAGAGGAATCATTATTGATTACCACTAATCCTTTTAGAAAAGATGTATTTAAGTCGTTAAATAAGGCTAAGCGTTTAGTTAAGTTAATGTTGTAGTTAATTGGATTAGCGACAATGCTAGTCCCTTTTTTATTTACATTCACTAATTCTTCACCTTGAAATTTACCTGATAAGACACCAGAAATAGAAAAGACACTGATAATAATAATGTATTTATTAGATATCACTAAGTGATCAATTAATCCTTTATTTTTGTCATCAAAATCAATGTGATAATCATTTAACAATAAATAGTCATTATGTTCGCATATTTTACTTAACTTTATATAAGTTAACTCTCTAGCGTGTTTATTTCGATAGATATTACGGAAATATAATAGACAAATTAAAAAAATCACCACTATTACTCCGATAATAGCTAGAGAAATATATAAAGTTTGGCTAGTTGATAATAAAATCATGCCTGTATATTAACAAAAAATGACCATTATTTAAAGGTCATTTTAATCAAATATAGTTTCCCCGTTTTTCGCGGCGTTTATAAATCTTAGTAATTCACCTTTCGATGTCTTTTTCGATATCTCTGGAAGATTATTAATATCGAAGAATCCAACATCGTCAGTTTCATACTCATGTTCTTTATTTAACTTAGTTAATCTTGCTTCAAAGATCGCAACAAATTCCGGAATAGAAGTTGGAGCTTTAAATGGGGTTCTACTAGTTAGACCTACAAGTCTGACAATTTCTATATCCGCTCCGGCTTCTTGTTTACATTCATTTTTAGCGGTTTGACTTGGAGAATCATATAAATCCGCCCAACCTCCTGGAAGAGAATAAGCATGTAAAGCAGCTTCTCTAACCATTAATACTTTAGATTTGTCTTCATTGAAGATTATGGTTCTAACTGAGATGTTTGGGGTTGGATAAATATCCCTTTGGAAATAATTAGGACGATCAAATTTAACTTCTAAAAAATCTTCTAGAAACTTGGTGCTTAAATCGTTTAACTCTTTGTAATTAGTTAAGGCATAAGGGTCTTTAGAATAAACAAGTCCAATCTTGCTGATAGATTGAACTTTGAGGATAAAATCGTAAATTTGTTTGGAATCCATTTGTTAACCTATTATTCGGTTACTCCGTCCATATAGTTTTCGAACACTCTTAAGAAGGATTCTTGGTCTACTGGATCAAGTTGTCCGTTAACCGCAAAGGAGATTCTTCCGGTTTCTTCAGAGACAACAACAGTAACACTATCAGAGATTTCTGAAATACCTAAAGCAGCTCTATGACGGCTACCATATTTACCAGCAAATGGTTTAGTAGTTGGAGTATAGAAAACACTAGCAGCAACAATTTCATTGCCGTGAATAACAACCGCTCCATCATGTAAACGTGTGCCAGGATAGAAGATTGTAACTAATAATTCAGCAGAGACTGGAGCTCTAACAGCGACACCATTTTTAATGACATCTTGTAAAGAAGTATTCTTTTCAAAAGTCATAATCGCACCAGTTCTAGTTTTACTTAAATTAATAACAGCCTTTTCGATGGTTTTATATAATAATTCTCTGTTATAAATCTTTTCAACTTCCATTTTTCCAGACTTCACTCTACTACCTTTAAATGGGTTAGCGAGGAACTGTCTTAAGTCGCCTAAATTGGTAAATAAAGTAATAGTTACTCCAACTACAGTTAAACCAACACAAGCAATAAAGACATAATGGAGGCAGAATAAATATGTAATTAATAAAGCGACAAAAGAGATAGAAACAAATAAATATCCAGCAAGACGTTTAACGATTTTGCTATACATTAAGAAAAGGAATCCATACATTCCTATAAGCAACACTAGTGTAATTATAAATTGAGTGATACCGCTTTCCCATGCAAACGTCATATTTTCTTACCTCCTATAGTCAACTTTATAATTTTACAATTATTTAAAGTGACTATCAAATTATTACTTAATTTTACTTAAATCTAATTTCACAATAGTAGGTTCTAAATTAACCTCTTTTTTTGTGAATTTATATTTATGTTTTTTGTGATATTTCACTAATTCAGTTTCTCCTTTTGGAGCAACTTTTAAATAGAGTTTATCACTGCTTGGGTCATACACTCTTTCTAAATAGTGATATCTTAAAAGCATCATAATTAATCGCGATACTTTTTTAGAATTATAAGAAATTAATGTCTTATAAGTTGGAAGTTCATTAAATTTAACAGCCTCTTCATCATCTAGACCTACTAAGATTTTATATACTCCCTCTGCTAAAGGATAATAACTATCCTTATTTAAAAGCGATATAGTTTCTATTATTTTCAAATCGCTAGTTTCTAAGACATATAAATTTCTAACTTTTTTCATAAAATCAGTTTACTGATTATGAGCTTAAACTTCAATACGAAAAAGTTTGGTGTAAACTCACTAATGTAGTAAAATATATGTGCTTACAAAGGAGATATTATATGGGAACACCTCATATCAACGCTGAAAAAGGCGATTTCGCTAAGGTTGTTTTAATGCCTGGAGATCCAATTAGAGCAAAATGGATCGTTGAAACCTATTTACACGATTATAAAGAAGTAACTAATGTTAGGGGTATCTTAGGATTTACTGGATACACCAAAAATAATAAAAGAATTTCAGTCATGGCCTCCGGAATGGGAATGCCTTCAATTGGTATTTATTCTAGTGAACTCTTTATGAGTTATGGAGTAGAAATCATCATTAGAGTTGGAACTTGTGGAACATATCAGCCTAATATCGAATTAAAAGATATCTTAATTTGTGCAGGTGCTTGTACTGATAGTAATTGGATGAGCCAATATAAATTAAACGGCACATATTCCGCTATCGCAGACTTTGATTTAATGGTTACAGCATGTGAAGAAGCTAAAAAGGCAAAAATTCCTTATCACGGAGGAAATATCTTAGCCGCAGATATCTTCTATGATTATGATCCAAAAATCTGGAAGAGTTGGGCTGCTTTAGGTGTAATGGGTGTAGAAATGGAATCTTATTCCTTATACGCTAACGCTGCTAGATTTAATAAAAAAGCACTATGCTTATTAACTGTTACTGATAGCTTTATCAATCGCGATGAAAGATTATCCGCTGAAGAAAGAGCTTTTGGCCTTTCTAGAATGATTGAACTCGCAATTGCTACTGCTGAACATTATTGTTAGTCAGTGGCGCATCTAATTCAATTACTTTGATAAAATCATATTAAGGGTTGCAATTTGCAACCTTTTTTCACGCTTTAGTTGGTGTCTTTAATCAGGCTAAGAAGTTCGTCTTTGCTAGGGAGAATTGTTTCATATTTTGCCGCAAATATTTGATTATTATCTTCCGGTAAAGTAAGTCTTACAATTGCGTCATCCTTATCTTTACATAATAAGATTCCAATAGTTTTATTTTCGTCTATAGTCTTTATAAATCGATCATAATAATTGACATACATTTGCATTTGTCCAATGTCTTGATGTGTCACTTCCCCTATTTTCAAGTCTATAATTACAAAACATCTCAAAAAACGATTATAGAACACCAAATCAGCGTGATAATGCTTATCATTAAACGTTAGCCGCATTTGTCTTTTTACAAATGTAAAACCTTTGCCAAGTTCTAACATGAAATATTGAATTTTATTCAAAATTTCTGTTTCTAAGTCATTTTCGGAATAACTCTCTTTTTCATCCAAATTAAGAAACTCCAATACAAATGGCTCTTTTAAAACATCTATAGGTTTTTCAATTACATGACCTCTTTTAGATAAATCTAAAACACCTTGTTTGTCTCTTGATAGGGATAGTCTTTCGTATAAACAAGAATCAATTTGCCGATTTAACTCTCTAAAACTCCAATTAGAGTTATAGCATTCTATTTCATAAAATGATCTTTCATCGGGATCTTTAATCTTTATTAACAACATATAAGATGTCCAATTTAGAAAGAATCGATGACCATCGCTAGTAATTGGATAATTTTTAAAATTATCAATAATTTTAGATTGGTCAAACACTGTTTGACTTTTTTGACTGCTATACACCAAATAGAACTTTCTAATCAACTTTAAATTAGTCAATGAATACCCTTTCCCGAATTCTTTTGTCAACTCACTAGATAATTGGGTTAACAATTCTTCACCATAGTTTGCCTTATTAGATCCTTTCTGTTCTTTTTCCACTATACGTCTTCCGATCTCATAATAGGTATAAACCATAGCGATATTAATTGATGTCACTACTCTTTGCTTGGCAGAGTTGACCAATTCTTTAATTTCTCTTATAAAGTTTGTATCAATATTTAAATTCATAAAAAGCCCTCTATTATATAAAGAGGGCGATTTTTCGATTTTTTTGCAAAAATTTTTTATAATTCTGCTAATTGTCTTCAATAAATATCTAAGATATTTAAAAAGGTCACTTTTATTGTGACCTTAATTTATTTGGATCCTTTATTCTCATAAGCAATATATATGATGCCCAATTTAAAAAGAATCGATGTCCATCACTTGTAATTGGATAATTATTAAAATTATAAATAATTTTAGATTGGTCAACCAGCGGTTGCCCAATTTGTTTTTTGCTATTGTTGTAGGATGATGTTTTTGTCTTAAAATTAGTAATTTTAGATTTAGCAAACACTGTTTGCTAAATTTGATTAACACTATAAATAATATAGAATTTTCTGAAATATCTAAGATTAACTTCCGAATAACCCTTTCCAAATTCGCGAGTAAGTTCAGCAGATAGTTGCTTAATCATTTCGTTACCATAATTAGCTCTATGTTTGCCTTTCTGTTCTTGTTCCACTATACGTCTTCCTATCTCATAATAGGTATAAACCATAGCAATATTGATTGAAGTCACTACTCTTTGCTTGGCAGAGTTGACCAATTCTTTAATTTCTCTTATAAAGT
>CAMUVS010000034.1 GCA_947164155.1 uncultured Caryophanales bacterium | reverse complement strand
CATTCTTATCACCTCATGTTAATATTGTAAGAGTTAGAGTTAACTCTAGGTCAAGAGCAAAAATAAAAGGACTGATATTTTGTATCAATTATAGTAATAAGTGAAAACAAAAACATCTCATATGAGATGTGATTATTTGTCAAGCAGGGCGCTGAATCCTGAATCGCCGACATCCATTTCCGAAGAAATGCGCCGTGGTCGCACAACGACTTTCCACCTTTGACAATGATATTATACCAATATATCAGCATATATCAATCTCTGATTGAAAATTCATTTTGACAGCAAGTGCAAATTATATATAATATAAGTGTGAACCCAAGTTGGCAAATGGAGCCTTCATCGGTTCATTTTTTTATTGTCTAGATAGTTAAAAACTAAAAACATCTCTTTCGAGACGTTATTATTTGCCAAGCAGGCCAGCCTGATTATGGGAGTGACTGAATCGTTAGAGGTCATCTATTAGCTCCACCCCTGCATCGCTGTAATATCCATCCTATGGCTAGGATGCGCCGTGGTCGCCAGCTGATTTTCCACCTTTGGCATTTGTATTATATCAATTAAAAGAAAACATCTCAACGAGATGTAATTATTTGTCAATCAGGGCGCTGCATCCTGAAACGCTAGTCAATCCATTTCCGAAGAAATGCGTCGTGGTCGCACAGCGACTTTCCACCTTTGACATGTCTATTTTACCATATTAATCGGTTAATTCCACTACTTATTTTTGATTTTTGATGTAATGAATATCAAAGATATGTACCCAGTTTTTAAATCATTTTCAACCTTTGCAACAACTTTAATGAAATGATTTTTGTCGTGCTTTCTTGCGTGGTAATAACAGTATGTTTTTGGATATCTTTTATCTTTAATATGTTCAATAGGATTTTTGATACAATCTACTAATAATTCAATATCACTTGAATCCAATCCGTGATAATTCTTAGCTACATGTTCCATCCCAGTCTCATTGCTTCGTGACCTTGCTTTAAAAAAGATAGCTAGATTCCTAAGTTCATCAACAATAGGAGTTTTGATTTTTTCTAAAGCCTTTATTATCTTTTGATCATGAGTCAATCTTTTCTTTTTCATAATGTTTATATCTTATCATAAGACTTTGTCTTATTCTATTATATATTAGACTTTTTTAAGTAAGAAAAAAGGATTGACTTGTATCAATCCAATTATCAACTTGTGGCCTATACACAGTGTTTTGATACAGTGGAACACCCGTCGCACACCTTCGAACACTACTACTCTGGTTTTCGGTCTGTTTCTATTATTGAATGCCTTTTTGTGTTCAGGGCAGCAATATATTTGTTGTCTATTTGAATAAGTAACAAGAATTGAAGTGTTGCAATACGGACAACGATCAAATCGTATAAAAGAAGTTATGTTTTTTAAGACTTCTCTTAAATATCGATGATCGACATCCGGCATGAAAACATAAATATCGTTCATGGCATAATGTCGCTCTTCAACAATGAACTTATAAAGTTGTTTCTTTTGTTCTTCTGTTAGTGCCATAACTACATTAATAAGTTTATCAATAGTAACAACTAAATTAAATGACGCAATATAGAAACCTATTTTTAGAAATAGATTCGTGATAGACTTTTGCTATGAGGATAGAGACATTTTTCGATTTCTGCTCCGGAATAGGAGGAGGTCGATTGGGATTAGAAAAGTGTGGTTTGAAGTGTGTAGGCTATGCTGATACAAGTAGGCTTTCGTCTACTACTTATAATCTAATGCATAACACTACTGGTGAAACAAATTACGGCAACATAAAAAGAATAAAATCAGAGAAGTTGCCGCATTTCGATTTACTAATTTGCGGTTTTCCTTGCCAATCATTTTCAGTAATTGGAACTAAAAAGGGACTTGATGATTCAAGAGGAGAACTAATAAATTATGTCGCCAAAATTCTAAAGGACACCAAGCCAACATGTTTTATCCTTGAAAATGTCAAAGGACTAGTAAACCACAACAAGGGCCAAACCTTAAAAACAATATTAGCTTTACTAGATAAATCTGGTTATAGAGTTGATTATAAGGTTTTAGATAGTTGGGATTATGGCGTGCCACAATCTAGAAAAAGAATCTATTTTATAGGGGTCAGAAAGGCACTTGTTAAATCACTCAAAAAATATAAATGGCCTGAGCCAATAGAACGTCCACAATTAGTTAAATATTTGACATTCAAAAATATAATTAGAGGAACAGAAATCCCATATTTAAGAAATTATCTTAATAACAGAATCAACCAAGGCAAGTACACAATTGAAGACTTAGCATCTTTTGATAATACCATCATCGATACCCGAATGAATGATTTGAGATTGTTTACAAATCGATGTCCAACATTAAGGTCACAAAGAGATGGACTGCTTTATTCACGTGATGGGATTCTTTATGAGTTATCAGGAGAAGACGCTCTGCTTTTGCAAGGCTTCCCTGTGGAACTTGTTAAAAAAGTTACAGGCATTGTTTCTGAAAGACATATTTTAATGCAAGCTGGAAACGCAATGACTGTAACAACTATAGAAAACATTGGCAAATCATTGTTGTCATTTTTGGAGGTAATAAAATGAGCGATTGGAAAGAATTTGAAAAAGAATGGACTAAATTCCTTATGGACACATATGGTGATTTGGCCTATTTCCAGCACATGGGTGAAGAAGATTCAACGGTGCCAGATATCCTTGTAAAGACAAACACAGGTAAGACTTTTTACATCGAAACCAAAAAATGTCCTGCACAATGTGGGCAATTTGTTCTTTTACCGGATGACGAAACAAGAACATTTATCTATAGCGACAAGAATGATACTCCAATTAACGAATTTGCAAGAACCATCATGAGATTCATGAATCGATATTATGATGATTTCAAGAATGCTGGCACAGCTGGCAAAACTATTATCTTTGATAATATGGAAGAAGTTTTCACAAATTGGATTATGAATACCTACGGGAATAAAGGTGTCGAACTATTTGGAACAAACGACCATGTTATGTTCCCGCTAAATGACTTTCACAAATATTTTAATGTCTCGGGTACATATAGAATCAAACGCTCTGGTTCTTCGAAAGTCGGTAATTCAAATATGAAAAATGTCATTGACTATATTCAAAACAACTTTGAATTAAATACATATAGAAAAACTGATGACGGATCATTGTTCTACATCACAAACAAAAACATGCACAATAGACGTTTTGATGTAGGTGCCTATGAGTACATGTTCTCTTATAGAAATAATGAATTTGAAATTAGGAAGCTATCAAATACATACAATGCCAATGTCATCTTCTCAATAACGCTTAAATATGACGCACCGAGCGGAATGACAAAACAAGAAATTATTAAATTTTTGAAGTAGAACTTCTAAATTGACAATACTTCTTAATTGAGTGTTTGAAAGTGTTCATTGAATAATTTCCTATAGGAAGAGGAGCTACGATTTCTAAATCCAATTTAGATAAGTCGTAGTTTTTTTCACATAATTTTAACAATTGGACACACTCGTTTTTGTCATATTCTTCATCCAAATCGCAGTTTAAAATCGATTTTTCAATTCTTTTTAACCTAGATACATGATCGCTTACAACTTTTTTTGGAGTTTTTAAATCAAACAAATATTTTCTAAAGCCAATCTCGTTCATTTTTTCAAAACTTCTCCTATCTCAACTGCAATGTATTGAAGCACATCTACTACTACAGAATTACCAAATTGTTTATATGCTTGGCTCATACTTTTTGACATGATGTATGAATCTGGATATCCCATAATTCTTGCACATTCACGAGGATGGAGTTTTCTGGTTTTACCATTTATTAAATATCCACCAGTTTTTGAAAAGATACCTCCACCATAAGCAGATAATGTAATTGCTATACCCTTAGCACTATAAATTCTTTCACCTTGGCCACCTTTATTAACAATGCCTAATCTGATTGTTTTGTCAGAATATTTATCATCAGCTTCACCATTAAAATAGGTGTCAGGTCGATTAATAATACATTTTTTTACCATTTCTTCGTCATCTAAAAGAAAATCCGCTAAATGTCTAGTTAACTTAAATGGTTTTGGATATTTGAAATTGGCAATGCCTAAATCATTTCTAAAGCAAACCATGTAAATTCTTTCACGCTTTTGTGGAATTCCGTAGTTCACTGCATTAAGAACTTTTTGGTAAAAAGTGTAGCCAAGTTCTTCCATGGTTGCTTTAACAACTTCAAGAGTTCTTCCATTATCGTGTGTAGCAAAATTTTTCACATTTTCCATAAAGACTATTTTTGGTCTCTTTTCTTTAATGATCCTTGCTACGTCAAAAAATAAAGTGCCTCTACTATCTTCAAATCCTCTCTGCTTTCCGCTTATTGAAAATGCCTGACACGGAAATCCTGCACAAAGAATATCGTGATCTGGAATTGTTTTTTCATCTACTTTCGTAATGTCGCCTTCAGGAGTATCGCCAAAATTGGCTTTATAGACTTCTTGTGCTGGCAAGTCCCACTCATTAGAGTATACACATTTTGCACCAAGAGATTCTAATGCTAGTCGGAACCCTCCTAAACCTGCAAACAAGTCAATGAAGGTATAACCTTCTAATGTTTTTTCTTTAATATCAATCATACTTTTTGACCTCGAAAATATTATAGCGCATAGCGCATAATTTTACAATTTTATATTAAGGTTTTTCATGGAAAATTGTCTCTTTCCGATAAACTCTTCAAATCCATCCTTTGAAGACTATTTGGACTTATTTGATATTTCTTTAAAAGCATCAATTCAATTTCACTATATTCCTCTTCAGAAATATGATTCTCATCCAACATCTTTTTGTAGTAAAACATTGAGCGAAGATAACTACCAAGCCTCGCTCTATATTCATCTACCATTTTTCTTGGTAATCTTGGCACTATTCTATTAGTTTTCATCTTGTCGTCCTCCTATTATTCCCACTAATCGCTCTAAAAAGCTTAAAAGTGAAGAGGATTTTAAATGGTGAGTAGTTCCGTTCTAACGGTGAGTAGTTGTCAGGGCTGTATCATAATTATGTATAAAAATGGCATTTTTATAGACACTGTCCAAATTTTGTGATTTTAAAAAAGCTCGATGTAATCGAAGAAAAAAGCCAGAAACGACAATGTATCTGACTTCTGTACTTAACTTGGTGACCTGTATGGGATTCGAACCCATGAATGCCACCGTGAAAGGGTGGTGAGTTAAGCCGCTTCTCCAACAGGCCAAGTGTGGCGCCTACCGAGGGACTCGAACCCACGACCGATCGGTTAACAGCCGATAGCTCTACCGACTGAGCTAGGTAGGCAACTCACTTACGTCTTAAAAACGCAAGATAGATTATATATTATTGATTATAATAAAATCAAGGAGCTTTATTTAATTTTTGAATTAATTAAATCTAAAACACTTTTAAGTGTGGTTAATTCACCAATTTCTTCGGAATCAAATTCAATTCCTAAAGTGTCCTCAATTTCAAGCATCACTTCTACTAAATCTAGAGAATCTAATCCAATATCTTTTAAAGAATCTTCTTCCTTTAAAGAAGAGACGTCTATTCTTTTTGCTAAGATATCTGATACAACTTTTCTGGTGTCCATAAATAAGCCTCCGTATGAATATTTTATACGATAAAATCTAAAAGAAAAGAGGTAATCCCTCTCTTCTTTCTAAATTAATAGTGAATCGCTGGATAAGCGACACTCCCTGGAGCGGCAATGGCCGCACCTGTATTACCTGATTCAAGCTCTTGAGATGCACCTTGTTCAACGTTTTGAGCATGTTCAGTAACTTTACTAGCAGTTTGGTTATAAACAGTAGCAATAGTCACAGAAACAGCAGCAAACACCATTAAGGTAAGAATGATACCAAGTAATTGTCCTTTAATTTCAGACATAACTAATTCTCCTTTCTATCCGTAATATCCAATCACTGTTGTCCTTGAAGCTGTAAGCTTAACGTCGTGACTCGCCATTATTAACGGATGATAATAGCGATAAATGGTGTATTCAACAACATCACCAATAGATGGTTCAGTTGGAGAAATCGATTCAAAACGTACTTTATAAACATCTTCTAAATAAGAAATATAGTCTTCATCCACTCTTCCAGATTTTGCAATTAAATAGCCGATTGAAATAGAGTGTGAATCTAAATAACTATAAGCAGCGGATAAACACATCATGTCCCCTCCTAGAAGAAGAAACATAACAACAAACACCATTGATAAAATTAAACCGAATTTATATGACATTGATGTAATCTCCTATAATCGAAACAATACACAAAGATAAGATAATCGTTATTGCTCCTGCCCCTATTAAAGGAAAAGAGTTAAAGAGATCTAAACTTTTTTTATGAGCATCAATCATCTCATCAAAATGTTTTTCCTTAATATTGTTAAATAACAAATTAAACTCACTTAATTCAATTGAGTTTTCGTCATTATCCACCATTTGATAAATTGAAAGCATCAGTGATTCAATTGTGCGATTGTTGAATTTAGATGCAAAGTTGATATATGGACCAATAGTTTTATCAACATCTATTTGCATTAACATCGCATTTATCGCGTCTTGAATAAATATTTCTGCATATGGGATTAACATCTTAAAAGATGTATAAACGTTATTCCCGTTAGAGATAAAGATTTCAAAATAGGAAAGTAAGGATATTAATTGATCAACATGTTCCTTCTCTATTTTCTTTTCTATACTTGAATATCTAGATAAATAGAAATAAACAGCAATTACTCCACCACCTCCAATAAATAATGGGAAATATATCTGCTTAAAAAATATGTAAGTAATAAATGCAAGGGCAATTACTATCACAATAAGTAAAATAAGGAACATCATTTCCTTTTGATAGGATAATCCTAAAGCGTTAATTCTATCTTTAAGCGACTTTTTCATTGTTTGATTTTCCTTTCAAATTAAGGCTCGTCCCTTTTTGTACAAGTAGGAATATAGTTAATAAAGCAAAAGCAAGAATAATAGAAATAGAAGCTACATATAGAATTTGCCCTTTAACTTTTTCATAAAATTCACTTAACGCAAATCGTAGGACCACAATAATTGACAAAGAAATAGCCCAGAGAATACCAATTTCCACATATTTTCTTTTGCTAATAGATTCAGTCTTTGTGAGATACTCTTCATTATGACGAATATTGCTAATCAAATATTTGCTCATAGAAATAATGTCCCCACCTTCTTCTTGCCAAATATAAACAATTTGTAAAAACAGAGAATAATCATAAAATTCAAAATAAGTTGCTAAATAATCTAGTTTCTCGTTTTCAGACATATTTTCTAATCCATTAAACATATCAACAAATTCTGAATTCATCGATCCTACTGTAGTTTCTAAGGCTCCAGAAATAGACTTTTTAATTGATAAAGTAATAATGAAATTATTAATAAAGTGATAACACTCGTGATAACGATTTTTAACGATATCGTATTTCTTAAACTTTGGTAGTAACAATAAAATTGTTGTAACAAGATATAAAGCCAATATACCAATAGAAACAAAAATGTTTTCTAAAGCTAGATAAGCCACTACCGCTACCGCTAAACTAATAAAAAGAAAGATAAATAATTTATTATTGTTACTCATGAGCATCACTTCCTATAAATGTATTTTTAAAACTCGTTGATACTGTTTCTAAATCAAGTAAGGCTAAAGCACTGCTTGGTAAATGATGATATGAATGCTTGTTCCCTTTTTTAGAATAAATATCAAAGAATTTTCCGTTATTATCGATATAGCCAACTTGAGAGATATAACGGACAATCTTGCCTTTAACGTTTTTCTTAGCTAAATAGAAATAGAAATGAAAATGGTAATAAATATCTTTTAATGTTTCATCGTAATCAAGTTTTTGATCACCTCTTAAAACCATTCTTCCCATTCGATAAGGAAGTGAATATACATCAAAAGCGTGAATTGTGGTAATTATCGGCATCCCTGTCATTGCCGAATTTAAAACATCCACCATTTCTTTATCTCTAGCTTCAGCTAAAATTAGCCAATCTGGATTATTTCTTAAAGCATTTTTAATTAATAAACTACTACTTGTATAGGGATTTCTTTCATCTACTTTCCAACAAGTCAAATCAATTTTGCTTTCGTTTCTAATAGAATCAAGTTCTAGTACGTTATCAATGACAATGACTCTGACATTTTCTTGAAAATTACGGATTATATATTTTTGAAACTCAGTTTTTCCAGAACTAGTAACTCCCCCAATAATGATGGATTTTTCACTTTTAGAAATTACATCGATTAACTCCACAAGCTGAGGAGTAAAGAAATCACTATCTTTATTGATTCGGGGTTTTTCTGAAGCAATTCTAATTGAAAAGGTTACTACATCCTCGTTATTGATTTTTCCTACAGATTGATGAGTAGCGTTAATTCGATATTTGCCAATAGAAGTATCTAAATTTGGGTTAGTAAAGGAAAACTGTTGCTCGCTTAAATTAGATATTTGTCTTAAAAAATCTCTTACAGTTTGTTGTTCGATTTCAATATTGCTCTTCTTTCTACCTAATGAGTTCGAAACATAATATATGCTTTCCCCATTATAAGAAATATCAGTGACTTCTTTGTCTTTAATTAAGGAGGCTAGAAAAGAGTTTTCAATATAATAAATTGCTTTAGTTTTATCCATCGCTGCTCTCCTTTAATTCATAGTACATAACGCGATAATAATTATATGTAATATTTAACTTACAATTAATTGTTATCTCCACTCCTTCGCAGTTATCAGTTAAACACATTGATTGATCAGATAAATTGTAATAATAAAAGTCCACAGTATACTTTTTAGAATATCGAGGGATAATATGGTCGTAATAAGATAAAACAATATATTCAAAATCATCTCGAGAAATGCGCGGCTTATCCCCTAAAGACACCACTCCTTTATACATGATTTCAATTGGGGTAAATAATATCGCCCTATTCAAACCTTGAATCGAATAGTTTAAGGCGAAATATTGCAGCGAAACTAAGCCAATTAATGGAGAAATTAACATTAAAATCATTCTCTAACGCCTCCAGAAAAACAGTAATCTGATTCATAACAAAGGCCGATGATTTTCTTATCGAAATAAAAGGATAAAGGAAGAATTATATCGACCGCGCTATAGCCAGCTTCGCTAACTAAAATGTACGAGTCATTGTGTTCTGCTAATTTTTGTTTATCAACTGGGATAAATAACTTATCAGTTTTTATATATCCAGGTAGCTTAGAAGTAGACATTTCTAAAGTATCTTCTTTAACATACATTTCCTCTTTAATAGAAAACGTAATTTCACTATCAACGCAGGTACATATCATATCGATAACAACCTCGTTATCGGTATGTCTTAAATTAGGATAAATATTGTTATAATCTTTAATATGATATTCTGCCTTTAAATAAGTAAAAGCGTAGTTTTGGGGATAGTAAAATTTCACGCTAGAAAAGTCTATGGAATTATCATTATTCTTCGCTATATATTCGTTGTAGTTATCAAAGTTAAAAGTCTCACCAGTAACAACTCTAGTTGTCTCCACTTTTATAAAAGCGTTTTCAGTTACGTAATTACTATCTTTATATTGAAGAGCGTTAATTGTCTTTTTTAAATATGGATAAACTACTCCAGATCTAGTCACAGGATTATTACTTCCATGAGTGATTTCATATTCAAATCTTAAACCATTGGAGGTTAGCTTGTAGCGAAGAGGATAATCAACGGTAAATGTTCGGCCTTTTTTCACAACATATTCAGAGAAAAAATTGCTGAATAATAAAGCACCTGTAGTGTGATTGTATAATCTAGATATAATTTGAAAATTATTTGCCTCTAACGGTCGAATTGCTAATTTTAAAGAAACGTTTTTATCTCCAGTTAGCCTATTTAAAACATTAGTGCTAGTAAAAAAATATTCGAATTTAAGTTTCGGGGTTGCACTTAAAATAAGCGGCAAAGATGATATAAATAATAATTTTCTTTTAAATTTCATAAAATAGCTCCAAGAATTTATTAACTGCAGTCGCCTTTAGTTTTTGATAATTATTCTTTTTATAAGTTAATTTCCACCATCCCGGATAATCCTGATAGAAGAAGTCATTGTTAATAATTCTTTGTAGAGGGGCACTAAGTGATGAATAAGCAATTTCTACAGCAGAAAGAAAGGAAGAGATTTCAGGGTATTTTCTTTTATTTGTTCTTTGGTTGGTTTTGGTTATGGAATGAAGATAGATATTTGCGATATTTTGTATCTTTAATTCTTTCTTTTTCTGAGTCATCATTTTTTGCCCCTCTATTATATAAAGAGTGGCTTTTTGCGATTTTTTTGTAAAAATTTTTTTCGAGGTATCCAGTTATTAAATAAATTTAATAAAAATTTTTAAATTTTTTTCAAAAAGTTGATATATCGTCAATTGTGTATATAATTAAGGCATGATTGTATTAGCAGGTGCGAGCGCTAGCGGTAAGACAGAAATTGCCAAACTTCTAGCCTCAAAATATGGGATTACAAAAATTGTCACCACTACCACTAGGCCAAAAAGAAAAGGTGAAGTAAATGGAGTAGATTATTTCTTTGTTACTCCAAGTGAATTTGAAAAGATGATTAGAGAAGATAAATTTGTCGAATATACCTTCTTTAATGGAAATCTATATGGCTCCACTAAAGATCAAATTGCTAATAACAAATGTGTAATTATAGATCCAGCAGGATTAAGAAGTTATATTGGATTAAAAAATGACTCTATCGTCACGTTCTATTTAGAAGCCGATGAGGACACAAGAAGAAAAAGAATGGTCTCTAGAGGAGATGAACCTGAAAAAATCGAATCAAGAATCAAACACGATAGAGAAGCATTCAAAAAAGAAAATATCGTAAAAGTAGATTATGTCATAAAAAATTCTTCTGATGATGTCTTAGAAGATGTGTGTGATCAAATCTATCAAATCTATAAGTCATTAGGAAAATAAGTTTTCTCAATTAACAAAATATATACGGTTAGTTAAGAAAACTTTTTATTTTTCTTAATACTTGTATATAATACATATGGACTTAAAAAGGAGAAAAAATAAACATGGCAAAAATTGTCAAAGTTCATGGTCGCGAAGTTCTCGATTCTCGTGGTAACCCAACTGTTGAAGTTGAAGTTGTTTTAGAGGACGGTACAAAAGCACGCGCTATTGTTCCTTCTGGAGCATCCACTGGAGAAAGTGAAGCTTTAGAATTAAGAGATGGCGACAAATCTAGATATGGCGGAAAAGGTGTTTTAAAAGCAGTTGAAAATGTTAACACCAAAATCGCTCCAGCAGTAGTTGGTTTAGAAGCTACTGATCAAGTTTTAGTGGATTCCACTATGCTTAAATTAGATGGCACCCCATTTAAAAAGAATTTAGGTGCTAACGCAGTCTTAGGCGTTTCCTTAGCAGTTGCTAGAGCCGCTGCAGAATCCTTAAAAATGCCATTATATCGTTATATTGGCGGTACCAACGGAAAAGTTATTCCTACCCCATGTATGAACGTTATTAATGGTGGCGCTCACGCTCAAAGTAGTGTTGACTTCCAAGAATTCTTCATTATCCCAGCAGGCTTCCCATGCTTTAGAGAAGCTTTAAGAGCAGGTACAGAAATCTTCCACACCTTGCAAAAGGTTGTTAAAGAACACGGTTATGAAACCGGTGTTGGTGATGAAGGTGGATTTGCTCCAAGCTGTAAACACGGTAATAAAGAACCACTCGCTTTAATCGCTGAAGCAGTTGAAAGAGCAGGATACAAATTAGGCGAACAAATCTTCTTAGGTATGGACGTTGCTTCCTCTGAATTCTATGAAGGTAACGGAATGTATAACCTCGTTAAATCTGGTGAAGGCAAAAAGACTACTGATGAATTAATCGCTTACCTAGAAGAAATGGTCAAGGAATACCCAAGCATTGTTACCATCGAAGATGGTTTAGCAGAATCTGATTGGGAAGGCTGGGCCAAATTAACTCAAAGATTAGGTAAAAAGATTCAACTCGTTGGTGATGACTTATTCGTCACAAACCCAGAATTCGTTAGAAAAGGTATCGTTAACGATGTCGCTAACTCTGTCTTAATCAAAGTTAACCAAATCGGTACATTAACCGAAACATTAGACGCAATTAGACTTGCTCAAACTAATGGTTACACTTGTATGGTCTCCCATAGATCTGGTGAAACCGAAGATAGCACTATCGCTGACTTAGCGGTTGCGGTTAATGCCGGACAAATCAAAACCGGTTCTGCTAGTAGAACTGATAGAATGGCGAAATACAATCAATTATTAAGAATTGAAGAAGAATTAGGCGAACACGCTATCTTCTTAGGTGTCAAAGCCTTTGCAAATCGTAAATTCTAATTGAATTAAGCAATATAAAAAAGTCGATTACAATGTAATCGGCTTTTTCTATTACTCTTCTTCTTCCTTTTTAAATTCGGTGTCGATAACACGAAGCTTATTAACCGTATATTCATCTGCGTTAAGAACCTCGCATTCATAGCGATCAGCGAAAGTGAATTTATCTCCAGTCACCGCAAATCGATCTTATATTTCTTGAACGAATCCTCCAACAGTGTCATAGTCGGTTTCAAATTCGC
>CAMUVS010000033.1 GCA_947164155.1 uncultured Caryophanales bacterium | reverse complement strand
GGAAGAGGTAACACTTGCTTTAAAAGTTCCACAAATAGAGTTCCACGTATCGCTAAAAACGGTGAACCAGGAGAAACAAAAAGATTAATTCTTGAATTAAAACTCTTAGCAGATGTTGGTTTAGTTGGATTCCCAAGCGTTGGTAAATCGACACTACTTTCTGTTGTCAGCAGCGCTAAACCAGAAATTGCTGATTATCCATTTACCACAATTGTTCCTAATCTTGGAGTAGTAAGAGTTAAAGATGGACGTAGTTTTGTATTAGCAGATCTTCCTGGGATTATAGAAGGAGCGCATCAAGGAAAGGGTTTAGGATTACAGTTCTTAAGACATATTGAAAGATGTAGAATTATTGTTCATGTCATAGACATGTCAGAATCAGGGAGAGATCCAGTAAACGATTATAAAATTATTCAAAAGGAACTCAAAGAATACGGTTTTGGATTAGATAAAAGACCAGTTATTGTTGTAGCTTCTAAAATGGATGAAGAAGGAGCAAAAGATAGACTTAAGGAATTTGAAAAGAAAACCAAAGTTAAATGCTTACCAATTTCTGCTTTAACTGAAGAAGGAGTGGAAGAACTCTTATATCGATGCGCTGATTTGCTTGATAAAACGCCAGCCTTCCCATTATTTGATAAAGACGAAGAAGAATTAGAAAATAAAGTCTATACTCTTCCAGAAGAAGAAAAAGAATTTGAAATTAAACATCCGACCAATAACACTTGGATTATTACTGGAGATAAAATTATTAAATTTTATCGTATGACTAACATTTCTACAGATGACGGCATGATGAAATTATTAACAAGACTAAGAAAATTAAAAGTCGATGATAAATTAGAAGAATTAGGAGCAAAAGATGGAGATCTCGTCTATTTAGACGACTTTACTTTTGAGTATTATCGATAATTATGGAATTAAAAGAATATCTAAAGGTTATTGAGAAGTTTGTTTCTGATTATCTAAAAGATAGTCACATGAAACATTACGTTTTAGGATTATCCGGAGGCGTGGATTCTTCTTTATGCGCTGCCATTTTAAAAGCGGCAGTAGGAAAAGAAAACTTCACTTGCATTAATATGCCAATAGATTCCAACCCTGCTGATCAATTTGATGCTGCTCAACTTGCTAAAGATTTAGATTTAAATTATTTAGTTATTGATGGCAGCGAATCATTCCATAAGACTGTTGAAGAATTTAAAAAACAAGGTATTGAATTAGATAGAGCAACTTTATCTAACTTAAAAGTTAGAATTAGAATGACTATTTTATATGCTTACGCTCAGAAGATGTCTGGTCTAGTGGTAGGAACTGATAATATGGACGAAAGATATACAGGTTACTTCACCAAATACGGAGATGGGGCGGCAGATATTATGCCAATCGTCTATCTTACTAAAGGCGAAGTTGTTGAAGCTTGTAAATTATACGGCATAAGAGACTCACGAGCAGAAAGAACACCAACTGCTGGATTATTTGAAGGACAAACTGACGAAACAGAAATGGGCGTTAAATATGCGGATTTAGATAAATATCTATTAGGCGAGAAGATTGACGAAAAAAGTGTTCAAAGAATAGAGCATCTTCATAAAGTCAGCGAACATAAAAGAATGCCAACCCCAACTCCAGCCGAGTATATAAGAAACAAATGAAAAAGTTAGATTTGGTATTTTTAAGTGGAGTGATTACATCAGTTATTGCTTTGGCAATAATGTTAGTATTTATACTTATTAATTAAGGAGGTAAACGAAATGATTTATTTCTTAAGAGGAGTAATCCATCAAGTTGATAATGACAGTGTTGTTATCGATGTTAATGACGTCGGTTATCAAGTTTTAGTTTCTCACGTCACAAATTATGAAGTTGGTCAAAAAGTGCTTCTATATACATATAACGTTGTTAGAGAAGATGAGAATTATCTTATCGGCTTTTCCGATGTTGAAGAAAGAAATGTTTTCCTCTCTTTGATTAAAGTTAAAGGTCTTGGTCCAAAAACTGTTATTGGTGCATTAAGCGCGACGACACCTCAAGATGTTATTAACGCGATTAGTAGTAATAATGTTGCCTTCTTAAAGAAATTACCAGGATTAGGAGCAAAGGCAGCTGGACAGATTATTTTAGATTTAAAAGGCGAACTAACTGGCTCTAAAGGTAATCCAAAACAATATGAAGAAGTGTATGACGCTTTAAAATCCCTTGGATTTAAAGGAGCGGCAATCGACCGCGTTTTAGCAACCATCAATGAGCCAAACGCTACGACAGAAGATGTATTAAGAATTGCTTTAAGCAGGTTAAGAAAATAATATGAGTAGATTATTAGATGCTAAACCAAATCAAGAAGAATCTTTAGATACTTCTTTAAGACCGCTTACTTTAAAAGAGTATGTTGGTCAATCTGATTTAAAAGAGAATTTAAAGGTTTTTATTGGTGCGGCTTTACATAGAAATGAACCTCTTGATCATGTTCTTTTATATGGCCCACCAGGACTAGGTAAAACAACTTTAGCGCACGTTATTGCTCATGAAATGGGTTCAAATATTAAAGTAGTGACAGGTACCACTATAGAAAAAACTGGTGATCTCGCCGCAATTTTATCGGAATTAGAACCAGGAGATATTTTGTTTATTGATGAGATTCATCGCTTACCTAGAGTGGTAGAGGAATCTTTATATTCCGCAATGGAGGATTTTAGATTCGATATCATCATTAATAAAGATACAGCAAGTAAATCTATTAGTATTAATCTACCTCCTTTTACTTTAATCGGGGCTACTACTAGAGCTGGAGATTTATCTGCCCCTCTTAGAGCAAGATTTGGAATCGTGGAAAAGCTTAATTTTTATTCAGTTGATGAAATCAAAGACATTGTTAAGCGCACCGCACGTGTGTTAAATACTGAAATCGATAAAGACGCAGAATTAGAGATTGCTAAAAGGAGTCGTGGCACTCCTAGAATTGCTAATCGCTTATTTAAACGTGTAAGAGATTTTGCTAATTATCAACATAAAGATGTGATATCGCATTATGACGCAATTAATGCTCTAAATGCATTAAAAGTAGACTCAATTGGATTAGATGATGTTGATATTCGTTACTTAAATACTTTAATCGAAAGATTTCGTGGTGGGCCAGTAGGATTAGAAACTCTTGCTAATGCTATTGGAGAAGAAATTATGAATCTTGAAGATGTCTATGAACCATATTTATTACAGATTGGTTTTATTGATCGCACCCCTCGAGGAAGAATAGCAAGCGATAAAGCTTATAAGCATCTTAAAATTACCCATCAAGGATCACTTTTGTGATCTCATATATAGCGCGTACGCAATAAATAATTGAATAATGTGAGTGAATGATGTATTTTATTCAATAGGCGCGTTTGCGCAAGGCTGTTAAAAATTACTGGAGGTATCTAGATATGAGAAGATTATGGGCATACATTATTGTGGTCTTCGCTGCTGTTGTTGCAGTTATTGCCTCTTTCCCAGGAGTTGTTAAAAGTTTATCAACTGATGGCGAATTTAAAACTCGTCGTGTTTTTACATTTCAACTTAGAGAAAGAGAAGCTACAGATGCTGATGTAGATCCTGCTGCATTGACTGAAAATAGTGCAAAAGAAGTTGCTGACATTATGAAGAGTAGATTAGAAACATATAACGTTTCTTCTTACGACCTCAAAACTGTTGGTAACGATATTATCACCGTTTCCTTTTCAGCAGAAAGCGATACAAAATATCAACAAATCATTACTTATTTAAGCTTCAGCGGTTCATTTGCTTTAGTTAATAAGCATAACGATGTTGTTGAAGGAGATTTCCGTAATGGTGCAGCCTATACCAAATCATACGCAGTTAACGAATATCCAACAGTCATTATTCCAGTAAATACAGAAGCCAAAAACTATCCAGAATTAATTGAAGGTTGCGTTGAAGAGCCTGAAGAAGAAACCGAAGGTGAAGGAGATGAAGCAACCACAAAACAAATTGGAAGAATTTATTTAATTTATAACTGGCAAGAAGGAGACACTTATGAAACATTAAGTGAATCTAATCAGTTATCTAGTAAAACTTTATTAACTATTGATTTTGAACTAGACGATGATAAAACCGGTTTATATTACGATAGTAATAAAAATTCCTTCTCTAGAGTTTGTGGATTCCAAGACACTAACGGAAATGGATATGCTGATCCTCAAGAAGTTCGTGATGCATATGCTCAAGCCGATTATTTAGTAAATTTATTCTCTGCATCCGCATTTGATTACGATGTCAACTGCATCAAAGGATTAGCTGAAGGCACTAAAGAATATTTAGATGCTAAAACAGAACAAGTTGTTAATCCAGATACTGGTAGATTAGTTTGGAACCGTACCTTAACTGCAATTGTTGCGTTAATTGTTATCGTTAGCTTATTATTAGTCTTCTTCTATAAAGCTGGCGCTGCTAGTATCATCGCCTCTACTCTTGTTTCGGCTTTCTTAGTTATCTTAATCATGGCTAGAACCGGACTTGCATATAATTCTTTAGGAGTGGTAGGTGTTGTCTTAGTGACATTATTATCGCTTGTTAGCGGTATTATTTATTTAAATAAAGTGAAAGAAGACTCTTACAAAGGTCACACGTTAAAGAAAGCAAACGCTGAAGCAAGCAAAAAGAGTTTATTACCAATTATTGATATCCACGTTGTGGGCTTAATTCTTGGTGTTATGCTTTATGCTTTTGGTGGAACTCCTTTAAGAACACTTTCTGCAGTATTAGCAATTGGTAGCATTATCTCTGGATTAATCAATATTTTTGGATTAAAAGGATTAATGTGGTTATTAACTAACTCGACATCAATGAATGGCAGATATGACCTTCTTGGCATCAATAAAGACAATGTGCCAAATCATATGGCTGAAGAAAAACAAACATATTATGGACCATACGCTGATAAAGATTTCTCCAAAAAGAAAAAACCAGTTGGAATTATTTCTTTAGGAGCAGTTGTTCTTGCTTTAGCTGGTGTTATCACCTTTAGCAGCATTAGAGGTGGAGATTTATTCAAACAACCATCAGTTAAATCTTTAGGTAATGAAGTTTATATTCAAAACAGAATTTTAGTTACTAATGACGAAACTTCTCCATTAACTGACACAACATTAGACACTATCTTAGACAATATCTTAATTGAAAAGAGTGCCGATGTTGCAATTGATGAAACAAAAGAAGATACTTACTACACCTTAAAAGAATTTGTGGGAGAGAGAATTTTATTTTCTGTTTCCGAAACTAAGGTTGAAGAAGAAATTTCCAATAATTATGTTGATACATATTTCCGCTTAGTTTTATCCAAGCAGCTTACTGGTGAAGAAGGCGCACAAATTAGAGGCTATGTCCAAACTGACGATCAAACTTTAAACGAAGTTCTTGAAGAATATTTCAATACAACTTCAACATTTACAACTTCTGTGAAAAATGAAATGAGCCTAAAGGCAGTTAATACAGTAGTGAATCCTGCTTCGCCAAAATGGACAAGAATTATTTTAGGAACATCTGTTGCGTTATTAATTATTACAGTTTATTTAATGCTTAGATACCGTTTAAGCCGTGGCTTAGCATCATTATTATTCCCTGTTGCCGCTAGCTTAATTACTATCGGAGTCATGCTATTATTGAATTTCGCCTTAAATTTAAGCGCTTCAGTAATTATTGCCGTTCCTGTAGTTTCATTATTTAGCTACTTGTTCCTTATTCAATTCTATAATCGTGAAAGAGAATTATTACTTGAAGATAAAGTTAAAGATAATTCCAAAGAACATCGTGCTGATGTCGCAAAACGCGCATTTGCGATGGCTTATGCTCCAATTTTATTAACAACCGTCTTAGGGGTTTATTGTTTAATTAACTTCTTTGGTTTTGCTCCTTCAGTGATGTCAAACGCCTATGTTGCAATGTTTATTGGTGTACTTATTGCTTTAGGAATCATCCAAGTTCTCATAGTTCCAACATGTAACTGGTTATTCAATTTATTCTCTAAGGTTAGTGTTAATAAGAAGCCAAAAGAAAATAAAAAGGCGAGAAATAAACCAGTTAAAAAATCCGCAGAACCTGAAGAAGCTATCTTCATTGGTATTAACGATTAATTTAAATTGCTACACATAAGTGTAGCTTTTTTAACAAATATGAATAAATCCTTATTAGAACGACTTTTAGACTATTATCATCTAAGCTATGAAGATTATCTTAAAATAACTTCAAAAACTTCCTTAGAGACTTTTGCTAACGGCCATCAATTTGATGATATCGCTAAAGCTGTTAGTTTAGTAAAAGATGTGATTTCTAATAGAGGAAAAATTATTGTTTATGGAGATTATGATGCAGACGGCATCATGGGAACATCAATCCTAGCGAAGATGTTTCAATATTTAGATGTGGTTGTTGACTATTACATTCCTAATCGCTATCTCGACGGATATGGAATCAATATGATTCACGCTCAAGAATATGTTGATGCAAAATATGACTTAGTCATTACTGTTGATAATGGTATTACCGCTTTTGAACCGATTGAATTACTTCATAAAAACGATGTTAAAGTGCTGATTTTAGATCATCATCAAACCCAAGATACAGTACCTGTTGCTGATGCAATATGTCATCCAATTTATTCGCACTTTGGTCAAGTTAGCTCTAGTGGCGCTTTTACCGCCTTTATGTTTTCTATCGCTTTATTAGGTAGAATAGATAAATATTTATCTATTTTAGCTTCTATTTCTTTAATTAGCGATATGATGCCTTTATTAGAATATAATCGTAATTTATTAAGAAGTGTTTTTGAAATATATGAACATGGTGAATTTCTAGCGGTTGATTTATTAGGAGATAATGAAGAATTTAACGAACAATTAATCGGAATGAAAATTGCCCCACGAATTAACTCAATTGGCAGATTATGTGAAGATACTTCTATTAATGAAATAGTTAAATATTTTGTCACAGATAACAAGGAATTTATTTTGTCCTACTTTTCTCATATAGTGGAGATGAATGACGCTCGAAAAATTCTTTCAAAAGAAGAAATTGATGAAAGCAAAATTTCTCCTAATGATAAGGCTATTGTTCTTATAGGCGAATATAAAGAAGGAATTATTGGATTAGTTGCTAATTCAATTATGAATAAGTATCATCTTCCGACGGTAGTTTTCACTAAGTCTATTGATGGCAATTTAAAAGGTAGCGCTCGTGCACCAGAAGGTTTTGACATCGTTGATTCTTTTAATGAACTTAGCGATATTTTGTTAACTAGTGGTGGTCACTCGATGGCGGGAGGCTGCTCAATTTTAGAAAAAGATTATGATGAATTCGCACGTCGCTTTAAAGAAATTGCCCAAAACAAACCTTTAAAAAAGGTTGAACATCATACTATCGAAATTGGGATGAGTGAATTAATATTAGAAAATTATGAATTAGTTCATTCTTTTTCACCGTTTGGGGAATCTTGGCCTACTCCAATATTTAGACTTAATCATATCAAAATTAATAGTCTGACATATTCTAAAGATCATAAACACATCATTACAAGCTTAGGAAATAAATTAAAAATTGTTTATTTTAACTATCCAAAAGATGAATTAGAATCTCTAAGTTTTGCTGATTTTATTGGAGTGATAAATAAAAAAGAATACAAAGGATATGTTTATTTAGAATTTTCTGTTAAAGAAATGATTCCAAGCAAATAAATTTATACTACATATCCTTTTAAATTAAATTGAATAATCATTTATAAGAATCCTTAGTTGTGATTCTATTTTTTTATTAAGTGATTTTTATTACTTTATAAAAGCAATAAATAAGACTAAAATAATTTACATGAATAAAACTAGTAGTATTAAAATCAATGGTGGCTATCCTCTACATACCTTTGAACAATTAGAGGAAATATATAAGGAGTACATCACTGAGCCTCAAGATCTAAAAAAGATTAAAGAGGCCTACGATTTTATTATTGAAAAGCACAAGGGGCAATTCAGAAAAAGCGGTGAACCTTATTATCACCATCTTTTAGAGGTTGCCTACATTTTAGCTTCTTTAAGAACAGGTCCTGCCACAATTATTTCTGGATTACTACACGATGTTGTCGAAGACACTGATGTCACAATCGAGGAAATTGAAAAACGATGGGGCGAAGAAGTCGCCAAAATTGTTGATGCCTTAACAAAAATTCAAAGATTGAAGCTATCAAAGATTGAAAGTGAGGACTTTGAAGCCGAGGATCACCGCAAGATTTTTATCGGCATGGCTAAAGATATCCGTGTCATTATTATTAAGCTCGCAGACCGCTTACATAATATGCGTACACTCGATTCACTTAATCCAGATCGACAAATTGCTTTATCTAAAGAAACTAGCCAAGTATTTGTGCCAATCGCCCATCGATTAGGTCTAGATAACATCAAATGTGAACTTGCAGACTTATGTTTAAAATACTTAGAGCCTGAAAGATATGAAGAAATAGTGTCACTACTTTCTCAGAAAGAGAAAAAGTTAAGAAGATCATTAGATGTTTTCCAAAAGAAAATCGCGGATATTATTTTTGAACACAATATTCCATTTGAAATATTCTCAAGAGTGAAATCTATTTCTTCAATTTATGACAAGATTTATAAAAAAGGTCATCAGTTTGATGAAATTTACGATATTCTCGCCTTAAGAATTATTTGCGAAACTGAAATTCAATGTTACGAAATACTCGGTTTAATTCACCAAACTTATAAGCCAGTTCCTGGTAGATTTAAAGATTACATCGCAATGCCAAAACCAAACATGTATCAATCTTTACACACTACAGTTATTTCTGGCGATGGCAACTTCTATGAAGTTCAAATTAGAACTAAAGAAATGGATGAAGTTGCTGAAAGTGGTGTTGCCGCTCACTGGGCTTATAAAGAAAAATCCGGGTACAATCCAAAAGAAGAACAAAAAGAAATTGAGAATAAATTACATTGGTTTAGAGACTTTGTCTCTATTAGTAGTGAAGAGCATGAAAACGCTAGCGAATATATGGATACTCTGACCCATGATATATTCGATGCTAATGTCTATGTCTTCACACCAAACGGCAAAGTCATCGAATTGATGCAAGGCTCTACACCAGTTGACTTTGCTTATCGCATTCATACCAAAGTTGGTGATAGCTGTGTCGGAGCAATTGTTAATGGTGTGATGGTTCCGCTTAATACCATTTTAAAAACTGGCGATAAAGTCGAGATTAAAACTAGCAAATCTTCTCCTGGACCAAATGAAGGCTGGCTAGAGTTTGTTAAAACAGGATTAGCAAGAAGCCAAATTAAGAAATTCTTAACTAAAAAGAATGCTGAATTATTAAAAGAAGAAAAGATTGCCAAAGGCAAACAATCCGCCATCGATGCTTTTAAGGACCGCGGTGTTGAAGAAGCTGAAATGATGGAAATGCTTTCTAGCGACAAAGTTTTGAAAGAATTTGAATGCGAAACAGTTGATGATTTATTTATTGGCATATCCAATAGAAAACCAGTTCCTAGCGCAATAATTAACTTCTTAGATATCAAAAAACCAGTGACCTTACCAACTGGCAAAGCCAGAAATAGAACTGGTGAATCCATTCCAGTATATTGTCGAGGCGCGGATAATATTGCGATTTCATTAGCAAATTGCTGCACCCCAATTCCTGGAGATAGTATAGTTGGTTATGTAACCAAAGGTAAAGGGATCGCTGTTCATAGAGCGAACTGTCCAAATATCGCTAATGAAAAGCAAAGATTAATTGATGTTTATTGGAAAGAGGATATTGAATACGCAACTTATCCAGTTGACGTATCAATTGAAGCAAATGATAGACCTAACTTATTAATCGATATTATGAACACTATGAGTAGTGCCAAAGTCACTATCAGTAGTCTTTATGCTCAAATTCAAAAACACAACACTTCGCTTGTTAATGTTAATATGACAATTTATGTAAGTGATGCAAAACGATTAAATGATATTTTTAATATCATATTAAATATTAGAGGCGTCTATGACGTCAAACGAGTCATTCATTAAGGAGGAAAAAGATGGAAGAAATCAAAAATGTCAAAGGCACTCATGATGTATTTGGTGATGAGAACAATGCTTATGAAAAAGTTGAAAGCTTAATGAAATCCATCGCCGAGATTTACGCCTATAAAGGTGTTAGACCGCCTGTATTAGAATACAATTCTGTATTTGTTAGAGGGGTGGGAGAATCTAGCGATGTTGTAAGAAAAGAAATGTATACCTTCGCCGATAAAGGTGGACGTGATTTAACTTTGCGTCCAGAATTTACCGCCGGTATTATGCGTTTAGTGGTACAAAATAAACTTTATGCCACTAACGAATTGCCTTTAAAATTATATTATGTTGGACCTGTCTTTCGTTATGAAAGACCTCAATTAGGAAGATATCGTCAGTTCAATCAATTTGGTGTGGAATCCATTGGCCATAATTCTCCAATGAATGATGTTGAAGTCATTGTATTAGCATATACAATTCTTTCCTCATTAGGATTAGAGAATGTCAAAATTAAAATCAACACCTTAGGTGATGAAGCAAGTAGAAACGCATATAGAACTGCTTTAAAAGAGTACTTTGCTAAATATATTGACAATATGTGCGTCGACTGCAAAAGTAGATTTGAATTAAATCCTTTAAGGATTTTGGACTGCAAAGTTCCTGAAGATCGCCCAGTAATTGATGGCGCACCGAAAATTGGAGCCTACTTATCTAAGGAAAGTAAAGAAAGATTTGATGCGGTATTAGAAGCGCTTGAATCTTTACAAATTCCTTATGAAATCGATCAAGGACTAGTTAGAGGTTTAGATTATTATTCAGAAACCGTATTTGAATTCCATTATAAGAGCAATAAAGGCAATGACTATGGCGCGATTGGCGCTGGTGGACATTATGGTAGCTTAATGAAAGAATTAGGCGGCCCAGATTTACCAGGAGTTGGTTTCTCATTTGGTATTGAAAGAATTGTCTCTGTTTTACAAGATAATGAATTATTAAACGATGTTGCTTATGATTTAGATGCTTATATTATGCCACTAGATAAATCATTAGATTTATATGCTCAAGAAGTTGCAGTTATTTTAAGAAATAGCGGCGGCTATAAGGTGGATGTTTGTTTTGACAATGTCAAACTTGGTAATATGTTTAAAAGAGCGACTAATAAGAACGCTAAATATGCTGTTATCATTGGTGAAGATGAAGCCAAGGCTGAGTCTGTAGTGTTAAAAGATTTAGCCACTCAAGAGCAACAAACAATTAAAATTGATAATTTAATCGACAAGCTCGATGAATTATATGAATCGTCATATCCTGAGGAGGAAGAAGAGTAATGAAAAGAACTTGCTTTAATACCGAATTAAATGAAAAGAATGTTGGCCAAGAAGTCACATTAGTAGGCTGGGTTTCTAAAAGAAGAAATCTTGGTTCTTTACTTTTCATTGATTTAAGAGATCGTAGCGGAATTATCCAAGTCACAGTTAACGAAGGAGTGAAAGTTCCTGATATTCGTAATGAATATATCATCTCTGTAACTGGAAAAGTTTCTCTAAAAGAGAAAGCTAATCCAAATTTAAAAACTGGTAAAATTGAAGTTATTGCTAGTAAAGTGGAAGTTATTAACACCGCCAAAACTACGCCTTTAATTATTGCTGATGAAACCGATGCATTAGAAGATACTAGATTAAAATATCGTTATCTTGACTTACGTCGTCCTATCATGCAGTCCTATTTAGATATTCGTCACCAAATTAAATTAGCGGTCCATGAATATTTGTCTAAGGAACACTTCATAGAAGTGGAAACCCCAATTTTAACATTATCCACACCTGAAGGAGCGCGTGACTATTTAGTGCCTAGCCGTGTACATCATGGAAAATTCTACGCTCTACCTCAATCTCCACAAATCTTTAAGCAATTATTAATGATTGGTGGAATAGAACGCTATTATCAAATAGCGAGATGTTTTAGAGATGAAGATTTAAGAGCGGATAGACAACCTGATTTTACTCAAATCGATATTGAAACAAGTTTCCTTGATCAAGACCAATTCCTCACTATGATGGAAGGCTTAATTAAAGAAATCTTTAAAAAGACCATCAACTATGATGTGAAGTTACCATTAAGAAGACTTCCTTATAAAGAAGCTATGGATAATTATGGTAGTGATAAACCTGATACCAGATTTGATATCAAACTCCAAGATGTTAAAGAAATATTCGCAAATAGCGAATTTGGTGGCTTTAAGGATGTAGAAGCTATTAGAGCAATTGTTGTTAATGGTGTTGCTTCAACAACTTCTAGAAAAGTAATTGATGAATTAACTTTAGAAGCTAAAAAGTTCGGTTTAGGCGGTTTAAGCGTTATTAAAGTTGAGAATGAGGAATTAACTGGGTCATTCGTTAAATTCCTTTCAGAAGAAGAAAAGAGCGCATTAAAAGCTAAATTAGGATTTGTTAATGATGATATCATTATCATTGCCGCTGGTAAGTATAATCGTGTATGTCCACTTTTAGGCGCGTTAAGATTAAAATATGCCAAACAACTAGGTTTAATTAAACCTAATACATATGATTTATTATGGGTCGTAGACTTCCCTCTATTTGAAAGGGATGTGGAAAATGGTGCTATCACCTCAACTCATCACCCATTCACAAGACCTAGAGATGAAGATCTCAAATATTTAGACACTGATCCAACAAAAATTCTAAGCTATGCTTACGATATCGTAATTAATGGTTACGAAGCTGGTGGTGGTTCTTTAAGAATCTATGACCAAGATGTTCAAAAGAAGATTTTCTCAGTCTTAGGATTATCTGATGAAGATATTAAAAGAAAATTTGGATTCTTTGTTGATGCGTTCCAATATGGAACGCCACCACACGCTGGCATGGCTTTTGGTCTAGATAGATTAACAATGATTTTAGGTGGCACTGATAACATTAGAGACGTCATTGCCTTCCCTAAAAACTTAGCAGCTGTCTGTCCAATGTCTTTAGCTCCAAATACTGTTGATGAAGCCCAATTAAAAGAACTTGGTATTGCAGTCACAGATTACGAGAAATAAGAATTATATACAAAGTATATATAATTACTAATTTACTACTAATTAAAAACTATTCATAAATAAGGAGAAAAACATGAAAGAAATCGACAAATTATCAGTAGCAACAATCAGAAGTTTGTGCATTGATATGATTAACAAGGCCAATTCTGGTCACCCAGGCATGGCACTCGGTAGCGCCCCAATTTTGTACACATTGTTTACAAATCATTTAGTGGCTGATCCAAAAGATCCTGATTGGATTAATCGTGACCGTTTTGTTTTATCTGCAGGACATGCCTCTAGCTTGCTTTAC
>CAMUVS010000032.1 GCA_947164155.1 uncultured Caryophanales bacterium | reverse complement strand
ATGGTGCCGCTATTAATGATGAAAAAAATGATTCAATATTTTATAAAGGACTGATAAATCTTAATAATCAATATGCAGAATTAAAGGGTGAGCTTGAAGCTTTAAAAGCAAGCAATTATCAGTTTATTGAAAAAGAGAAAATTTTCTTTAATGGAGAATATTTTGATGCATTTGATTTTATATGTAATCTTCTCGGAAAGGCTAAAACAAACATCAAAATTGTCGATCCATATTTTGATCGTAAAGGACTATCGTTTCTGAAAAGAACTTCTCCGACTGTGGAAAAGAAAATATTTAAATCAGATAGATCAAAGTTATTAAATATAGATTTGCAAAAATATGAATCCCAATATGGAAAAATAACATTAAAGACAATCAACAATTTCCATGATAGATTCATCATAATTGATGACGAATTATGTTATGCATTAGGTACATCATTAAATACGATTGGAAAAAGAGTATTTGCCGTTAATCAAATAGAAACCAAAGAACTTGTTGAGTCAATATTGTCTCATCTTAACTAAAGTAAAAGCGCAGGTCATTCAAATCCTGCGCTTTTCTTATGTTAGAATTTTGATGTATCAAACTCTTTAAGAACTTTAAGAAGTGGGTGAATATTTTTCTTCACATTTCCTTCTTCAAATGGATTTCTTAAATGTACTTTTTCTAATAAACCAGTAAACGGCAACGTTCCACCTAATTTACAGAGTTTCACATATTTCTTCCAAGCTTTTTCATGATTTTTAAGATCTTCCGCTAAGAATTGGAAAGCCACGACTTGGGCTAAAGTGTAATCAATGTAATAGAATGGGGTTCCAAAGACATGGGATTGTCTCATCCATCTAGTACCTTTATTCATAGTTGGACAATAGTCATATCTAGAATGTGGAAGATTGATTTTTTCAATTTCCTTATATTTTGCGCATCTTTCTTCATGAGTAGCATTTGGATGTTCATAGACCCAGTGTTGGAATTCATCAATGGTAATACCATATGGCAAGAATTCAATCGCATCACTTAAGTGAGAATATTTATATTTTTCAGCATCTTTGCCAAAGAATAAATTCATATATGGCCAGGTAAAGAATTCCATACTCATAGAGTGAATTTCACAGCTTTCTAAAGTAGGATTTTGATATTCAGGAATTTTAATTCCACTACTGAGGTAAGCTTGGAAAGCGTGACCTCCTTCGTGACAAAGAACATTCACATCCCCTTCAGTGCCGTTAAAGTTAGAGAAGATAAATGGAGTCTTATATTCTGGGAAATAAGTGCAATATCCTCCAGGAGCTTTACCTGCTCTAGCATCTAAATCCATTAAATGATTATTAATCATTAAATTAATAAAATCAGCGGATTCTTTTGACATTTTTTCATACATTGTTTTAGCGTGTCCTACTAAGACTTTAGAATCTCCAACTGGAGTAGGATTACCACTTAAAAATTTAAGGTTGTAGTCAAATGATTGTGGGTCTTTAATTCCTAATCCTTTCATTTGCGCTTTATATAGTTTTTGGGCAATTGGGACTACTTCTTCTCTAATTTGGTCTCTATATCCTTTAACCATTTTAGCATTATAGTCGGTTCTTCCTAAACGAATATAGCCGAGTTCAATGAAGTTTTTAAATCCAAGTTTTTTGGCCATTCCGTCTCTTAAATGGACTAATTTATCATAGATATCACCGATTTCTTTTTCGTGTTCACCCATCCATTTGTCCATAGCGATACTGGCTTCTTTTCTAGTTTCTCTATCTTTATCGGACATGAATTTACCGAGTTGAGATAAGTTATAAACTTGTCCTCTAAATTCAATTTGGGCAGTTCCTAAAACTTCATCATATTTAGAAGTTAATTTATTCTCTTCGATTAAATCAGGAATAATTTTAGGATCAAAAGATTTTTGATTATTTTCAAAGATCTTAAAAAGGTATTTGCCGTATATCTTTTCTAAATCTTTACGATACTTAGCTTTTAAAAGAATCTTTTCAAATTCATTGGAATATTTTGTAAATACTGGACTTAATTCATCAACTTTATCTTGAGCGTTCTTATAAATTTTATTTCTAGTATCTAAAGAATATCTAACTGAAATAACTCCAACATCAGTAGATAATTCAGACATATATTTATTCCAGTGTTTCACTGCAAGTTTTGCAGTAAGGGCACTGCCACATTCTTCTAAATCCTTGATTAAAGATTCCATCTTATTGATGGTTCTTTTTTCAGTAGGTACCCTTAATGGGTATTCTTCAAATTTTAAGTTTTTATCTTTCATTGATAATCTCCTTATTTTTCAATTAATGACACACCTGTCATTTCTTTTGGCTGCTCCACTCCAAGTAACTCTAAAATAGTAGGAGCGATATCTGCTAACTTGCCTTCTTTTTGTCTAAGTTTTAAGCCAACTCTATTGATACAGAATGGCACTAAGTTAGTGGTATGAGCAGTCATTGGTTTGCCGTTTTCATCTAAGATTTCTTCGGCGTTACCATGGTCTGCTGTGACTAAAAGAGTGCCACCATTTTCATCACACCACTTGATGATTTCACCAACACAGTGGTCAACAGTTTCTACTGCTTTAACACAAGCATCATGAACTGCAGTATGACCAACCATATCGCAGTTAGCGAAATTTAAGATCACAACATCTAAATCGTGTTTATTTAATTCTTTAAGTAAAGCTTCAAGCACTAATGGTGCACTCATTTCTGGTTGCATATCATAGGTCGGAACTTTTGGAGAATTAATTAAAACTCTTCTACATCCTTTAAGTTCAGGACGTTCCACGCCATCAAAATTCATGGTTCCATCAAAGAAGAAAGTCACGTGAGCGTATTTTTCAGTTTCTGCAATTCTTAATTGAGTAAATCCTTGATTAGCTAAATATTGACCTAAGATGTTATTTAATTTTTGAGGTTCAAAAGCAATCACACCCTTAACACTATCAGCGTATTTCATAGTGCAAACATAGAAAATATTCTTTAAAGGATGAGCAGGTTTATAAGGTTTCCAGACTAATGAGCCGTCTTCTTTTTTAATAGGATGTTCATAGAAATCTGGATTAGTGAATAATGTAGAAATTTGAATCGCTCTATCTGGACGATAATTCATAAAGATAATCGCATCGTTATCAGAAATTCTACCATCAACTTTACTGTTATAGTGAGGAATTAAAAATTCATCACTACTAGCCTTACCTAATTTTGGTAATTCTTCGTTATATTCATATTTGAAGAAGTCATGATAATCATCAAAACTTGGTCCGTCATGATCCACCATTAAACGATAATGCACATCGACACGATCCATATTTTTGTCTCTATCCATACCCCAGTATCTACCGCCTATATCAGCGATATGACCGAAATGTAATTCATCCATTTTCTTTTGAATCATATCAGCATATTTAACGCCAGCTTGAGGATCGACATCTCTTCCATCCATGAAGCAGTGCATATAGACATCATCTAATCCACTTTTAGCGGCGAGTTCAATAATGGCTAAAATATGATTGATGTGAGAGTGAACTCCACCATCACTAACTAAGCCAAAGATGTGTAACTTTGAGTGATGTTTTTTCGCGTGTTCAATGGCAGCTAAATATTTCTCGTTTTTGAAGAAGTCACCATCTTTAATCGACTTATTGATAAGGGTTAAAGATTGATAAACAATTCTTCCTGCTCCCATATTCATGTGTCCGACTTCTGAGTTACCCATTTGTCCATCAGGAAGTCCGACATATTCTCCAGAAGCATTAATTTCTGTATAAGAATATTTTTTAAAATAAGCATCTAGATTTGGCTTTTTGGCATCGTAAACGGCGTTGCCAACTGGGTTATGTCTAATTCCATAACCATCCATGATGCAAAGAATGACTGGTTTTTTATTTTCCATAATATTTGTCCTTTCCAAGGCGATATAATTGTAAAAGAAAATTTATTTTCTCTCAAGCAATATACTCAACAAAAAGAAATAATAATTAATTAGCGTTATAAAATTACCACTATTTTTAGGAGTTAGTAGGGTAATACTGCTAAAAAAATGAAGATTTGACCTATATTATCTTTCGTGATAATATACCTAACGAGGTAAAATTATGGCTAAACCAATATTAGGAATCATGTATGACTTTGATAAAACATTGTCCACGACTGATATGCAAAATTATTCCTTTATTCCGATGGTGGGAATGACTCCAGAAGAATTCTGGGGCGCAACCGGTGAATTTAGCGAAAAATCAGGATGTGAAAGAATACTTTCATACATGTATATGATGATTGCAAAAGCAAAAGAAAAAGGAATCAAACTTACCCGTGAAGTTTTAAGAGAATGTGGCAAGTCGATTAAATACCATCCAGGAGTCTCAACTTGGTTTACAAGAATTAACGAATATGGAAAGCAAAAAGGGGTTAAGGTTGAACACTATTTAGTCTCAAGCGGAACTAAAGAGATTTTAGAAGGGTGCTCAATCTATGACTGTTTCACCAATGTATATGGATGTGAATTCTATTATGAAAACGGTGTCCCTGTGTGGCCAAAACTTGCGATTAACTACACCCAGAAAACTCAATTCTTCTTTAGAATCGCTAAAGGAGTTACTGATGTAAGAGACGATAATGCCGTTAATGAAAAAAATAGAGACGGCTTAAGGATTCCATACACCAATATTGCTTATATCGGAGATGGAATGACCGATGTCGCTTGTATGACTTTAGTTAATAAGAATAAGGGCTACTCTATTGGTGTTTATACTGAAGATAATAAAGAAAAAGTCGCTCAAATTAGAAAAGATCAAAGATGTAAATTTGTCGTTAAAGCAGATTATTCGAAAGACTCCGATATGGAAAAAGTCTTCAAATTAATTATCGATGACATCGCTACTAGAGCGGATTTAGAAGCTAAAGAACTCGCTTTAGCGAATAAATAACTAGCAAAGCAAAATAATAGACCGAATTAATTTGGTCTATTTTTTTATACATTTTTAACTATGAGAGTGATACATTATTATGTATGGAAATCAAAGTTGGAGATGTTGTAATTGGCAAAGTTAACCAAGTAAGACCTTATGCCTTATTTTTAACTTTTGAAACAGGTCAAAATGGATTATTACATATCTCTGAACTTTCCGATAAATATATTCGAGATATTGAAAAATTCGGCACTGTTGGGGATGAATTAAAAGTGAAAGTACTTTCAATTGACCCTCAAAACGGATTTTTAAGAGTCTCTTATAAGGCTATTCCAGAAGAAGAAAGATATAACACTCATGATGAATCAGTTCACCACTTCACTCAATTTGATGAAGCTGATTTTCATGATTTAGAGGCTAAACTTCCAGAATGGATTAGTGAAACTTTAAATAAAGCAAAGGAAGATGAAAAAGATGATTAAAGTTGACGTCAGTAATGTCATTAGTGAAGTCGAGATTGAAAAGTATCAATCTAAAGTCACTGAAATTAATAAAATGATCGATGATCGTTCAGGAGCAGGTAACGACTATTTAGGTTGGACCACCTGGCCAAAAGATTATGACAAAGAAGAACTAGTTAGACTACTTAAAGACGCTAAATATGTTAGAGAAAATTTTGATGTTTTAGTGGTCGCCGGAATTGGAGGAAGCTACTTAGGAGCAAAATGCGCTTTAGATGCTTTAAAAGGATTAAAAGGTAGCGATAAACCAGAAATAATTTTCATGGGCCAAACATTCTCTCCAAATTACACTCACCAAGTTTTAGAGTATTTAAAAGATAAAAACTTCGCGATTAATGTTATTTCTAAAAGTGGCACCACTACTGAAACCTCAATTGCTTTTAGATTATTAAAAGATTTACTTGAGAAAAAAGTTGGAAAAGAAAAAGCGAGAAAAGCAATTTATGCCGTTACCGATAAAGAAAAAGGTGCCTTAAAAACATTATGTAATAATGAAGGCTATTCCACCTATGTCTTACCAGGAAATATTGGAGGAAGATATAGTGTACTAACTCCAGTCGGCTTATTCCCTCTAGCGGTTGCCGGAGTCGATGTTAAAGCAATGTTACAAGGTTCTTTAGATGCTTTAAATGATTTAGATAATGATGATTTAAAAACTAATATCGCCTATCGCTACGCGGTTAGTAGAGATTATATGTATCGTCATCATCGTCCTGTAGAAATGTTTGTGACTTACGAACCACAAATGTCCCAACTTTCGGAATGGCTTAAACAACTCTTTGGGGAGAGCGAGGGTAAAGAAAAGAAAGGCCTACTTCCTACAAGTGCGACTTTCTCTACTGACTTACATAGTTTAGGTCAATTTATTCAAGATGGTTCTCCTTTATTATTTGAGACTATCGTTAACATTGTTAATCCAGAATTAGATGTTGTGATACCAAGTGATAAAGATGATTTAGACGGCTTAAATTATTTAGCAGGTAAAACTCTTTCTTATGTTAATCAAAACGCCTTTAAAGGTACTTTAAAAGCTCACCAAGAAGATGGAGGAGTTCCTTGTAATATCATTACTGTCGATAAATTAGATGCGTATAACTTAGGATATCTATTCTATTTCTTTATGAGAACCTGTGCGATGAGTGCCTATTTATTAGATATCAACCCATTTAATCAACCAGGGGTAGAAATCTATAAGAAAAATATGTTCCACTTACTAGGCAAAAAAGGTTATTAAACTATATTAGTTTTCATACTCAAAAAGTCGCTTCCAAAAAAGGCGATTTTTTTATTGAATTAAAAATAGCATAATGATATATTATTGCTTGCGTATCTGCAAAAGCGGATGCTTAGCTCAGCTGGGAGAGCATCGCCTTTACACGGCGGAGGTCGGGGGTTCGAGCCCCTCAGCATCCACCATTAACGCGAAGCTATACCAATAAAACGGAGGGGTAGCGAAGAGGCTAAACGCGGCTGACTGTAAATCAGCTCCTTCGGGTTCGGCGGTTCGAATCTGCCCCCCTCCACCACAAGTTGGGGTGTAGCCAAGAGGTAAGGCAACAGACTTTGACTCTGTCATCTCGGTGGTTCGATCCCACCCACCCCAGCCAATGATGACTCGCTAGCTCAGTCGGTAGAGCACTTGACTTTTAATCAAGGGGTCCGGAGTTCGAATCTCCGGCGAGTCACCAATTAAAAGTGCCCAGGTGGCGGAATAGGTAGACGCACAAGACTTAAAATCTTGCGGTTGTATAAACCGTACCGGTTCGATTCCGGTCCCGGGCACCAAAATTGTAAAAAACCCTGATTCGTTCAGGGTTTTAATTTGCTTTTTTATGTCGATATTTAATCTTGTTGAATAAGGCTTTTATTCCAATTGTGAGTCCAATACAAATTACTAAAAACGGGGTGCCTGGTCCAATCCAAAATAGCCAACATGCACTACCAACAGATAGCATTGAAATTCTCACTGGCTCATTGCTCCAACAAATAACAGCGATTAAATAAGGAACCCAAACTTCACTAGATACAATTAACGCCACAAAGACAAATATTAAAGCAGTTCGCCAGTCTCTAATATTGACCCAAATCCATCGAAAAGGAAAAGCACATAAATACCAAGCCCATTTCCAAAATCTTTTAGCTTTACTAGGTTCTTGTCTAATTCGAGTTTTCCACTCGTTTTGACTATTCTTAAATTTTTCTTCAACTTCTTTAAATGGCTTCATTTGTTTTTTTAGATTTTCTTTTAATTAAGTAATAAATCAAATAAGTAATACCGGCAAAGCCAATATATCCCGCTAAATCAATAAAGACATCTGTAAAGGTGCCGTATCGACCAGGAACAAAAGCTTGTATCAACTCACTAATAACAGCGACAATAACGCCTAAGCCTAAGCAAAACAGCATATTTTTCCACTTAAATTTGTTCATCAAATAATCGCTAAATATAAGTGATAAACTGGTAAATAATCCAGATAATCCAAATAGTAAAAAGTGCCCAACTAGTTTTCTAAAAACATATCTAAATGTCTCTACATCAGAAATAGTTATTCCGATTGTTTCTAATATTTTTATAAACCAATCACTAATAGAAGCAGATTGAGAAGCACTACCACTTCCTCCAATGCTAGACTCCACAATAATTAAAACGTTCGTAGCGATTGATAATACTAGAAAGATATAAAACAAAATCTTACGGGCTTTCATACAATTAATAATTGTATATTAAAATAAGAAATAGGTGCTATAATAAGTTGCTATGAAAACAGAAGAAATCCAATCTCTAATTGAAAAAGTCTTAGGTAAGGGTAGTGAAATCGTTTCTCCTTTAATTGGGGGAATGATGAATATTTCCTATATTATTAAAGATAAAGAAAATAAGAAATATGTCCTTTATATTTCTACAGAACAAGCTAATGAAATGGTTGATCGTCCTTTAGAAAAAGAACATCAAAGAATTATTTATGCGATTGGTATCACTAGTAGAAATGTTTATTTTGATGAGAGTAAAGGCATTAAGATAAATGAATTTATCGAGGGACAATCTTTAGATAAAATTGATTCTTTTGATTATGAAAAGATTGCTCAATTATTTAGAGATTTACATTCTTCTCCAGTTTTATCCAAAACTGACTATGCTCCATTTGTTAGATTCACTGAAACTTATGAAAAAGAGGCGCTTTCATTTCAAAAAGAAGTCTCTCCTTTATATAAAGAATTAAGAGATTTCTTATTTGAGCATAAGGAATATTTAGAAAGTCAAAAAAAGACATTATGTCATAATGACGCTCAAAGAAGTAACATTATTAAAACTCCTGATAATGAATATTATTTTATAGATTTTGAATTTGTTGGAAATAACGATCCAATTTACGATATTAGCTGTTTTGGAAATGGATTTGTTTCTGAAGGAAGAGAACTATTAAACAAATATTTTTTAAATAATCCTAGTCAGGATCAAATAAAAAGATATTATTTATGGAGGATTTATATCTCACTTCAGTGGTATAATGTAGCAGTCACTAAGCATTACCGTGGAGAAGGAGAAAAGCACGGCTATAATTTCTTAGATGTTGCAACTCATTTCTTAAATAACGCGAAAGATGCTTATGACGGATATAAATTAGAAATAAAAGACGATAAGATTATGGATGACACAGAAAAATTAATTATTTCTACACTAGATAAAATTAGACACTTCTTAAGAAAAGACGGAGGAGACTGCGAATTCGTTTCCTTTAACGACGGAATAGTCTATGTCAAAATGATTGGAGCGTGCCAAGGCTGCTCCTACGCTTATAGCGACATCAAAGATCTTGTAGAAGTGATTTTGCAAGAAGAAGTTCCTGGTGTAGTTGAAGTTAGACTTGCGGAATAATTGGGGTATAGCCAAGCGGTAAGGCATCGGCCTCTGACTCCGACATTCCTTGGTTCGATCCCAAGTACCCCAGCCACATAATAAAAACGGACTCGATTATTCGAGTCCTTTTAATTTATTGATAAATTAGAATAAGTTTTCTTTGCGATTCACAACGATATAACCTTTACGATTATAAACATCTTCACGATTATATTTAATAGGAGAGCCGTCCGGTTCAATAAATAAGCCACCTGCTTCTTCGACAACGATTTGGCAAGCCGCTGTATCCCATTCTTTAGTGTTCGGGCTTCTTCTTATGGTGATTTCTGCTAAGCCATGGGCGATAGCGCATGGTTTTAAAGAACTACCTTTTCTTTCAACATGTTTAATCTTGTCACTATGTTTTTCAATAAATTCTTTTTCAGCATCATTAAAATGGAAGACACTAATTAACATAGTTAAATCTTCTAATTTGTCATTAACGTGAATTCTTACTGGCTTTTCATTTCCTTTTTGGAAATAACTGCCATTTCCTTTAGAAGCAAAATAGATTTCATCAATAGCAGGAGCAACAACTACACCCACTACTAATTCATGTTTATAAGCTAAAGCAATATTAGTGGTAAACTCACCATCTTTAGCCACAAAATCTTTTGTGCCGTCAACTGGGTCAACAATCCAAACAAAATCATTTTTTAATCTATCGAGATTATCGGTACTTTCTTCAGTTAAGAAAGCGTGAGTAGGGAACTGTTCATGTAAATAAATTCTAATTATTTCATCAGCGCTTTTATCAGCAAGAGTCACTGGAGAATTATCTTCTTTAATTTCGACATCAAAATGCTCGGCGTAAATCTCCATGATTTTCTTTTTGGCTAATAGGCCAGCTTCAATAGCAGCATGTAATTCTTTTTCCCACATAATTATTGTTTTCTCCAGTTTATTATTGCTTGATCTAACTTACGAATAATAACATCAATTTGATTGTAATCTAAAGATGGAAGTTGCGCTCCACTTGCGTGAGCGTGTCCACCTCCACCAACACTAACAGCGACTGGTTGAACTAATGGACCGTTACTTCTAAATTCCGCTCTTACTCTCCCATCTGCATATTCAGCAAAGGAACACCAAATAGGATAACCTTCAATGTTTCCTAATAAATTAATTAAATTAGAGGCATGGTTAGCGGAGATATTAAGTTCTTTTAAAGTGTGACGATCTAAAACAATAGAAATAACACCTTCTTTAGATTTCTTATAGTGAGACATGACATAACCTTTAGCTGCTAATGAGATTTCATCAGATTTTGATAAAACTCGATTAATCTTATTTGGATTAGCGCCATGTTCGCATAAAAATTTCGCTCTTTCAAATGTTTGAGGGAAATTAGACACAAACTGGAACCTGGCACTATCGGTAAGAATACCAAGATATAATGCATTAGCGCCTAATTTAGTTAACTTAAGGTTATTTTCAATCACTAAGCCAGTAATAATGTCACAAGTACTATTGGCATCGACATCAACAATAAATGGTCCTTCTTTAAAGGTGCCAGTATCGATGTGGTGGTCGATTTTAGCAAATTCTTTGGCGGTGAAGATTCTAGAATCTTCCATTCTTGCTAAATCATTGCCATCAACAATAATTGCTAAACTATTTTTAATAGTCTCATCGCTAACTTCATCCATTTTACAAATCACATCGAAAAATGGAGGAAGTCCAGATCCGGTAATATAAACTTGTTTACCCGGTAAATTTGCAAGAATGATTTCTTTTAAACCAACTTGTGAACCATAGCAATCTCCATCAGGATTTATATGACCATAAATCACGATAGAGTCATTCTTTTTTATTAAATCCCAAATTTGTTCAAACATAATCCTAAATTAGTTTTCGGATAATTCATCCTTTTCTTCTGATTCATCTTCATTTTCAGAAGTAGATTCATCTTCGAATACTTTGTTGTATTCCTCTTCTTCTTCATCTTTCTCTTCGATATCATCATCGCTAGTTTGAACATCACTATAGACGTCTCTCATATCGATGTGGACTTTATCAAAGACATGTCTTTCTCTTAAGTCCCATTCATTTTCTCCAAGAGTAATGAAACGTCCATCAAGCATCATGTTGGTGAAGAATTGACCAACTTTAGCGTTTGCTTGTTCTTCGCTTAATCCGGCTTCTTTTTTAACATACTCCCAGATTTCTTTGAAGTTGACTGATTCCTTGTGCTTAGAAACAAATTCATAAGCATGTTCAATTAAAGATTTAGACATAAATGTCTCCTTTCTTACATTCTTGTAGGTGCAGATACACCCACTAAAGATAATGCGTTTTTCATAACAATTTTAGAAGCTAGGCATAGGCCTAATCTATTTGAGGTAACGCTTAAGTTATCTCGATCTATAACTCGACATTCAGTATAGAAGGCGTGGATTTTTTCTGCGACTTCATGAATGTAGTTAGTAATTTTATAAGGGGCTCTTTCTTTAGATGCGGTTTTAACGACATCTGGAAAATTAGATAATGTTTTTGCTAAATCTAATTCACTAGGCATAGTTAATACTGGAGTTTCATTAACTTTGATATCTTCAGCGCTAGAAAGAATCGAACATAATCTAGCATGAGCATATTGAGCGTAATATACAGGGTTATCACTACTTTGTTTAACCGCTAAATCTAAATCAAAGTCTAAATGTCCACTAGCGTTTCTCATCACGAAGAAATATCTAGCAGCGTCTACCCCAACATCCTCGCATAACTCACGTAATGTATATCCGTTACCCGTACGTTTAGAAAGCTTAAATTCTTCTCCATCTTTCATCATTCTCACCATTTGAATTAATTCAACTTGTAAGGAATCAGGAGAATATCCGTGCATCATTAAAGCAGATTTCATACGGTTTATATAACCGTGATGGTCAGCGCCTAGTACATCAATTAATTGGTCAAAGCCGCGGCTCATCTTGTTAACGTGATAAACAATGTCTGGCATAAAATAGGTATATTCACCATTGCTTTTTCTAATAACGCGGTCTTTATCGTCTAAGTAGTCTGTTGTTTTTAAAACAAGCGCTCCGCCATCTTCATAAATATGTTCTTTTAGATATTCAATTTCTTTTTCCACTGCTCCACCTGCTCTAATCTTCTTCTCAGAAGAGAAGACGTCAAAGACAATGTTGTAATTTTTAAGGTCTTCTTTGATTTTATCTAATTCGAATTCCATACCTTTTTCTTTGAAAAATTCAAAATAGTCAGACCTAGATAATAAATCAGGACCAAATTCATCATAGATGCGTTTAGCCACTAACTTTACATCTTCCCCGTGATAACCATCTTCAGGAAGAGCAAATGGTAAACCTAAAATTTCTTTGTATCTTTCAATTAATGATTCACCAAGGTGATCAATTTGATTACCAGCATCATTAATATAGTATTCTCTAGTTACATCATATCCATCAAAAGTTAAGATACGACTAATAGCGTCTCCAATAGCCGCTCCTCGAGCGTGTCCAACATGTAAATCGCCAGTTGGATTAGCGGAGACAAATTCCACATTAATCTTTTGATTCTTTTTTTCGCCACGTCCATAGTTATCGTTTTCAATGATAATTTTATTGACCAAAGCACTTAAAGAATCATTTTTCATAAAGAAATTAATAAAACCGGGGCCCGCAATTTCAATCTTTTCAATATTTGATAAATCAAGTTTACTGACGATTAATTCAGCGACTTCTTTTGGGGATTTACCAAAATATCGACAAGACTTCATAGCAACGTTACTTGCAAAATCTCCGTGAGCAGGATCTTTAGAATTCTCAATAATAATTTGATCTAACGCTAAATCAACATTAAGAGATTTTAATGCTTGTTGAATATTAAGTTTTAAGCTTTCTTTAATTTCCATATTTTTAACACAAAATTATACTTATTACTAATTAACATTAGCAATAACTTTTTTTAACATAATCATCGAAATGGCTTCAATAGCCTCACCTTTACCAACTTCTCCGCACCCTTCATTAGTGCCTGCTTTGATAGAGACTTGACTAGCACTAACTTCTAATAAAGCTGCAACATTTTTTCTCATTAGTTCGATATAGTCTTTTAACTTAGGTTTTTCTAA
>CAMUVS010000031.1 GCA_947164155.1 uncultured Caryophanales bacterium | reverse complement strand
TCATAATAGAAGGTGTTATTAATATGAATATTAATATCTAACTCACTTTCTTTAGTTAAGCGTTTACAAACTAAATTAGTGGCCTCTTCATTAATCTTGGTAGGTAATTCTAAATCATTTGGATCATGTTCTACTGGTAAATTAACATCTTTAAAAGGACGAAGAATTATTCTTCTAGTATCAAAATTCACCACAACCCAAGTCGAAGAAATATTCACTAATAGATTTCCATGTTTATCATAAACTTGGAAAAATCTAGGAAACATAAAACCTTTAGTTTCTCCTGGATGAGTAGTAATCACATATTTCTCTTTGAGCTTTGGTAAACGATTAATTTTCATATCGTAACGCACCACAACCCAAATGTTATTATCTTTCATTAAGATATCGCGGTCGATTTTCAGTTTAATCGCATGTTCCCCAGCGACATTTTGCATATGCCACATCAATTTAGAGATTTTAATTTCTCCAAATGCGTCAACTTCATCTTTTTGAACAACAAACTTTTCTTTATACATGTGAAATATTATAGACCAATATAAGAAAAAAGGTGATGATTTTATCACCACCTTAAACTTACATCTTAGAAATGACTAATTTATCATCTTGATAATCGAGTAAGTATTTGTATTTAGTAGAGATATTACCTTGAATAATTTCTTTCGCGATTAAAGTCTCAACATTGTTTTGAATAAATCTTTTAAGTGGTCTAGCTCCAAAAGTTGGAGAATAGGCACTATCTAAGATATATTGTTTAACTTTGTCAGAGAATTCAAAGGAATAATAGTTTTCCTTTAATCGGTTATTAAGAACATTTAAGAGTTTCTCCACAATCTTATATTGATTATCCTTAGTAAGTGGATTGAAGTAGATAATCTCATCAATACGATTTAAGAATTCTGGTTTAAAGGTTTGATGAATTAAAGTATCGACTTCTTTTCTTTTACCATTAAGTAGATATTCACTACCAAGGTTACTTGTCATAATAATGATTGTGTTTTTAAAGTCTACTACTCTTCCTTGAGAATCAGTTAATCGACCATCATCGAGAATTTGAAGTAATAAATTAAAGACTTCAGGATGTGCTTTTTCGATTTCATCGAACAAAACAATAGAGTATGGGTTTCTTCTGACTTTCTCGGTTAATTGTCCACCTTCTTCATAGCCCACATATCCTGGTGGGGCACCAATTAATCTAGAGGTCGACTATTTTTCCATATATTCACTCATGTCAATTCTGACCATATGGGTTTCACTATCAAATAAGAGTTCTGCTAAACTTCGTGCAACTTCAGTTTTACCAACTCCAGTAGGGCCAAGAAACATAAATGAACCAATTGGTCGATTTTGATCTTTAATGCCCGCTCTTTGACGGATAATCGCATCACTAACAAGTTTAAGTGCCTCATCTTGACCGATTACTCTTTTTCTAAGTTGCTCTTCTAGATGCATCACTTTTTCTTTTTCGCCTTGCGAGATCTTACTTAGAGGAATATTAGTGATTTTAGAAACAATTTTAGCGATCTCTTCTTCAGTCACGACTTCAGAAAGAATCTTTTTATCTTTATTATTTTCTTCTAATTCCTTAATCTTTTTCTCTAACTCAGGAATATCTTTATATTGGAGTTTACTAGCTTTTTCATAATCCGCGTTATAAAAAGCGTTATCTAAATCAAATCTTAATTTATCTAAAGCAGTTTTTTGCTCTTTAATCTTAAGATTAACTTCTTTTTCTTTAAGCCACTTAGAGTTCATCTCTTCTTGCTCTTTTTTCAGTGACTCAAGATTAGAATTAATCTTTTCTAATCTCTTTTTAGAAGATTCATCGCTTTCTTTTTCTAAAGCGAATTTTTCAATCTCCAATTGTTTGATTTTTCTTCCTAGTTCATCTAGTTCGATTGGGGTCGATTCAAGTTCCACTCTGATTGAGGCACAAGCTTGATCGATTAAATCAATGGCCTTATCTGGTAGATATCGACTTGTGATATATCGATTACTTAAAGACACTGCTGCAACAATCGCATTATCAGTGATTTTCACCCCGTGATGGGTTTCAAATTTTTCTTTAAGTCCACGAAGGATAGAAATACTATCTTCTACTGAAGGCTCATTAACTAAAACTTGTTGGAAACGTCTTTCTAGAGCGCGGTCTTTTTCAATGTAAAGACGATACTCTTTTAAAGTCGTTGCACCAATACAGTCGATTTCTCCTCTAGCAAGCATTGGTTTAAGCATATTAGAAGCATCTAGCGCTCCTTCAGTTTGACCAGCGCCAACAATTAAATGAATTTCATCAATAAAGAGAATGATTTGTCCTTCAGAGTTCTTAATTTTATTAAGAACAGCTTTAAGTCTCTCCTCAAATTCGCCACGATATTTAGCCCCTGCTACTAACGCCCCCATATCTAGTTCATAAATCATTTTATTTTTTAAACTAGTAGGGACATCATCTTTGACAATTCTTAAAGCTAAGCCTTCAATAATCGCGGTTTTACCAACACCTGGCTCGCCAATTAAAATAACATTGTTTTTATTTTTTCTACTTAATACTTCGATGATTTGATGAATTTCTTCATCTCTACCAATGACAGGATCTATTTTTCCTTCTTTGGCAGCTTTAGTCACATCTCGACCAAATTTTTCTAAGATATTTTCATCTTGGGAATAATCTTCCATACCTGGCATATTGTTCATAATTTGTGACCTCCTTTTAGCACTCTCAATCCTCAAGTGCTAATTATATTATAGTCTAATTTTGGCACTCGTCAAGTATGAGTGCTAATATTTTTAAAATAGTTGCTATATTATTATCCTTATATAAAATATAAATATATGAACTTTGAACTACTAGTAGCGACCAATAACGCCCATAAATTAAAAGAAATTAGAGAAATTTTATCTCCGCATCACATCACTGTTTACGGGATGAAAGATTTAAATATCGATATTGGTGAAGTTATTGAATACGGGAAAAACTATTATGAAAACGCTTTAATTAAAGCTAAAGCCCTACAACAAGTAAGCAAGATGCCAATCATTGCTGATGATTCTGGATTAGAAGTTTTAGCCTTAAACAATAAGCCTGGTCTATATTCCGCGAGATTTGCTAAAGAATGTGGGGGTCATAAAGAAGCGTTTAAAGTGTTATTTAAAGAATTAGAAAATAAAGACCGCTCTGCAAGATTTATTTGCGATATTGTTCTAGTTAACGTTGAAAACAAACCACTATTATTTGAAGGAATAGTTCCTGGAAGAATCGGACTAGAGCCCGATGGAGATACTGGATTTGGTTATGATCCAATATTTATATGTGATGAATTAAACAAGAGCTATGCTTCATTAAGCGAAGAAGAAAAAAACCGGGTATCTCACCGCGGCAAAGCTCTTAAGAAATTATTAACTTATCTAAAGATAAATGGCTACGCATCCTAATCGATTCGTAGTCTTCTTTTCTTTAAAGTCACTTTCCAAGAAATACTTAAGATTAATAGGATTGTTCCTAAAAGAAGGAATAATCCAGTAGCGCCAATTAAAGAATAGAAAATAATTTTATTATTCATAAATGGATATATCGCGGCTCCACATCCACACATTAATAAATAGAAAATAACTGTAAACACTACTGCCGCCTTTTGTGATTTCACAATTTTAGTGTAGTCTTTAAAGATTTCGTCTTTGATGTAACGTTTATGTTTATCATCTTCACTTAAAGAAGACAAACGATATCTATTTAAATGAGTGTTAATTTTCTTTTTAGGGGAGTTATCAATAATAACTTTGTCATTAACAGTTTTGACATAGCAATAAGCATTGCCATCACAAATATAAGTATCTGCATGAAGAATTCTTTTCTTTTCATCGATGTTATGTTCAAGCATATTAGCCATAATTTCACATTGACTATTTTTGTGGTCTTTTTTAATATCTTTAACAATCGAAAGAATTAATTCTTTCATCTTGATAATTTCATGGAGATACAGCCAGAAAAGTTTTAAACATTCCACATCAAAGAAATATGTTTTAAACACTAGTTTTCTTTGAACAGATAATTCATATTCATCTAAGGCAAAATTGATTTTCTTTAAAAAGAAAATAAACTCTTCAATATCACAGCCTTCATATGTCGTATTTTCAAGTAAAGTATAAGCTTCTTGTAAATAAGACTTACGAACTTTACCCATATAAATAAGACAAAGTATTCTTCCTAATAAAGCGTGAGCTTCTTTTGGTTCAAGTTCGATCACTTCTGCGTATTGAGAATACGCTAAAACTGGATCGCAAGTCACAAATAATGTGTTATCCGCTTTTAAAAGCATTTTACTAATTAATTCAGTGTAGCCATCGATTGCGACTTTTGGCTCCACTTCTTTCATACAGGTAGGGCAAAAACAAGTCGAGGCTTCAGGATTAACTGGGAATATACGACGCTCCACTCTATGAGTTACACAATATGGACACAAACCTTTTTTAGTTGCCATAATTGCTAAAATTATACAATAATTTTGAAAAATGGAAATAAAAATATAGAATGAATGTATGAAATTTATAAAAGATAAAGAACTTAACGAGTATCTAAGCGAACTAATTGATAAACACGAACTTAACCTATCAATCTCCGATTTATTAGGTAACATCTTTTCAAATTTAGATATTACTTCTAAAAAAGAAATTGATTTATTAAGTAGTAAATTTAAAAGCGATAAACACAAAGTGTTTATTTCTAAAATCAGTGATTATTTAGACATTGATTTATCTTTTGAAGATAATGAAGAAATCTTTAATAAATATATCGCTGGTGTGATACATGAATTAGATGAAACAAAATACTTAACTAACCCATATTATCAACTAATAAAAGCTAAGCCAGTTAAATTAAATAAGTATGAATTAAAATTAGACCACTACGAACCTTATGAACTTTTTGCCTATCTAGATATGTCTAGCGATAAATACATCGAGATTAATTCACTTGGCTATTTTAAAAACAAATTTCCATTTTTAACTTTAAACTATCAAGGCGTCACTTGGATGAATATTACTCCAAATGAAATAGAAACAATGGAAAAAGCAGTTAAGGAAATTAAAGGCACAGTTACTGTTTTTGGTCTAGGGTTAGGTTATCTTCCTTTTATGATTTCTAATAAAAAAGAAGTTAGCCATATCAAAGTGATTGAAAACGATAAAAACATTATAAAATTATTTAAAGATAATCTTTTAGATTATTTCCCAAATAAAAATAAGATTGAAATTATTGAGGATGATGCGAATAACTATTTAAATAAAGATTTAAAAACCGATTACGCTTTCGTCGATTTATGGCACACCCCAGAAGACGGCTTAAAGTGGTATATCAAATTCAAAAAGAGCAAAAAATATTCTAAGTCCACTACCTACTTATATTGGTTAGAATCTAGTTTTTATTTATATTTAAGAAGATTAATGATGACTTTAATTGAAGAATCTTTGTCTAATCAAAGTGTTGATTATAGTAAAGAAGAGACTTATGAAGACCACATCATTAATCTATATCACAATAAAACAAAAGACCTTGTTATTTCTAGCAAGGCACAATTAGATAATTTATTAAGTGATAAATCCTTAGTTGAATTACTTCTTAATGACTGATAATTCATCAGTTATTTTTTGCGCTCTTATATAGAGTTCTTTTATATTTTCACCAACAAAGAATTCATTATTGTAATATAAGACTTTGCCGTTAATCATTGTCATCTTCACACAGTCTTTGCTTCCTGCATAGACAATATTATTAACAATATTGTTAATAGGCTGCATACTAGGTCTAGATAAATCGATCATAATAATATCAGCAAGTTTACCTACTTCTAAAGTATCCCCATCAATTAAATTCATGGCCTTGGCCCCGTTCACTGTTGCCATTTTTAAAACTTCATAAGCTGGAATAGAAACAGGATCTTTTAGGAGTAGTTTTTGTAAACCTGTGACAAGATACATTTCTCTAAACATATCAAGCGCATTGTTACTCGCTGGTCCGTCTGTACCTAAAGCGACAGTTATTCCTTTAGATAATAACTTTTTAATTTCCGCTACTCCACTAGCGAGTTTCATATTACTGGCAGGATTAGAAACTACAACAACATTTCTCTTTTTGATGATTTCCATATCATTATCATCTAGATAAACGCCGTGGAATATCGCTCCACCTTTATCAAAGAAATGTAAATCGTCAAAAAACTTCATTGGTCTAACATTTCTTCTAGATAAACATTCATCAACTTCTTGTGCGGTTTCACTTAAGTGGGTATAGAAAGGTAAATTAGTCTCATCTAATAATTCTTTAGTGGTTTTAAACATCTCATCTGTTGGAGTGTATTCACTATGTAAACCAATAACCGCCTTAACTAGGCTATTTTTATCTTCGTTACATTTAATTAACTCTAAGCAGGTGTTTTTATCTCTGCTATCTGGATCATACATGATTAAATTGACACATCTAAAGCCATACTCTTTACAGGCTTTTTCAAATTCTTCAGGGAAGAAATATTGATCAATCACTCCGGTAATGCCGCTAGTTAGATACTCTAGTAAAGCCACTTTACCAAGTTCATAGACACAGCCTTTATATAAATTAGCTTCTCTAGGGAAGATTTCATTAAATAACCAATCTTGAAGCTTAGAATCATCAGCTTTACTGCGTAAAAATGTCATCGCACTATGAGTGTGAGCATCTTTAAATCCAGGCATTAATAAATTGCCTTCACAGTCGATAACTTTATCGTATTTAGCGTTAACATCCACTTGAGGACCAATCTCACTAATTCGATTATCTGTAATCACAATATGACCTTCTCTAATTTGGTCATCTTTCATTGATAATATTTTGGCGTTTTTAAGTAATGTTTTCATATGCTTCATTATAAAGAAAATCCCTTTAGAATTAAAGCCTAAGGGGATTTAATTTTCTATTTGCCTTCGTAAGCTTCTTTTAGAATCACTTTCATGTCTTCCACAAGAGGGACTCTTGGGTTACATGGAGAACATTGATCTTCAAAGGCTAATACGGCAATGCGGTCAATATGGCTGTAGAAGTTATCTTTATCAATGCCGGTATCTTTAAAGCAAGTGGCTAAACCAATATCTTTCGCTAAATCTTCACAAGCCTTTGCTAAAGACTCAACACCTTGTTCTGGGGTATCAGCCTTTAAGCCAAGGAGTTTAGCGATATCTTGATATTTCTTATCAGCGCAATAATGGTTATATTTTGGCCAGACACTAAGTTTAGTAGGCACTTGTCCGTTATATCTAATGACATGTGGGAGTAAGATCGAACAGGCTAAACCGTGTACTGTATGGAATTCTGCTCCAACTTTATGGGCCATAGAGTGAGTCATTCCTAAGAATGCATTAGCAAATGCCATACCAGCAATAGTCGCGGCGTTATGCATCTTTTCTCTAGCTTCTAAATCGTGTTGTCCGTCTTTGACACATCTTGGTAAATATTCAAAGACTAATTGAATAGCCTTTAGAGCTAAGCCGTCCGTATAGTCACTAGCCATAACTGAAACATAAGCTTCAATCGCGTGAGTAAGTACGTCCATACCAGTCATCGCGGTTGGGCGAGGTGGTAAGTTAGTAGTAAATTCTGGATCAACAATAGCGATTGTTGGAGTTAAAGAATAATCGGTTAAAGGATATTTTTTGTTATTCTTCTTATCGGAAATAACCGCGAATGGAGTGACTTCACTACCGGTTCCGGAGGTAGTTGGGATACAAATGAGTCTACTTCTATTACCTAATTCTGGATATTTGAAGGCTCTTTTTCTAATATCCATGAACTTTTGTTTTAAATCATCAAAGTTCACTTCTGGATGTTCATAGAATAACCACATTCCTTTAGCAGCATCCATAACCGAACCACCACCTAATGCGATAATGGTGTCTGGTAGGAAGATTTTCATTTGTTCAGCTCCCTTACGAACTGTCTCGATATCTGGATCTGGTTCCACATCGCAGAAAAGCTGCATTGTAACTTTGTTACGTCTACTATTAATTTGTTCAGCAATCTTTTTAAAGAAGCCAAATTCCACCATAGAGGTATCAGTAACAATAAAGACTTTTTCCATGTCTTTACAGGATTTTAAATATTGAATTGAATTTCTCTCAAAATAAATTTTGCGAGGGACTTTAAACCATTGCACAGTGTTTCTCCTTTTACCAACTTTCTTAATGTTGATTAAATTAACCGCGGAGACATTACCTCCGATAGAGTTTCTACCATAACTTCCACAACCTAATGTTAATGATGGTAGGAATGAGTTATAAACATTACCAATTCCACCAAAGGTGGCTGGAGAATTCCAAATAATTCTCATGGCTAAAACTTTATCGCCAAATTTATCTGCTAATGATTGTTCAGCGCAGTGGATTGCAGCACTATGGCCTAAACCGTTAAAGGCTACCATTTGCGCTGCTCTTTCAATGCCTTCATCTTCTGAATTAACTTTAAAGAACGCTAATACTGGAGATAATTTTTCTCTACTAATTGGTTCACTTGGTCCCACAACTTTACATTCCACACCAATAACAGATGTATCCTTTGGAACGCTAAAGCCGGCTTGTTCAGCAATCCACCAGGCTGGTTTACCAACGATATCAGGGTTAAGTTTTGCACCTTCCACCCCTTCATCTCCAACAGCGTAGCCAAACATATATCTAGATAATTTCTTCTTTTCTTCTTCGTTTACAAAGTAAACCTTGAATCTTTTGAATAATTCAATGGCTTCTTTATAAATTTCTTTATCGATAATCGCTGCTTGTTCAGAAGCACAAATCATTCCGTTATCAAATGATTTAGATAAAACGATATCATTAACTGCTTGTTCAACGTTACAAGACTTATGCATATAAGCAGGTACATTGCCTGCGCCAACACCCATAGCAGGTTTCCCGCAGCTATAAGCTGCTTTAACCATAGCGTTACCACCAGTTGCTAAAATAGTGGCTACTCCTGGGTGATTCATTAAAGCGCTTGTAGCTTCCATACTTGGATGTTCAATCCATTGAATACAGTTTTCAGGAGCTCCAGCAGCAATAGCGGCATCTCTCATAATAATCGCAGCTTGCTTAGAACATTGTTGAGCGCTTGGATGGAAAGCAAAAATAATTGGATTCCTTGTTTTAATACAAATTAAGGATTTAAAGATTACTGTACTAGTAGGGTTAGTAACAGGAGTAATTCCACAGATAACACCAATTGGTTCAGCAATTTCTGTAATTCCAGTAACAGGATCTTCGGAAATAACACCAACAGTCTTTAAATGACGCATGTTATTTACAACATATTCGCAAGCGAATAAGTTCTTAGTTGCTTTATCTTCAAAAACCCCTCTTTTAGTTTCTTCAATTGCAGCTTGAGCAAGAGTGCCATGATGGTCTAATCCACTAACAGACATTTTTGCAACAATATAATCGATTTGATCTTGCGAGAAATTAGAAAATTCTTTTAACGCCACTTGAGCTTTACTAACTAATTCATTAACTTCGTCTACAGGCGAAATAGTTTCTTCTTTTTTAACATTGTTAACAGGTTTTTTAGCATCACTAGGAATATTCCATGTTTTTCCAGTTAAAAAAGCACCTTCAACTTTGCCTTCTGCACAATAATTACGGATACTTCTTTCAGAAAGCTTCCATTTTTTGGCAGTTTCAGCGACTGACATATATTTCATATTTATACACCTCTGGTTATAATATAGGCTCTTTAACGGCAATATGCAACTGATATGAATTTTATTTGCCGATAAAGGAAAATTTAGCCCTTAAAAATCAAAAAATAAATTATATATTTAATAAAAAGTATTAAATGTGTTATGATATGTAGCGTTCACAAGAACTGGAGTAGTACCCAAGTTGGTGAAGGGGCTTCCCTGCTAAGGAAGTAGATCGGGCAACTGGTGCGAGAGTTCGAGTCTCTCCTACTCCGCCACTAATAAAAATCCCTTGAGCAATCAAGGGTTTTATTTTTGCTGATAAACTATAAGTTTATATTTAGTAGCTCACTTGGTTTACTGATATGTATACCAGCCTTATTAGCGAGAAAATCTTCATTTCTATGAAAACCATAGTCTACAAGTATCAATTTTATTTCTGCATTACTAGCGGACAAGATATCCACTTCACTATCACCGATATAAACTGTATCTGTTTTATTTACTTTTAAAGTATTAATAATTTTATTAATCATTGATGGATCTGGTTTAATTGGGCTAACCCCATCATCTCCAAGAATCATATCGAATATATTTGGATATAAAGTATTTACTAGATTAATCGCAATTTTATCTAACTTATTAGTAGCGACCGCTAAAAGATGTCCCTCTTTTTTAAGTATTCTTAAAGTTGTTAACATTCCTTTATAACGGTAAGAATAATCTAAATAATGTTTGGAATAATAGTCTCTAAAATCTATTAAACATTGTTTGGCTACTTCTAAATCTTCTATTGGCAAGCTTCTTAAAAATGTTTTAAAAATGCCGTTACCAATCGCTCTAGAGGTATGGGCTATACTTTTACTAGGATAACCATTCTTATTCAAAGCGTAGTTAATACCTCTATTTAAATCTTTTACGGTATTTACTAAAGTACCATCTAAATCAAATATATATAATTTAGGAGCCATAATTAGATTATTATTAGTATACATCAAAATATATTTAATTTTGAGTAGTTAAGAATTATAAATAATGCAATAATTATCACTAAGAGGATATAGATATGAAAAAGAAACTATTAATTCTTGGGGGAACTGGTTTTTTAGGTTACTACACCACTATGTTGGCCCTCAAAAAAGGATACGAAGTCGGCTCTATCTCTTTAAACGATGTCAATTTAGAAGGCTGGTATCCAAAAGAAGTTGATGTGAGATTTACTGATTTATTTGAAACTGATGAAGATAAGTTAGTCGAGATGATGAAGGGCTACGACTATATGATTTATTCTGTTGGGCCAGATGATCGAGAAACTCCTAAAGCTCCTGCCTATGAATATTTTCATCGAAGATTAGTTGTGGAATGTGCAAAATGCTTTAGAGCCGCTGAAAGAGCAGGTATTAAAAAGGCAGCATGTTTTAATTCTTACTTCGCTTATTTTGCAAGAAGAAATCCAGAATTAAAATTAGCAGAAAAACACCCATATATTAGATGTCGAGTGGAACAAGCTAAATTATTAAATGAACAAAAGAAAAAGATGGAAGTCGTTATTCTTGAATTCCCATACATCTTTGGAGTGATGCCAGAAAGAATGCCAATTTGGAAATCTGTCTTCTTAGATAGATACGCCAATGGTCATAAACGCATTTTCTTCCCTAAAGGGAAAACCACTATGATTGCTGTTGAACATATCGCAGAAGCCGCTATTGGGGCAATTGAATACGGTAAGGACGGAGAAAGATATCCAGTTGGCGACGAAAACAAATCATTTGATTTTATGTTAAACACCATGACAGGAGCAGTCTTACCAAAACCAAGAAAGATTATTCACCCAGCCAAATGGATGTGTAAGATGGGTGGTAATATGGTTGCTAAAGCCGAAAAGAAACAAGGCAATGAACCTGGCTTAAATCTCGGCTTGGTCATGAAAGAGATTATGTGTAGCGACACCGCTAGCTGTATCGAACCTGAAGTTCTTGATAAAGTGGCAGAAGAACTTCATATTGGTAGAGGCGGATTAAAAGAGGCTATTGAAAAGACCATGCACCGCTGCTATCCTGAAGGAACATTTAAATAGTATTTAAATAAATTAATGAAAATCATCTTCTAAAGAAGGTGATTTTTTTATAAAATATTCCTATGTCTGAAAGTAAAAAGCAATACATCGCAATCGATTTAAAATCTTTTTATGCGTCCGTAGAATGTAGAGAAAGAAACTTAGATCCTTTAAAGACTAATTTAGTGGTCGCAGACCCAACTAGAACTGATAAAACTATTTGTTTAGCGGTTTCTCCTTCTTTAAAACAATACGGCATTCCTGGAAGATGTCGACTTTTCGAAGCAAAAGAAGCAATTAAAAAGATTAATTACCAAAGAATTAAAAAAGCACCTCATCACAAATTTATTGCTAAATCATTTGATGATGATGAACTAAAAAGAAATTCATCTTTAGAGTTAGATTTTATTATTGCTCCTCCTCAAATGGCAAAATACATCGCTAGAAGTGTGGAGATATATAAAATATATCTTAAATATATCGATAGTGAAGATATACACGTCTATTCTATTGATGAAGTATTTATTGATGTCACTAAATATTTAAAGACTTATAAAAAGAACGCTAGTCAAATCGCTTCTATGTTAATTAAAGAGGTGTATGAAAAAACTGGCATCACTGCGACTGCAGGAGTTGGTGACAATTTATATTTGTGTAAAGTCGCGATGGATATATTAGCGAAACACGCTAAAGAAAATGAAGATGGAGTAAGAATTGCTTCTCTAGATGAGATGAGTTATCGTAAACTCCTTTGGGACCATCTTCCTTTAACTGATTTTTGGAGAGTGGGTCGGGGTTTAACTAAAAGATTATATAATCTTGGTCTATTCACTATGGGTGATATTGCTAGACAATCATTAATAAATGAAGATGTGTTATACGAAGAATTTGGAATTAACGCTGAACTATTAATTGATCATGCCTGGGGATATGAACCAGTTACGATGGATAAAATAAAATCTTATGAGCCTGAAAATAATTCTTTATCAGTGGGACAAGTTCTACCAGGACCTTATGAATATGAAAAGGCACTTTTAATCATTAAAGAAATGGCGGAATCTCTATCTTTAGATATGTCCGCGAAAGGACTTTTAACTGATCAAATCGCGATTTCAATTGGATATGATGTTAAGGATTTAACTCAAGATAATATCACTTTAGAAAAAGATTGGTATGGTAGAGATGTCCCAAAAGGTAATCATAGTTCAATAAATATTGGTCAATTTACTAACTCCACTACTTTAATTGAGGCAGCTTCCGTCAAATTATTTAATAAATTAATAAATAAAAAGCTTCATGTTAGAAGAATGTATATAGCGGCAACTAGGGTTATCAAAATCAATGAAATTAAGAAGTTTGAAAGAGATTACGAACAGCTCAATTTATTTATCGATTATGATGAACTTGAAAAAAAGAAAGAAAAGCTCAAAGTTCAACTTGAAGAAGAAAATAAATTACAGCAAACAATAAACACTATTAAAAGGAAATACGGCAAAAATAAAGTTTTAAAAGGTCGAGATTTTGAGGAAGGAGGGACCACTAGAGAAAGAAATGCTCAAATCGGTGGTCATAAAGCCTAATGGGTAAATACGACGACATTATTAATCTTTCTCATCACATTAGTAAAAATCATCCGCAGATGAGTTTAGAAAATCGAGCAGCACAGTTTGCTCCTTTTGCTGCACTTGTTGGTTATAGCGAAGCTATAGAAGAATCTCAAGAATACAAAGAAGAGAAAATAATTCTTGCCAAAGATAAAAAAGATGAATTAGAAGAAAAACTCCACCAATTAAATAAAGGAAATGTTATTGAAATAAAATATTATTCTAGGAATAAAAAGAAATATCTAATTTATAAAGGCACAATAAAACAAATAGATAAAGTAGAAAAGAAAATTGTTTTTATAAATCGAGATTCTATTCAAATTAAAGATATTATTGATATAAAATTATTAAGTAATGAATATTAGGAAAAAGAATTTAAATCTATTTTTTAACTTTTTATTAGTGGTTCTAGTAGCGATCTCTATTTATTTGATGATCACCACTAGTGATGGCTTTGTTAAAGGTTCAAAATTGCACGCTTTAAAATATTTTACTGTTCAAAGCAATATCTTTATTGGAATAAGCGCTTTTATATCTCTTATATATTTATTATTTAAAAATAGATATCCAACTTGGGTTGTAGTTTTAAAACTAGTTTCCACTACTTGTTTAACTTTAACTTTCTTAACAGTCATGGGGTATTTAGCGCCACTTATGGGTATATTTAATGTCTTTTTAGGCGCTAATTTATATATGCACTTATTTATTCCAGTCGTCTCAATTTTCACCTTTATATTTATAGAACCAAAAGTAGATCTCAAACTTAAATGGAATTTATTCTCTATGATTCCTTCTGGAACATATGGCACAATCTATATCATTTGCTTAGCTGCTAATAATGATTATGGAAATGTAGAGGGCTGGGACTGGTACGCTTTTGGAACTTATGGACTAGGAGTTGGCTTTGTTATGCTGAT
>CAMUVS010000030.1 GCA_947164155.1 uncultured Caryophanales bacterium | reverse complement strand
GCACTGATACCAATTTCTAAAGCATTGATCTCTTTGATATAGCCATCTCTTTCGCTTCTAATTTCAACAATATTTTTGCTAATTTCAAATTTTTCAGGATGTCTAATATAACTAACATCTCCGCCTTGAGCTTCTACCATTAAGCAGAATTTTTCAAAAGCTTCTCCATTTTCAATAACTTCATGGAGTTTCTTGCGGGCTTCTTCAATGCTCTTGCAGACTTCTGCTTGAACAAGCATGATACTACCAGAGGTATAGCATAATTCCATCAAATCTTTTGGTCCTTTATCGTGTAAAGAATCAATCGCTTCTTTAACTTCTAAGGAATTGCCTACGGCAAATCCTAAAGGCTCACTCATATCACTTAATACGGCGACTGTGTCTCTATTTAAAGACTTACCAATACCGACCATGGTTTTAGCTAGTTCTCTAGCTTGATCCATGTTCTTCATGAATGCTCCTTCTCCAACGGTGACGTCTAAAAGGATAACATCGGTTCCACTAGCGAGTTTTTTCGACATTACACTAGCAGCGATTAATGGGATAGATTCGACAGTTCCGGTAACATCTCTAAGAGCGTATAATTTTTTATCAGCAGGAACTAAGGTGCTAGTTTGACCAACAATCGCTAAGCCAATGCGATTAACTTGCTCCACCATTTGTTCTTTGCTTTTAGCAATAATTAATCCTGGGATAGATTCTAATTTATCTAAAGTACCGCCAGTATGACCTAAGCCACGGCCAGACATTTTAGCGACTTTTCCTCCAACTGCAGCGACCATTGGTCCTAAAACTAAAGAAGTTTTATCACCAACTCCACCTGTAGAGTGTTTATCAACTTTAATACCTTCGATTTCACTTAAATCAATAACTTCACCACTATGTTCCATATAGTCAGTTAAAGTGGCAATTTCTCTTTTAGTCATTCCTTTAAAGAAAATAGCCATATTCATCGCACTAGATTGATAATCAGGAATTTCTCCTTTTACGTAGCCATCAATCCAGAACTTAATTTCTTCATCAGTTAATTCATGACCATCTCTTTTTTTAATGATTAAATCTACCATTCTCATATGTTATATACCTCGTTAATATGTTATCACAAATAATGTATTTATATACATTTATTTTTGAAATATATATTTCTTGCTTTATAATATCGTCATGACTTTTAAAGAGCATTTAATTAATTCTATTGGTGAAAATGAAGCAGAGTTATTACTTAATTCTTTAAACAAAAAAAGCGAACACGCAGTTTTATTAAACACTAATAAAATTAGTGATGAGGAATTTTTAAAAGAATTTCCTTTAGTGACACCTCATCCAATTGTGAAGCATGCTTTTATCTATGATAAAGAAACCTATGAACTTGGAAAACATATTTATCATGAGCTTGGCTATTATTACTTACAAGAACCAAGTGCGATGGTTGTCTCTTCTTTAATTGAATTTAAAGAAAATGATTTAGTGCTAGATATGTGTGCCGCTCCTGGAGGAAAATCTATTCAAGCATCTTTTAAAATGAACGATAAAGGATTAATTATTTCTAATGACTTATCTTTTTCTAGATGTGGCTTATTATCTAATAATTTAGAAAGATTAGGAATTGGCAATGTGATTATCGCTAATAACGATTTAAGTAAAATTTATCTTAAATATGAAAATACCTTCGACAAGATCATTTTAGACGCGCCTTGTTCTGGAAGCGGGATGTTTAGAAAAAGTGACGCGATGATAAATGATTGGAGTATAAACAAAGTTTATAAATATCAAGAAATTCAAAAAGAATTGATTCTAATTGCCTATTATATGCTTAAACCTGGAGGCACATTATCTTATTCCACTTGTAGCTATTCTAAAGAAGAAGATGAAGATGTCGCTAGATATTTATTATCTAATAGCGACGCTGAACTAGTTAATATGCCTTCAAATAAATGCTTTTATATTAAAGATATCGGAATTATATTAATGCCGTCTCATTTTTCAGGAGAAGGTCAATATATCGTCCAATTTAAAAAACCAGGTTCTTCTAAAACTAATGATTTTAATCATATAAATAAATTCCCTCAGTACGTAAAAGGAGATAAAGACGTTAAAAAAGTAAACGATTATTTATTTGCGGTTAATAACGGACTAGATCTAAAAGGCTTTAATATTTATCGATATGGGGTGAAAGTTGGAGAATTTAAAAAAGAGATCTTTAAATATGACCTTCACTACGCTAGAAGTAACCCTAAAGATAGTTTCGATAAAATCGAACTTACTTTAGAAGAATTAAAGAAATATTTATATGGTGAACAGTTAAATAAAATTAATCCATATAAAGGTTACGTTTTATTAACATATAAAAAGACCGCAGTTGATATTGCTAAAACTGACGGTCAAGTAATCAAAAATTATTATCCAAAGGGATTAAGAAAGAAATTTTAATAGATTCGATTGAATCGATAATATGAATCACGAAGTTCGACCATTCTCTTGTGGTCGATTTTTCTTGTTTCAAAAGTTAATTCTGCTTGCACTCTTGATTGAATTTCTTTTGCGATTTCTTCAGTAGATTTTCCTTCATATTCACTAGGGTAAATTGGCTTTAAGAATTTAATATATGTAGGATATCTTTTGAAATTATGATTTGTATGTAAAATTCTAAAACTACCAAATACCACAGTAGGAACTAGAGGAACTTTAGCCTTCATAGCCGCTCTAAAGGTACCATGATGGAAAGGAAGTATATTTTCCATATGGTCTTTAGTTCTTTTTCCTTCTGGGAAAATGACCCAGTTAATTTCCTTTTTAGCTAAGGATTCTTGTACGCGCATCATCACCCTTAAAGACTGTTTTAAATCAGCGCGATCTAAAAATTGTCCTTTGATCGATTTAAAGACTTTACCAACAAAAGGTAAGTTTTTAACTTCCTTTTTAGCAACAAACGTTGTTGGCTTATCTAAAGCAGCAAAATAAAGTAACGGGTCTGCCGCTCCCATGTGGTTTGAATAAAAACAACATGTTTCTTCTGGAATATTTTCTTTTCCTTCGACTAAAACATCAAGCTTTAAATTGTGATTAACTTTTAAAATAAGTTTTCTAGCTTTTTTATATCTTTTTTCAATTGGGGTTTTGCAGTTTTTTCTTGAATAAGAAATCATCCAAGAAAAATACCCCCAGATAATTCTAATTGATGATAATAAAACTGCTCTTAAAATATGCCACATTATTTTAATCCTAAAATAGAGACCGATAAATCTGCAGAAGTGAAATTTTTAGCGTAGGATTCATCTTCTACAATGCCGTTACAGCCAAAGAATACTTGATAATAATCTTTTAATTCTAAAGTTTTCACTTCCTCGCTTGGATTGATGATAATTAAGCCTTCTTTAAAGCCAGGTAATAATAATTTTTCTTCAGTAACGGTAATAGTTACTAGCCCATTATCTAAATAATCAATATAAACATTTTCTAACTCGCTAGCGGAATTAGCTTTAAATAATGGAAGAGTTTTTCTAACTTTAATTAACTCTTTCATAAATTTAACCATTTCTTGACGCGATTCCACTAAATCCCAGTCCATATTATTCACTTTTGGAACGTTATAAGTATTATCAAGCATACATTTTGATAGGCCGATTTCTTGACCCATATGGATAAATGGAACGCCAACAGAAAGTAAAGTCATGGCATTAGCAAATTTAACTCTTTGAAGGTTAAGTTCATCATTATCGGAGAAATAAGAAATTTTATCAAATAAAGTTTGATTATCATGACACTCAACATAGTTAATAGATTGAGAAGCATTATCATATCGATTCTTTAATAAACAAGCACATAAAACATTGTTTAAATCATCTTTATAAAATTCATTCATGATGAAGCCTTTGGAATATTTATCAAAGGTTCCACCTTTAATGACATCACGGAATTGATCATTAAAGAATCCCATCTCTGGAATTTGATGCGCGTTATCGCTGCAACACTTCTTATCTTTAGATAGGCCAGTCATCATATCCCAACCTTCTCCATACATCAAAGCGTCAGGTTTAATAGATTTCACAACCTTAACAGCCTCTTTAGCAGTTTCTAAATCAATTAAGCCAAGTAAATCAAAACGATATCCATCTAAATCAAATGTTTCAGTGAAATATTTTAAGGAGTCTAAAATATGCTTTCTGACCATGCTTCTTTCGCTAGCAATATCGTTACCGCATCCACTACCTTCAGAGATTTTTTTGCCAAGTCTTCTAAAGTAATAATTTGGTAAATTCTTATGGAAATCACTATTTTGATATTCGTAAATGTGGTTATAAACCACATCAAGAATAACTCTGATATCATTTTTATGTAATTCGGCAACTAACTTTTTAAATTCTAATAATCTCGCTAAAGGGTCTTCAGGATAATTAGAATAACTCCCTTCTAAAGAGAAATAGCTTGTTGGATTATATCCCCAGTTATAATGGTCAACTTCAATATCATCCACTCCAAAGAAATCATGGACTGGAAGAAGTTGAACGTGAGTGACTCCTAAATTCTTTAAATAGTCAATCTTATTTAAAACACCTAGATATTTTCCAGCGCTTTCATTGTTCTTGTCTGCTTCGGTAAAGTCTCTAATATCCATTTCATAAATAATAGCCTCGTTAGCTTTATTAATGACGGATTTAGGCTTTTCTTTAGCAATGACATTTAAAGCGGATAAATCAATAACTGCAGAATATTTAGAATTTAAGGAAGTTCCTATACCATATGGATCTCTAATTTCTTTACTAGTGCCACCTTGATGTATAACATAGTTATACTTTTTGTTAAATAGGTCACCTTTAACTGTTAATTTATAAACACCTTTTTCTTTTCTTTTCATTGGTAAAAGAACAAAGTTGTTATCGCTTTTTTCCAATTTTAGGAACACTTTATCGCTAATTGGACTCCAGAATTTGAAGACTGTTTCTTCTTTAAAATAGAACGCTCCAAATTCTTCATTAACTGGACAATATAGTTCATCAAATTCTTTACTAGTAACGTAGCTACGATAATCTAAGTTAATTTCATCACCAACATTTGTTTTAACGTTATTAACGTTGCCTAAAACAATATCAACGTCACTACTAGCTTCAATTCTAAATAATTTATCACTTCTAGAAAATCTATTGATTTTTAAAGGATAGCTAGTCCCATTAATTTCTAATTTGAAATTAATATCATTAATGTCACTAGATTCTCCATAATATAAGATTGCTAAACTATTTTTATTAATGAGTTCAGCGTTTATTAATCCATAATCCATAATTAACCAATTAGTTCCTCACTACTAGGAATATATTCATTATCATCACTAGGGACACCAATAACTGCGCATCCTTTGGTGTTACCGTCTACTTCCGTAGAAACAATTCCTTCCATTTGTAAACGTTTAAAGAATTTACCAGCTCTATTAAAGCCCACCATACATTCTCTTTGAATCTTGCTCATCGAGACAAATTTTTGAGTTAAAACCCAATCCTTAACGGATTGATATTTCATTTCTTCGGCTTCATCAGCCTCTTTTTGCACTTCTCCAGAAGCCACTAATTGCTTGCCTGCTTCTTTAGAATGATCCACTAAATCTAAGAAGTTAGGATCATAATTAGTTTCATAATGTTCTTTTAAATAAGCGACAACGCGAAGTATTTCTTTATTTTGTACAAAGCAGCCTTGTAATCTTACTTTTTCTTCAGTAGACACCACTGGAGATTCGACTAACATATCGCCTTTACCTAATAACTGCTCTGCTCCACCTTCTCCGATAATAGTCATCGAGTCAGTATAGCTTGCAGTTCTTAAAGCAACGTGCGTTGGTAAATTACCTTTAATAACACCAGTAATAATATTAGTGGATGGTCTTTGAGTGGAAATTAATAAATGAATTCCACAAGCACGAGCTTTTTGAGCAATAGAAACTACTGGTAGACCAATATCTTTACAGCGATCCACTAAATCCGCGTATTCATCTAAAACAACAACGATAAACGGCATTAATTCTTTTCCGTTTTCTTCGGCCCATTCGTTATATTGGTCAATTTCACTAACCATACCGTTTTCTGCAAAGATTTGATAACGGTGATTCATTTCATCGACTAATTTAGTAAGCATTACTTTAGCTTTATCTGGTTCAGTAATAATTGGACATAATAAATGAGGCATATCTTTATATTTAGACATTTCCACCATCTTTGGATCGACTAAAACGATTCTAAGTAAATCAGGTGAGGCTCTCATAATTAAAGAAGCGATAATCGAGTGAATGAAAATAGATTTACCACTTCCAGTGGTACCTGCAACTAAAATATGAGGAAATTTATTAAAATCAGCGTAAATCACTGTGCCGGATAAATTCTTACCAAAGCCAACCGATAAAGGATGTTTTTTGGCATCTGGAAGAGCTTCAACCACTTCTTTAAAACTCACTGTAGTGATTTTCGCGTTAGGAGCTTCTAAGCCAGAGAAGGATTCACCGCTGACAATTGGAGTAAATCTAGTTCTTACTCCTCCTAATCTCATAGAGATATCACTTACTAATTTCTCTACAGATTTCATAGTGACGTTTGGTTCATATTCAATGTTATATCGAGTAACGCTAGGACCAATCTTATAGCCAGTACAATGCGCTCCAACTCTAAAGTTAGCTAAAATATTATTAATGGCCTCTACTCTATTTGCGGCGACTTGATTATTTAATTCGTTGGCATCGTCATTTTCATAAGTCATTAATAAATCGGTAGAAGGTGGAACCCAGTTAATTGGTTCTTTTTTCTTAGGCTCTTCAATAATTGGAAGAGGCTCTTCTTCTATAGGAGTTACTTCTTTTTCAACTTCGTTTAAGAAAATTGGTTGAGCTCTTACTAAAGATTCATCAATTTGAGGTTTTTCTTCGATTACTTCATTAACGACTTCTGGTCTAGTTTCAATTAAGTTCTCTACTTCCTCTTGTTCTTCTAAGGTTTCTTCTTGAATTGGTTCAATTTCTACTTTAGTAGAAATAGGCTCACTAATAGGTGCGCTCATAACTTCAACTTTTCTTTGTCTAGAGAACACTAAAGGAGTAAATTCACGAGAATCAGATTGAGAATGAACGCTCATATGACTGTCATCTAAAGACATTGTTGGCTTAGAGAAACCACTATTTTGATTAATAAATGGACTTTGGTCGCTTTCAAATCCTCTTTTAACTTCAACTGGTTCAGGAGCAATTAAAGAATGAGTCGGCTCTTCTTCTTTTATAGCCACAACTTCTTTTTCTTCTTTTTCCACTTCCTGAATTAGTTTTAATGGTTTTTCTTTCTTTTTGTCATTTTTAATCCATGAGGTAATTAAAGGCATAAAGAAGATTAATAAAGAAACAACTAATAGCATGATTCCTAAGAATATCGCTACAGTGTTGTTATTAATTCCTGCACCTAAAGATAGACCAAGTAAACCATGTTTAAATCCACCATAATAATTAAATGGATTAAAAAATACAGGTGTGTAATATCCATTTAAAGAGGCGTGATAAGAATTAATCGCATTCCCAACACTATCAAATGAAGGAGTGTCATAAACGCTTAAAAAGAAAAACATTGCTAAGAAAAATAAAGGGACAGAGAAAATGATATTCGCTTCCTTTAGTTTTATTTTTCTTCTAAAAATAATTCTGAATAAGCCATATAAGAATACTAGAGCAAATAAAATATAATAAGATGCTCCAAATAGATATAAAGGAACAAAAGCGAAAGTACGAGCAACTTTACCAACATTTAAAATCAAAATGATAGAAATTAAACAAAGGGTCAAACCTTTGATCATGTTTTCTAGTTTGGAGTTTATTTGGAATTTCTTTTTTTCGCCCATATGTAATATTATATGTGTGCACGCATTAAAGTTAAAGAAAAAAAGCACTTAAATTAGTGCTTTTTACTTGTCATTAACTAAGATAATCGGTTCAATTAAAGGTTCTCGACCATTTTCTCTTCTAATAAACCATCTAGCGCGATCTTTGATTGTCTTTTTTGCTTCTTCTAAATCGGTCCCTTTTGCTAAAGCAGCATTTACTTCCTCAACAAAGATTTGGGTAATAGATTTAAAAATTGGCTCAGCTTCTTTTACATAAACAAATCCACGCATCTGGCAGTCCGGTCCCGCAATAATTTTCTTATCTTTAATAGAAACAGTTGCAGCAATGACCACCGTTCCATCTACACCTAGCTTTTGTCTAGTTTCCACGACTTCAGTCGCGTCTTTAGTTAAACCTTTGCCGTCCACAATAACTGGAGAAATATCTATTCCGGTTACTTCATTTGGTAAAATCACTGGTCTTTTACCTGGTTCAAAAATGAGCTGCATGCCGTTATCTAAAACAAAGACATTCATATGATTTAAGCCAATTCCCAAAGAGACCGCTAATTTAGCGTTTTCCATGATTTTAGTATAGTGTCCACGAACTGGGAAATAATATTTTGGTCTAAAGATATTTAAGATGAATCTTAAATCATCCTCTTGAGCGTGCATTGAATGGACATCTTTTCCTTTAAGCCATACCACTTGACAGCCAGTACGATAAATCTCATCCATGTTTCTAGTACAAACTGTTTCAAATATCGGTCTAGGAACTGCCACATTCATAAAGATGTCGTCAGGCATAACTTTGATACGCTTATCAGAATTTAAGCCGTGCGCTAAAGCACCAGTTTCTTTAAATAAGTCATCGGAGTGACCAACCATTAAAATTAACAAGTCAGTGCTCTTAACTCTTAATAAATCTTCTTTAGAAACGAAATTAGTTTTGGCAAATGTTGAAGTTCCAGTAGCCTCCAAGACATATTTCATCACGATTTCGGTATATTGGTCATAGCAATAAATTCTCTTGTTATATCTTTGAGCTAATTTACAGATTTCTCTTAAGCGATACATGTTTTGCCAGTAGCAAAGCACAAACATTCTTTTGCCCAATTTGAAATATTTTTCTACCAAGTCATTAATTCTGTGTTTAGGAGAACAATATCCATTTTTATCAGCGGCTTTAGATTCCGCCATTAAAAGTAATGTCTCTTCTTTAGCAAGCTCACTAGTCATTCCAAGGTCAAATCTATAGCCAGTTTCATTAGTAGCAAAGTTAATAATAAAGTCGGAAGTATAGATAATATTTCCTTGATCAGTAGAGATAGCAACTCCAAAGGAGTTAGCAGCGTTATGACAGGTTTGGAAAAATCTAATTTTACGATTAGCAACAATCACTTCATCGGTTGGCTTAACAATCACATAATCAAATTGAGTTTTTGCTTCAATGATTGATAATTGCCCTTCAATAATAACTTTAGTAGTTTGCGTGCAATATACTTTACTAGGAGCGTATTTATAAAAATATCTAAGCGCTCCAAAAGATTCATCATGACCGTGAGTGATAAAATAACCCCTCACACGATTTTTATTTTTAATAAGATAATCTAAATTAGGTAATAAATAGTCAACACCAGGAAGAGTTTTATCTGGAAGCGAACTGCCGGCGTCTAAAACGAAAATATCATCGTTAATCTCAACGACATAACAATCTCTACCATCTTCGTCTAGGCCAGCAAGGGCAAATACTTTAATTCGATCCGACATTAAAATCTCCTTTTATAAATAGAATATTGACTATAACTAATAGTTAACTATATTTTAAAAAGTTTAAAACATTTAATCAATGTTTTTTGTAATGATGATATCTGCACCAGTATTTAAAACATTTTTAATGGCAATATCACCAATATGGGTAGGAGCGTCAACTCCGACTTTATTAATTTCTTCCATCACTTCAAAAATCATCCCTTTAGGAATGCTAGTAGAAGTTTTAACAGAAACCACTGTGTTCTCTCTATTTTTAACCCTCACAATTGAAGTAATCATTCTTTTTGGATTGGTCACTTCATTTTTAGCGTACTCTGCCCCTCTTGGACATGAATTTCCCGTAACATTTAGCTTATCATCAATTGTTAATCGACATCCGCGAGGACAGACGATACAAGTAAATTCTTTCATATTATCTTTCCTCCAATGAGACAGTTATCTCACCTTTTACATTAGCGAGCTTGTCTTTACTAACTTTTATCATCACCATTTCACTAGGAATAAGAACTGGCTTCACAACTTTATGGAAAATAGTCTCTCCACTAGAGAAATTCACAAAAACATTTTTAATTGGTTTTCTCACTCTAAATTTGAAAGTGACATCATGATCTAAATCAGTCTCAATAAATTGAGGAATGACATATCCCACTCCGTTTCCTGGATTAACTTTAATCTTCACTTTCTTAGAAACTTCGCCTTTTATATATCTAGCTGCAGCTCTACCGGCTTCTCGACCTTCTTCAGTAACAAAGTCAACAACATCATGAACATGTAAGCAGTTACCACAAGCAAAAATGCCAGGGATACTTGTTTCTAATTGATCGTTGACCATCGCTCCTTTAGTAGAGCTAATATTCACATCAATATTTTCAAGTAGAGATACATAAGGAATTAATCCAACTGATAAAAGTAAAGTATCACATTCAAATTCCATCTCTGTTCCAGGAATGAATTTCATCTTGTCATCGACCGCAGCGAGTACTACTTTTTCTACCCTACCTTTGCCTTCAACTCTAAGAACGCTTCTAGAGAGATAAAGAGGAATATTATAATCGTTTAAACATTGAGCGATATTTCGATTTAAGCCATTAGAATAAGGCATAAGTTCACTAACACAAAGAACTTTAGCGCCTTCTAAAGTCATTCTTCTAGCCATGATTAAGCCAATATCGCCACTACCAAGAATCACAATTCTTTTACCAGCAAGATAGCCATGGATATTTAAATATTTTTGAGCAGTACCTGCGGTAATAATGCCAGCAACCCTATCTCCAGAAAGCTGAATCGCTCCGGGACTACGTTCATAGCAACCAGTAGCAAATACAATAGCCTTAGCCTCAATATCCACAACTCCATCAGTCGCATTAGAATAAGTGACAACTTTCTCTTTAGAAATATTTAAAACTAAAGAATCAAGTTTATATTCAATTCCTAATTCTTTAACTTGATCAGCAAATCTAGATAAATATTCTGGACCAGTTAATTCTTCTTTAAATTCCGTTAAACCAAAGCCGTTATGAATGCATTGATTTAAAATACCTCCAAGAACACTATCCTTTTCAAGGATAAGAATATCATCAATTCCGTTTTTCTTAGCTTCGATAGCAGCGGCCATTCCAGCGCTACCACCACCGATAATTACTAAATCACGTTTAATCATAATTTCTTCACCTCCTTAACGAGGATATTAGAATTTGATTTATCCCATTTAATATCTAAAGGAGACACACCATAATGTTTGGCTAAAATCATGGTGACCATTGGAGAGCAGAATCCACCTTGGCATTTGCCAAAGCCGGCTCGACATCTTCTTTTGACCCCTTTAACAGTTTTAGGAGGAACACTACGAGATAATAAATCTTTAATTTCTCCTAAAGAGACTTTTTCACAGCTACAAATAATTTTTCCATATTCTGGATTTTCTTTAATTAATCTATTTCTTTCTTCTTCAGAGACATCATTTAAGACATGGTATTTTTTCACTCTTGGATTATAGTCTTTCTTCTCTTCTAAATTAAATAATTTAGAGATGTAATTATTAACTACATATTCCGCGATTGCAGGAGAGGAAGCAAGTCCAGGAGATTCAATACCCGCAACATTAATGAAATATTTATTAGATTTAGCAGGTTCAATAATAAAATCATGGGTGGATGGGGTGGCTCTCATACCTGAGAATACTCTCACCACTTGATTAAATGGAATAGAAGGAATCATCTCAGTTGCTTGTCTTCTAACGTTAGATAGAGTTTCCGAATCAGTAGAGACATCGTCTTTATTTTCATCAAATTCAGAGCTTGGTCCCACAATATAGTTATTAGAACTAGTTAAAGAAACTAACACTCCTTTTCCTTTTTCACTTGGAAGAGGGAATATTGTGTGATTAACTAAACCGAGTTTATAGTGATCTAAAACAAAATATTCACCTTTTCTTGGATTAATTTTCCAATCAATTGGCTCAATCATCTTAGCGATTTCATCACTATATAAACCTGCGCAGTTAATAACTACTTTAGCCTCAAATGTCGCTTTATCAGTTTTGACTTCAAAATGGTCAGAAAGATATTTAATATCTTTTACTTCTTGTTCTAAGAATAATTTGACTCCATTATCCACTGCGTTTTCAACCGCGTGGACCACTAAATTAAATGGATCAATAATTCCGGCAGTTGGGGCTAATAGGGCACCAACAACTTCACTAGATACATTTGGTTCAAGTTTTCTAGTTTCTTCTTTATCTAAGAGTCTAGTTTCTACTCCATTAGCTATAGCTCTAGTTTGAAGTTCTTTTAAAGTTTTAAGTTGTTCTTCACTAGTGGCTAAAGTCATAGAGCCAATACGCTTAAAGTGGACATCTAGTTCTTCACTAATTAAGTCAAACATCTTATTTCCTTCAACATTAAGTTTGGCTTTTAAAGTTCCAGGAACAGGATCATACCCGCTATGGATAATGGCACTATTAGCGTTACTAGTGACATTACCAACATCGTTTTCTTTTTCTAATATGGCAAGAGAAAGAGAATAACGCGAAAGCTTTCTAGCTACCATCGCGCCGACTACGCCAGCGCCAATAATTAATACATCATACATACACATTTATTATAATAAAAACTCCCGATAAATCGAGAGTTTTTTGTTTAATTTATTTATTTACGGAACTTACGTGGACCTTTGATAGATTTATCAGGACGATTATGATGTTCTAATTTTCTTTCTTCGGTCTCTACAAACCCTTCTGGTTTTTCTATAAACTCTTTCGCAGAGACTTTAACTTTGCCGTGTTCATCAATTTCGATGACTCTAACTTTGAGTTTGTCGCCAACTTTAACAACATCACTTGCTTTAGAGACATATCCCCAACCTAAGCGAGAGACGTGACATAAGCCTTCAACGTTACCAAAGAGTTTAACAAACGCTCCATAGTCTTCTACACGAGTGACTTCACCAACGAATTCTTCACCAACTTTGGCTTCTCTAACAATATCGAGAATAATTTGTTTAGCCTTGTTGATGACTTCTCTATCCATGTGATATAAAGTAACTTGTCCGTTATCTTCAATGTCAATTTTGACATTGTCACATTGAGCAATGATTTCGTTAATAACTTTGCCGCCTGTTCCGATAACTTCTCTAATCTTGTCCACATCAATGAAGAATGTGTCCATCTTAGGAGCGTACTTACCAACATCTGGACGTGGCTCACTAATCGCGGTTTTCATTACTTCACGAATCTTAGCGCGTGCTTCATGAGCTTGAGCTAAAGCTTCACGTAAGACTTCTTTAGTGACGCCTTTGATTTTGATATCCATTTGAAGAGCGGTAATGCCTTTTTCTGTACCTGCGACTTTGAAGTCCATATCACCGAAGTGATCTTCTAAGCCTTGAATATCAGTAAGAATGGTATATGGGTGTTTACCGTCTAAAGGTCCACTACTAATTAATCCCATAGCGATACCACTAACCATAGCCTTAATTGGGACACCTGCTGCCATTAAAGACATACAAGAAGCACAAATAGAAGCTTGAGAGGAGCTACCATTAGATTCGACAACTTCTGCAACTGTTCTAATGGTGTATGGGAATTCTTCAGCGCTAGGAATAACGTAAGAAAGAGCTCTTTCTCCTAATGCACCGTGACCGATTTCTCTTCTTCCTGGGCTACCCATTCTTCCAACTTCACCAACAGAATATGGTGGGAAGTTATAATGATGCATCCAGTGTCTAGTTTCTTCATCAGTCAAATTATCAATAATTTGTTCGTCGCTCTTAGCTCCTAAAGTGGTAACGGCGATAACTTGAGTTTGACCTCTAGTAAACATCGCAGAACCGTGGGTTCTTGGGAGTAAATCAACTTGAGCGTCAAGTGGTCTAATTTCATCAACTTTACGACCATCTGGTCTAATTTTCTCATCAGTGATAAGTCTTCTGACTTCTTTAGCCACTAATTTTTCTAAGGTTTCTTTGACCATGTGGACAGCTTTTTGATGTTCTTTTTCATCTGCGTACTTTCTTGTATCATAGTCATCGATAATTTCATTTTCGATTGCGTCAATCGCATCTTGTCTTTCAAGCTTATCAAAGATAGAGATGGCTTTCACTAAACGAGCTTCTGCTCTTTCAGTAACATCTTTTTCAATGACTGGATCACAGACATATAATTCGATTTCTCTTTTTGGTTTGCCAACTTCTTTAATGATTTTTTCTTGCCAGACACAAAGCTTTTTAATAGCTTCGTGACCAAACATTAAAGCATCTAACATATCTTCTTCGCTGACTTGATCAGCACCAGCTTCCACCATGTTAATGGCTTCTTTGGTACCAGCAACAGCTAAGTTAATATCAGATTTGGCTCTTTCTTCAACAGTTGGGTTAATGATAAATTAACCATCAACTCTACCAACTTAGACCCCAGC
>CAMUVS010000029.1 GCA_947164155.1 uncultured Caryophanales bacterium | reverse complement strand
CGAAAAATCGGAGGTGCTCGCAACTTGAGTGATACGCTTAATAACCTTGCCATCTTAATGAAAGACGACAGCAATAAAAAAGCGGGAATCCCCGCAACCAGTATTTCTCTGGCTATGTACCTATATTATATATAAAGTTATACAAAAGTCAAAGAATTTTTGACACCGTATTTGCAGACAAAGAGTGCCTAGAAGGATATGTCGCAAGTAGCGTTGAAAAATCTTTTATCAATTTCTTAAGTTCTTTTCTAAATTCATTGCCACAACTCAATTGTTTGATTAGAAAAAACAACACTGTTTCGAAATATGATAAGTAGACACCCGTCATTGGAGAATAAGCATTATTGATAATATAACGTCCACCATATTTAAATAATTGGTCGGCAAATTTTTTAGTAATAATGTGATTGCCATGAGCGCATCTGTTTCTCAAAACCCTTATGCATTCAAAATAATGAAGTAGCATATCATATGTGTGAACTGGCAAATGCGAAGTATACTTATCAATGAAATCTTGTTCATATGCTGTATCAATATATCGATAAACGGTTTCAAAACACCCAAACGATATTGAATACATCGCAACATAATTCAATGGTCCAATTGTTAATGGTGACATTTTATCAATGCTGTTTTGAACATTATTCTTAGTAATATAGAAAAATGATCTTTTACCAGGTCGTCTTAGTCTTGCTGTAGGTGTGTAATACTTGCTAACTTTCCAAAATTGTTTTGATCTAGTTGCTTTCTCCACCATTTTTGCAAAATCGCTCTTAATTTGAATTTCAAACCGCATTAAATATTGAGTCAATAAAGCCCTCAGCCTTTCATCCAAGAAAAAGAATCCCAAAGCGTCGTTAACATTACCATTTGAACATCTTAAAAAACCAAGAAAATAATATTCACTGCATTTATTAGAAATATAGCTATTAATCTTTCTTAATTCAGCGGCGGTTACTGATGGATATTCTTTTCTAATTAAAGACTTTGGCATATTTATATTGTAAATTTAAAGATTGTTTATTTCATTATCTTTATGAAATATTTTTATTTTATATGAGGAACAACTTAATGATTAAGAAGGCACAATTATTAGAAGAAAACAAGAAATTAAAAAGAGGATGAATATTACCAAAATCACCCTCAAAAATAGCTGTAATTTTTTATTTATTATAAATAAAGCCGGAATCTATGTTCAATTCCGGCATACTGTACGAATGGTTGCGGAGGTGAGATTTGAACTACACGACCTCCGGGTTATGGGCCCGACGAGCTACCAGGCTGCTCTACTCCGCGATGTTTTCCGGAGTAGCTCGTCTAATGGGCCCTCCAGATCTATCGTAATTACTTACGATTTTTTCTTCTAGCGTTTTCGGATTTGAGTTTTCTTTTTAAACCAGGTTTAAGATAGAATTCTCTTTTCTTCGCTTCTTGGATCGTACCAGCTTTATTCACTTGGCGTTTAAAACGTCTGAGTGCATCATCTAATGATTCATTTTCACGAACAACGACTTTTGGCATGATATTCACCTCCTTAGCGATAACGCTTTAACTATGTTACTAGTGTTAACCAATATAAGTCAACACTTTTTGTAACAAAAAGGACCTTACTAGGCCCTTAATAATCATTTAATAATGATTTAGATAATTTTGGTTCCGTTAGAGGTACCAATACGGTTAGCCCCTGCTTCCACCATGGCGAGTAAGTCTTCGTGAGTTCTCACTCCACCACTAGCCTTAACTCCCATTTCTGGGCCAACTGTTTCTCTCATGAGTTTAACATCATGAACAGTCGCTCCACCAGTAGAGAATCCAGTAGAGGTTTTAACAAAGTCCGCACCAGCCTCTTTTGCTAATTTACAGGCTCTAATTTTTTCTTCATCAGTTAATAAGCAAGTTTCAATAATCACTTTCAAGACTAATTTGCCAGCGACTTCTTTTAGAAGTTTAATTTCTTCTTTTACATATTCATCATGCCCAGCTTTAAGCATGCCGACATTGATAACCATATCAATTTCGCTTGCTCCTTGAGCGATACATAATTTAGCTTCTTCAACTTTGGTTCGAGTTAAATTCATTCCTAATGGGAAGCCAATTACGGTACAAACTTTAACGTTACTTCCTTTTAAGCATTCTGAGGCTAGAGGGACATAAGCTGGATTAACACAGACTGACATAAAGTCAAATTCTTTAGCTTCTTCACATAATTTAACGATTTGCTCAGGTTGAGCATCTTGTTTTAACAAGGTGTGGTCAATTAATTTATTGTATGACATATAATTTTCTCCTATTTCATATTATATAACAAAAAAAGAGTCTATAGTTAGACCCTTATTTTGCTTCTTCTTTAGCGGCTTCTTTAGCTTTAGAAGATTTTTTAGCTGAAGCTTTTTTTGCTGGAGCAGCTTTCTTTTCTTCTTTTACTAATTTTCCATCTAAATATCGAGCTTTACCTGCGTAATATCCACATTTTGGACAGACATGGTGAGCTTTAATCATTTCACCACAGTTTGGGCAAGTAACTAATCCTTCAACAGAGAGTTTGAAGTGAGTTCTTCTCATTCTTTTACGGGTTTTACTAATTCTTCTTTGTGGGACTGCCATAAGATAACCTCCTAATAGTCGAGGATTATTATATTCATTATATGAATGGAAAGCAAATATTTTTAGACATTTTCTAAATAATCTTAATTTTACTTGATTACATCTTACTTTTTGAAAATGGTTTTTATAATTTGTCCTGATTTATCGATTTCACTAGGTATTTTTACTTCTAAATAATTAGAAGTATGTCCAATATTACATTTATTCTTATTGTCATATTGCTCTACAAGCACTTCAACTTCTTTATTCACAAACTTGTTTGTGTAACTATCCCACAAACTATTGGATAACTCAATTAATTTAAGAGCCCTTTGCTTTTTGATGCGCGGATCAATTTGATTTGGCATACGAGAGGCTAAAGTTCCTTCTCTAGAAGAAAATGGGAAAACATGTAATTGATGAAAGCCGCATCTTTTTATAAATTCATATGTCTCATTAAATTCTTCTTCACTTTCTCCCGGAAAACCCACGATTACATCGGTAGTAAGTGTGACTTGAGGGCAAGCTTTTTTAATAAGATTAATTTTATTTAAGAACTGCTCACAGTTATATTTCCTATTCATTCTTTTTAATACTGTGTCACTCCCACTTTGAAGGGGAATATGAAAATGCGTCGCTAAATTATCTTTAGTGTTAATTAGTTTAATTAACTCATCATCTATTTCACTTTCTTCAATAGAAGAAATTCTTAATCTATATAAACCCTTAATATTTAAAAGATCTTTAACTAAAGAAGAGAAGTTATATTCTTTGTTTTTGCCGTACCCTCCTACGTGGATCCCAGTTAACACTATTTCTTTATAGCCTTGAGAGACAATATATTCTGCTTCTTTTAAAATGCTTTGAGGATCTCTATCTCTAGCTTTACCTCTACGATAAGGAATTAAACAATAACTGCAAAAATTATCGCAGCCATCTTGGATTTTAAGGTAGGCTCTAACGTTTTCAAAATGAGTAGTTAAACCTAATTCTTCGTATTCGTAGTTTCTAGGATTAGAACTAGTTAAATCAATAGGATTATGAGTTGACTCATATTCTTTAATTGCCTCAATGATTTTATCTCGATTAGAAGTGCCAGTAATAATCGCGGGTTTTATTTCGTTTTTGATAAATTCATGTTGTCCTTGGCTATAGCACCCCATAACCACCACGATAGCGTTTGGGTAATTATTGATTAATTTACGAATATGCTGTCTAGATTTTTGATCCGCAGTGGCAGTTACTGAACAGGTATTAATTATCGCAATATCTGGATTAATATTATCCTCTTTATAACCAAGTTCAATTAAACGCGAAGTTAAAGCGCTTATTTCATAAGCGTTAACTTTGCACCCTAAAGAAATAGTTGTATATGTTTTCATATTATTTTTCTAGTATATAAGAGATGATACTTAAAGCGTAAACCGCAGCGGTCTCGCATCTTAATATTCTTTTTCCTAAAGATATAGTTTTAAATCCTAGCCCTTTAAGAAAACTAACTTCACTTTCATCAAAGCCGCCTTCTGGACCAATGATGATAGAAATAGATTTATGCCCTTTTAATTCTTTTTCGATATCTGTGGCTTGACCTGCTTCTAATTCATAGGCAAGTAAATTAAAAACTTCTAAGTAGTCTTTAACTCCTTTAATAGAGTCGACATATTTAATTACCGGAATATATTCTCGATGACACTGCTCACTTGCTTCTTTAGCGATTGCAAAATATCTAGCTTCTTTTCTTTTAAAATCATCATTAGAGAACTTAACAACACTTCTTTTACCTTGAAATAGCACTACTTTTTTAACACCTAGTTCAGTAGCTTTTTGAATCACAAACTCATTTTTATCAGATTTTGCTAAAGCAAAAAAGATTGTAACATCTTTAAGTAGCTCATTATCTTTTAGGATCGGTTCTTGAATATGAATTTTAACTGGATTAGTTGAATCAATAAACGCTAAATAGGCTTTATGAGTGGCTTTATCCACAACTTCAATATAGTCGCCATTTTTCGCTCTCATGACCTTAGTTAGATGAAAAACATCATCTTGAGATAAGATAACTTCATTATTATTAATGTCGACAAAATATCTTTGCATAATTAAATTACAAATTGGTCATTACCGTCTTTTAAATTTGGTTGAGCAATAACAATTAGGCCAAAGACGATATTTAATAAATACATTGAGCCAATAGAAATAAGAATGGAATATAAAACATCTAATGAGGTGAAATAGGCTAATAAAAACGACATTAAAGCAATCAAAGTGACATTAGAAACAAGTTGAATAATACCTTCTTTTTTCTTTTTTAAATAAAAGAAAGGAGCGCCAAAAATCCCTAATAAAGCAAAGAAAAGAAATAATTCTTTTTTTCGACAAGGACGATAATCAGTTTCCACTCCATCAACATCAATATTAGTGGTGATTTCCACTGTCTCACTATTCATTCCTTCAAAAGGAAAAGTTACGCCACAAATTGGGCAACGATCTTTATTAAATCTATCAATTCTGCTATTGCAATTCTTACATTTTGGCATATGTCTATTATTGCACAATTAATAAAACTTACAAAGTAAAGTCTGCTAATATTTCTATATACACATAATTTATAAGAAAGGACCCAAGCGACAAGCGTTAGGGTCCAAGTATCCAACTAAAAGATAACTGCTTAGCGCTTAAATGTCAAGATTATAGAACTAATTCAATAATTGAGTGACCATCTTTATAAAGATATTTATGAGATTTAGTTAAATCTTTAACAATAATTAGGCCAAATCCACCAGGAGCGATCTCTGAATGGAATTTATCTAGGAACTTTTCTTTATGATTCTTAAATGGATCGTAGTCATCTCCATTAGAAGAAATAACTAATTTTAATTCATCTTTGTTATATTCAAAATGAATATCAATAATTAAATCATCACGTTTCTCATAAGAAACTAAATTATTCACTAATTCATCAATAACGATGCCTACTGACGCTCTTTTATTTTCATCTAAATATGAGAAGGAATCATTAAATTTATCAATGATGTCATTAATAATCTCGTAGTCTTTTTTCTCGTAATGTAAATCTAATTTTGCTTCTTTATTTTTGATAAGAACCATGGTGATATCATCAAATTGTTCTTTATTGCCAATAAAGGAATTAAGATTATCGTTTAATTTATTAATCACTTCTTCTAAGGCTAATTCGCTTGTATCTTTAATTGTTTCTTCAATTCTTTGATAGCCAAATTCTTCTTCATCTTTGTTAATGGATTCATTTAATCCATCAGTGAACATCAATAAATAATCACCTTTATTAAATTTATGAGATTCTTTCTTAAACTTATAATCTTCTTCAACACCTAAAACAACGTTAGATTCACCTTCTAATTTAATCACTTTGTTATTTGAGACAATATAAGGTTTTTCATGTCCAGCGTTGATATATGTAATTTCATTCTTTGCAAAATCAATCACACCAATAAAGGAAGTAATGAATAATAATTCATTATTATTTTTAGTGAGCATGTTATTCACGCTATTAATGGCGTCGACTAGATCTTTATAAGATTGAACTGCAGACTTAATTAATTCCTTGCCCTTCATCATGAATAAGCTAGCAGGGATACCTTTACCAGAGACATCGCTAATTAACACCGCTAAACGATGGTCATCTAAATAGAAGTAATCATAGAAATCACCACCTACTTCTTTAGCAGGTTTAATAAATGTTCTAATTGAAGTTTCACCATCATCAAATTTTGCTTTTGGTAAAGCTTGAAGTTGAATCTTACTAGCAATTTCAAGCTCAGCGTTAATCTTCTCTTTATCTTTCGCGTCCTTTTTAATGATATCAACATAGTTGACAATCTGATCTTGCATTAAGATAAATGAGTCTTCTAATGTCTTGACTTCATCGTGAGACTTAATATTTGGATCAATAGTTTTAAATGGCTTATTGGCCTTTAATTGATTAGAAACATCTAAAGCCACTTTGTTGAGTTTATTGATGTTTCTAACAAACATAAAGTAAGACAAAACTGCATATAAAATAATAACTGCTAGTCCACTACCTAAAAGAATTAAAATTTCATTTCTTAAAATAGGCGCATAGTCACTAGCCACTTTACTAGTTTCATACGCTACAAACATATAGCCAATAGTTTCAACTTCACCACTGTCATCACTTTTAATCTCAATGAATTTAGTTTCGTATGACCCTAATCTATAGCCTTTAATATAACTATGCCCGACATCATAAACTTGATCAGTTGGTTTTATATTGTAATGGCTACCAACACAGAAATAGAAAATATTCTTTCCCACTGATGTGCCCATTCTAGAATCAGTTATGAAAATAAGACGATTTGGATTAGCGGGATCATTCATCGCATAAAATGTATATTGTGATGCATAAAATGAAGCGTTGAACAAAACATCTGTTATATCACTATAGGCTCCTTTAAATTCGAAATATGCTTGGCTACCAGGAAGTCCTTTTGGATAAAAGAATGGATAAGCTTTTTCAAATTGTTTTTCATAAGCTTCAAAAGACGGATAATCAGATAGTTCTACATCTTTTACAAGATCATATCCTTCCATTACCTTCTCTTGAACTGTTAAAAAAGAACCTGTTTTACGAGTACTCGAATCTAAATCATAGTAAGTATTAGCATATTCTAAAGCGGCAATGCCATCAGATTCTAAGTCAGCTTTAGCTTTGCTAATCATGTTGTTATAACTAACAACTACAGCGACTGTACCCGCGATAAAAGAAGCGATTATTCCAAGTAAAATCACTTTTAAAAGTATTGGAAAATGGATGCGCTTCTTATCTTTCATAAATTAAATTATTTAACGGTTAAAATGTTATTAAATCCAGTCACTTTAAAGACTTCTTGGCAAACTGGATTTAAGTTATGGATTTCTAAAGCTTTATTTGATGCCGCTAAAGATTTTTTTAGGGCTAATAAAGCACGTAAACCCGCTGAAGAAATATATTCAAGTTCTTTAGCTTCAATAACTACTACTTCTTCTTTAATTTCCTCTTTAGAGAGGGTGTCAGTGAATTCAACGGAAGTGACTGTGTCTAATCTTCCTTTTAGAGCAACCACTAATTGCTCTCCATGTTTAATAGACATTTCCATATATATTTATTCTCCTTTGAGTTTTATTTCAAACACTGTGTTATTTAAGTTAAGTATACGCATATAAGTCATCTTATCGGTAATGTTTTTGATAAGTTTTAATCCGCTTGTAGAATATTCTTCCTTATCATCAAATTCTACCTTAGTAGGGTCAAACGGCACTCCATCATCCCTTATTCTTAATAATAAGTTATCTTTGAAAAGTTTTAAATTAACATCGATATAATTGTGGCTATTTTTCTTATAACCATAGTTAATGATGTTATCCACCATCTCTTCAGCGGCAAGTCCCACTATTTGACTTTCTCTATTTGGAATATTATGACTTTTCGCAAATTCAGTAATTTGTTTAGAAACAATTGAAGCGTTTTGTTCATTGTTGTCCAGTGAGACATCAAATGAATCAACATCAAGCTTTTCAAGCATAAAGATACTTCTACATTTCTTTCTTTTGTTATAGAAGTGGATAAAGATATAAACAATTATTACTGTAGCTAATTCATTAATCCAGCAGGCCATGCAGTACCCCATGAGAGGATCACTAGTATGTAATAAACCTAAAGTTAAAGGCAAAACAATCACTAATTCTCTTAAGAAGACTGTTACCATTGAAGAGACGTTCTTATCAATAGTTGGATAATAATTTGTGGAGAACTTATTAATTTCATAGGGAATGAAAGAAATAAGATAAACCCATAAAACAGTATTGATTCTAGCGATATCTCCAGTATAATCCGCTCCAAATATCGCACAATACGCATTAGGGAATATCAAAACAAATAATGAAATAAAGACAGTGATACCAATATTTATCCAATAAATTTTTCTAGCAACGGATTTAAGTGAATAATAATCTTTTTCTCCATAAAATATGCCACACAAATTAGGAATAATATTAAGAACTCCACCACAAAGTAGGTCAAATAAGAAGACCATATTAGAAACTAATCCATATAGCAATAAATCGTTATCGCTAAATAACTTGCCAATGAAAACATTGACAATCAGCATTTGAATTGCGGTTAAAAGCATGTTAATCGCAGAAGCAGAAGTAGCTTTAAAAATATTCTTAGCACCACTATTTCTAATATTGAATGTTAAGGTTAACATTCTCTTCTTACTTATAAAGTAGAAGATGGTCACAACCGCTCCTACTAAATAACCAGCTCCGGTAGATAAAGCAGCCCCCATCATTCCATATCCATATGGCTGCATTACTTTAATTAATAAGACTTCTAAGCCAACTTTTGCGGCGTTAGAAACAATATAGTAAAGTGATGATAGTCTAGGATTATTATCAACTGCCATAAACGAGCCAATTAATAAAGCAAAAGTAATAATTGGGTCGGTCACTAAAGACATTAAAATGTATTGATAAGCATATTCTTGATATACAGCATTACCATCACTAAATAAAGAGGCGAGTGGCCCCGCAATTGGATAAGCAATGGCGGCAAATACAATAGATATGCCCATTCCAACAATAATCGAGAAGGAATAAGCTTTTTTAGCCCCTATTACATCTCTTTTACCTAGTAAAGTCGCAACTACTATTGCTCCTCCAATACCTAAAGCAAAGCCAGGTATTTGAATAATATATAAGATTGGCATAACTAAGCTAGATGCACTAAGAGCGTCATTACCAATAAAGTTACCCACCAAGATTCCATCTACTAATGAGCCGAACTGCATAGCAAAGATCATTAAAATAGAAGGAATAAGATAAGTAATAAACTTACGATTGATAAGCTTGGAATTTCTTTTTAAAGTCGTACTCATAAATCTGTCCTTTCAAAGAAATCAAGAGTATCAAGCGACTCAATCGCATTCTTTAAATATTGATAATCAGTAATCGGCCACTTATATCCTAAGTGATAAAGGCTCTTATTGGTGAACTCATTATCAGAAAGGATGAAACTATGAGTGTGCATATCACTACTAGAATAAGAGATTAAAGAAGACACTAACATGCTCTTAGAATCATCTAGCATCATCTCTTTCATCGATTTTAAGAATTCTTCATCGCTCACTACTTCAATTCCAAATCCAAGTTCATTTAAGACGTAGATTATGTCACCCATCTGCACCATATGTGAGTTAGCAGAGTGATAGACGGTGAATTTACTAGGAGTTTTACTTAGTAAAAGAATAGTCTTAGCAACTTCATCAATCGGAGAGAAGTCAACTTCTACATCCATAGAATTCACTGGGAATTTCTTTAATGTAGCGTAGCCTTTTAAATCTCTCATAAAGCCGTTAGTAATTGAGTTAGCCTGGAATTCTCCATCACTTTGTCTACTCATCAAATTACCAACACGGATGATCTTGCCGTCTAATCCTTCTTTATCTACGGCTTCTAGTAATGCTTTTTCAGCATCAAATTTAGAGTGGACATATTTATTAGAAACGTCTTGACCAAAGTCTAACATATTTTCTTTCATCCTAAAGGATGAATCAAATTTATTATCAATATTTTCGCCCGCAACTGAAAGCGTAGAGATTTGGATTAATCTTGCTTTCTTCTTTTTAGCGATTTCAATTAAGTTTTTCACGCCTCCAACATTAACGTGCTCGATGATATCGTCGTTAGCGAAGTGCTTCACTATCGCTGCGGAGTTAATAATTAAATTGAAATCATAATCTTTAAGTTTGTCTCCTAATGTCTCATCAGTGACATCTCCATCCACTATAGTGAGGTATTTATCAACTTCCTCAGTTAAAGGAGAATCAAAATAGTAAGCAAGTAAACCTAATAAACGATCTTTAGGATTGAGTTTACCTCCTCTAATTAAAGCAATAGTCTCAATCTTTTGATCTAATAATTCTTTTAAGATGTGGATACCTAAGAATCCAGTAGAGCCTGTTAATAAGACTTTGTTAACTTTATATTCAGCTTTAGTGTCATTGACTTCATCAACTATGTTATGGGCTAAACTACCAAGTTCAGCTTTTTCTACTTTAGATTCTACTTTAGTAGATACTTCACTAGTGTCTACTCCTGAAAGAGAATTGATATGTTTTTCAAGTTCTAAAACAGTAGAGTAATCAAAAACGTCACCATAGGCAATTGGTAAGCCCATATTTAAGGCAAGCATTGCAACTTTAGAAACGCTTAAAGATGTCCCTCCCATTTCAAAGAAGTCATCATCTACTCCAACATTATCTTTGCCTAAAGCTTTCTTAAATAAAGTTAAGAGTTTTTCTTCTAATTCATTAGAAGCAGATTTCACTTCTTTCTTTTCTTCCTTCACTTCGATTTCTGGAAGAGATTTCTTATCAATCTTGCCGTTAGGGGTAAGTGGGAATTTATCTAACTGCATCACCACTTTAGGAACCATATATGGGGTTAAATATTTACCCATATGTTCAAGTAATTGATCTTTATCAACTTGGCTTGAAGCAGTAAAATATGCCGCTAAATAATCTCCTTCTGGGCTTTGTTTAACTAAAATAATACTTCTAGTAACTGAGTTATAGGAGTTAAGGACTCTTTCAATTTCATCGAGTTCCACTCTTAGGCCTCTTAATTTCACTTGGTTATCAAGTCGACCAAAGAATTCAACGTTACCTTCACTGTTGATTCTAGCCATATCACCACTTCGATAAGCTTTTAAGCCGTTAATTTCAATAAAGGCTTCTTTAGTTTTTTCTGGTAAACCTAGGTAACCAAGACCAACTGATTCTCCAGCAATAGTTAAATCGCCAATGGCGTTAATTGGTAAGATATGTCCGTGTTTATCTAAAGTAAATACTTTAGAGTTCGCAACTGGCTTACCAATAGTCATATATTTATCTTTAACTAAAGCGTAAGTCGCTGTAATGGTAGTTTCTGTTGGGCCATATCCATTTAAAATATTCGCATTAACGCCTAAGCTTCTAAGTCGATTACATAATTCCATAGGTACAGCTTCGGCACCCATATCCAAATATTTAAATTCTTTTAAAGCGTCCACGAAGACATCAATATCTAATAAGTTAGAAACGAAAGATGGAGTCATGAACATATATTTCACGTGGTTTTCTTTTAAAGTTTTAGCAAGTAACATTGGGTTTTCAATTTCTTCTTCGCTCGCTATTACTGCAGTATACCCATGAGTTAAAGGAACAAATTCTTCTTGTAAAGAAGCATCAAATGATAATGAAGCAAAGGAACAGCTAACGCAGTCTTCACCAATATCTCGATAATATGTTGTTGCTAAGTTAGAGCCATCTAAAACATAGTTAAGTAAGTTCTTATGGGCAATCATCACGCCTTTTGGTTTACCAGTAGAACCAGAAGTATAAATGACATAAGCCATAGAAGATTGAGGAATCTTAACATCAGGATTTTGATTCTCTTTACTTTCTAAAAGATCTTCAATCGCTAAAGCCTTCACTTTTGTAGATTTAATTAAATCTTGTTTTTGTTTAATAATTTCTCGAGTGGAAATTAATAATTTTGAGCCTGAGTCAGTAATAATATAACTTACTCTTTCATCTGGATATTTTGGATCAACCGGTACAAAGGCTCCACCAGATTTCACAATCCCTTGTCTAACAACATACGCTTCTTTAATTCGAGGCATAAACATCACAACACAGTCCGCAAGTTTAACCCCTTCTTTAATTAAAGAATTAGCGACTTTATTCGCGGATTCATTGAGTTCTTGATAAGTTAACTTGCCGTTTTTGGCCACTACTGCCACTTTATTTGGTTTTTCTTTAGCTTGTTTTTCAACTAGCTTATTAACAGTAATGTCTTTCGGCATTTCAACTTCAGTTTGATTAAACTTCTCATATTGAGCTTTATCAAACTCCGATAAGCAGTTAATATCCTTGATATTCTTTTTAGTTAATAACTCATTTAGGACTAATTCATATAAACGTTTAAATGAATCAATGGTGTTTTTGTTATACACGGCTTGATCCCATTCAAAATGAGCGCGGTACTTACCGTTTTCTAAGAAAACATCTAAGCCAAAGTCACTCTTAGGAGTTTCGCTTTCCATTAAAATTGGAGTGACTTTAAAGCCGCCTAAAGTTTCAAAATTAAAGTTATCGCCTTGATAAGCAAAGATGACATCCGCTTTTAAGTTATAGTCGTTAGCGACATCGCCAAAGGAATATAAGTCGTTTTCCTCTAATCCTGATAAGAGTTCTTGCATCTCTTTAACTTTTGTTAGAGTCAAATCTTCTTCGTTGTATTTGATATAAACCGGTAAGGTTTTAACAAACATCGAAACACTATTCATCACTTTCGAAGACTTTCTACCGTTATAGATAGTCTCATATAAGGAATCATCTTTATAGATGAATTTAGATAATGTAAAGGCAAACGCAAAGTTAAATAATGCGTTATTTGTGAGTTTATTTGAATTAACGTATTTACTAACTAACTCGTTATCTAATTCTAGTTCATAGTCAACAGATTGAAGTTTAGAAGTTTCTTCTACTTTTAAATCTTTCTTTAAAGTGTATTCTCCATCTACATCTTTAAGAACTTCGTTATAGTAGGCTTTAGCCTTATCTAGTTTAGGTGAAACTAAATCTTCTTTTTCTTGAAGCGCTACTTCATAACCACTATAGGTTTCTGGAGTTAATTTTTCTCCTAAATATGCTTTATCAATATCACTTAAAATAATCGCTTCAGAAGTACCGTCACATAAAATGTGATGGAAATCTAAGAAGAGATAGTTATCTTTTCCTTCATAGATTTCTACACGGTATAACTCATCGTCTAATATAGAAAACGGTCTTACTAAAGATTTAATATCAATTTCTTTTTTAAGAATATCAACTTTAGCAGGGTTATTATTTCTTCTAGCGACAATGTCCCCGCTATCATTCATATGAAGGATAGATTTTAAATATGGATGGTTATCAATAGTATTGCTAACTGCTTCTTTTAGTTTAGCTAAATCCATCTTATTATCTAATTTAAATAGATAAGGGATGTTGTAGTTTGTACTATTAGGTTTAGAAACACATTCTACAAAAATGCCTTCTTGAGTTTTGCTAAGAGGATATTCATCTAAAACTTCAAAAGTCTTGTCTTCTTCTTTATTTGATAAAAATTCTGCTAAAGAAGCAATTGTGGAATGGGCTTTTAAATCACCATTATCCACAGACTTGTTATATTTCTTTGATAATAGAATTGTAAATCTAATGGAGCTAACAGAAGTTAAGCCCACTTCAAAGATGTCGTTAGTGACACCGAATTGGTCGTGCCCCAATACACCTTTTAAGATATCAAAGATATCTTGTTCATCGGAGTTTCTCGGCGCCACCATTTCTTCAACTTTAAGTTCAGGTACTGGTAAGGCTCTTTTATTAACTTTCTGGTTTTGATTAAGAGGGATCTTATCAATTTGCATAGTGTAAGCAGGCACCATGTAAGGTGGCTTTTGTTCTAAGATAAAGTTATTAAGTTCTTCAACGTTAATCTTTTTATCACTGACGACATAAGCGACGATATATTTCACTCCACTTGGGTCAGTGAAATCTTTAACAGTCGCGTCTTTAATACCTTTAAAGTCTCTAATTACTTTCTCCACTTCTGAAAGTTCCACTCTAAAGCCACGGATCTTCACTTGTCCGTCTTTTCTTCCGATAAAATCAATCGTTCCATCTTCTAATAAACGTACAATGTCACCGGTTTTATATAATTTTTCAAATTTTTCTTCTTTGCTGAACCAGTTAGTTAAGAAAGCTTCAGAATTTTCTTTTTCTCTATTTAAGTAGCCTCTTGCCACTTGTGGTCCAGAGATATAGAGTTCACCGCTTGTTAATACTGGTAATCTCTTTTTATTTTTGTCTAAGACATAAATCTTATAATCGCTTAAGCATTTTCCAATCGGGATACGGTGATAGAATTTGTCCACTAATTGGAGGGTACAGAAAACTGTACCTTCGGTTGGTCCATATAAGTTATAGAATTTATAG
>CAMUVS010000028.1 GCA_947164155.1 uncultured Caryophanales bacterium | reverse complement strand
ACAATTTGAAGCATTATTTAATGCTTTAAATAGAGATAATGAAACTGAATTCCGTTTACTTTTCACCCCACTTGCTCAAAAAAATATGGTCAATTTAATTAGAGACCAAGAACATGTTGGATATGGTGATGATTTCAGCTTTACCAAAAGAAAAGAGCTTAACTATATTCATTCTGGACACATTCAAGGTAGTAAATATCTTGATTATGGACCAGAGAATTTAAGACATTTTGATTATGAAGTATGTCACAAAAACTTTATTGATTATTGTGATGTCTATTGCAAAGAAATATATTTTGCTTTAGCCCCTTTAGTGGCCATTCCTTTATATCAACAACATAAGACTAGAGAATATATCTATGATGGCAAATTTGGTCACAATGTGACCACTGCAGAAGCAGAAGCCGCTGCTAATAACCATGATTGGAAATTATTTAAACATCCAGCCACTAGAAGTTTAGGGGTTATCTTAAAATCTAGATTTGAAAAGAAAAATGACACTGTTGATGAATGCGTTATTACCGCTCATTCATTCCAGGGAATCGATCGAGTTACTTATGTATCAGTTTATGGAGGTGATGGTAGATACCATCAAGTTCCAGTTCACTGGATTGAATATACTCGTATTCAAAAAGACACTCCATTTGCTATTGGTAGAGCCAAAGAAGAAAGCTGGCCTGACTTTAATAGTTCTTATGGTGGAGGATCTTATAAAGAATTATTATCTCGATATCAGATTTCGGATACTGTATTATATAAGAAAGGATTATTTTCTTTCGTAAAGAAAGATTAATAATAAAAAACATTATAGGAGGGAAAATATAATGGCTAATGAATTAGATGAAATGACTGGCCCAGTTAATAAAGAAGGCCGCGACGTTAATGTCATCGAAAAACAACTAAAAGTGGAAATGACCACAGGACTTAAGGTCCTAAATGTTATGGTGTGGATTCCAGGCTTTATTCTCTTATTTATTCCACCTCTCGTGTGGTTATATAAGAAAGCCAAAGCTAAAGAACACTTCCAAAAGTTACAACAAAAGATCCAACACGATGCTTCTCAAATTGATAACTTCTTAGAACAAAGAGTGATGATTCTTCAAAATGTTGCTCGTTTATTAGACAAGGCAATTGATTTAGATAAATCAACATTCACCGAAATTGCTAAATTAAGAAGCTCAGGTAACTTAAACGGTACCGCCGAAGGTATTGAAAGCGTTAATAAAGCAATCAATGTTTCTTTAGAAGCTTATCCAGACCTCAGAGCCCACGGAGAAATTGCTGACGCAATGCAACAAAACTCTTACTTACAAAGAGAAATTACCGCTGCTAGAGAAGTGTATAATGACTCAGTTGCGCAGTGGAATAGAGACATCCAAACTTGGGGTGCTAAAAAGTATATTGCTGCTCGTGACGGCTATACCACCAGAATTCCATTTACAACAAGTAGCGAAATTAAACAAGCCGCTCGTGGCGTATTCTTCTAATTTATGAAATATAGATGCAAAGTCTGTGGACAAATTATCGAAGTTGAAGAAGGTGACAGTTGCCCAATTTGTGGCGCTTCCTTCGATCACTTAGAACCACTTGAAGAAAAAGAAGAAGAAAAGAAATAATTAAACTGGAGCAATTTAATTGCTCCTTTTTTATATTTAAAATATAATACTCGTATGAGCGTTCCATTTGCTGAACAATTTAGACCTGAGACAATCGAAGAAATGGTGGGGCAACCTCACTTATTTTCTAAAAACTCTATTTTTTATAAAACAATTACTAAGAATAATATCCCGAACATGATATTTTACGGCCCTCCTGGAGTTGGAAAGACCACAGTGGCTAATATCATTGCTAAAAATACAGAAATGCTTTTATGTAAGCTTAACGGCACAACCGCATCTTTAGATGATGTTAAAAAAGTAATCGATGATTCGAAAAGTGTTTTTGCTTCTAAGGGAGTACTTTTATATTTAGATGAAATTCAATATTTTAATAAAAAGCAACAGCAATCATTATTAGAATATGTGGAAAAAGGATTGATTACTTTAATTGCCTCCACAACCGAAAATCCGTATTTCTACATTTATCCAGCTTTACTATCTAGATGTACAGTCTTTGAATTTAAATTAGTTTCAAAAGATGAAATTAAAAAAGGATTAGAAAGAATTGTTAATCTTAAGAAGATTAAAATAGAAGATGAGGCTCTAGATAGACTCGCTTTAGCCTCTAATGGGGATGTAAGAAAAGCGATTAATAACTTAGAAGTTATTTATCTTGCGACTGGAAATAAAACCATCAGATTAAAAGATGTTGATGAAATAGTGGATAAAGCGCATATTGTCTATGATAAAAGTGAAGACAAACATTTTGATCATTTAAGTGCTTTAATGAAATCGCTTAGAGGAAGTGATCCTGATGCAGCTATCTTCTATTTAGCTAAGATGCTTGAAGCTGGAGATTTACAAGCAGTTTGTCGAAGAATTTTATGCTCCGTAAATGAAGATGTTGGATTAGCGTATCCTTCTTTAATTCCAATAGTCAAATCATGTGTTGATATTGCCCTACAAATTGGTATGCCTGAAGCATATTTGCCTTTAAGTAACGCTGTTATTTTAATTGCAACTGCTCCAAAAAGTAATTCAACTTGTTTGGCCTATATGAAAGCGGTCTCTGACATTCAAATGGGTAAAGGAACGACAGTCCCTAGAGCGTTACAAAACACTCATTTTGATGGAGAAGATCAGCTTAACAAAGGACAAAATTATAAATATCCTCATGACTATAAAAATCATTATGTTAAACAACAATATCTTCCAGATGATGTAAAAGACGCTCATTATTATATCTATGGAAGTAATAAATTTGAGCAGGCTTTAAAAGAATACTGGGATAAAATCAAGAAATAATTATGGATAATTTAAAAAGTTTATTAGACAGTAAACAATATGATTTAGTGCTTAAATTAACCGAGACTAGTACCTCTAGTAACGATTTATTTTATCGTATATCTGCTTTTATCTTTTTAGGGAAATATGAAGATGCTCTATATGTTATTCAAGATCATCAAGAAATTCTAGAAAGTAATTTACCAGCTTTAATAAACGCTCATATAAATTTGCTGTGCGTATTAGGAAGGTTTGAACAAGCCTATACTGCATTAGATTATTATAATAACCTACCTTATCAGTCTCAAGTCGTGGAAGAAATTTTAAGGAAAATGCCTAAAATTATTGAAGCCGAAGAAAAGAAACAAACAACTTATAAGTTTTATTCTGATGAAGAAATAGAACAAATGCTAAGATCAGATAAATTCGAAGATGTCTTATTAGCGTTAGACACTATTAAGAATCGCGATATCTTATCATTTTTACCAATTTTAAAGGAATTACTTGTATCTGATTCTAAAGAAGTCATAAAGAGTTATATCCTCATGATGCTGGTAAAAAAAGAAGTCGATCGTGACTTAGTGATCGTTAAAAAGGGAAAAGAGATTAAAGTTAATCCTAAACACTTAATTCCTCCGTTTATAGGAGAGATATTTGATGGAGTGGTAAAAGGCTTTGATAAAGAATTTAAAGATTCGACTTTAAGTCAAATCGCCACTCAGCTATTCTCACAGTACACAATATATATCTACCCAAAAGAATATCCTTATTCAGTAAAAGAATATCTAGCTGCCTTCTATTTATTAGCAAAGGATTATGCTTCAAGTATGAATTCTGATCTATCATCCTTAAGTTTTATAAATGAATTAGATTTAGAAAAGATTAATAAGATTAAAGAAGAAATCGATAAGATGCTTGAAGAGTTCTAATTTATATATAAATTAGTAAATAAACAATCCCTTAAAAGGGATTTTTTAATATGTGTTTCAATTGCCTTAAATTATTAATTAATTTATAATTTATCACGCATGTAAATTTAAAGGAGAAAATTCTCATGGAAAGAAAAGTAACAAAAGTCAAACCATGTCACGTTGAAGTTCACGTTGTCGTGGATGAAAAAAGTTGGAAAGACGCTCAAGAAGCTTCTACCAAAAAATTATGCAAAGAAGTCCAAGTTGATGGCTTTAGAAAAGGTAATGTTCCTGAAGCAATCGCTAAAAGACACATTAATCAAGGCAAAATGCTTGATGAAGCAATTAATTCTTTATTACCAAGTATTTATAAAGAAATCATGGAAGAAGAAAAGATTGAACCATTTGCTCAACCTCAAGTCGATGTCACCAAAATTAGCGACACTAATTTAGAAGTCAAATTCGTGATCGTTACCGCTCCAGAAGTGGAATTAGGCGAATATAAAGGCTTAAAGATTGGTAAAAAGGAAGTCAAAGTTTCCGCTAAAGAAGTCGACGAAGAAATCGAAAAATTATTAAAAGAAAATGCTTCCTTGGTTTTAAAAGAAGGTGCAAGCGAAATGGGAGACACAGTTGTCTTTGATTTTATTGGAACAGTTGATGGCAAAGCCTTTGATGGCGGAAGCGCTCAAAACTATTCTTTAGAATTAGGTAGTCACCAATTCATTCCAGGATTTGAAGAACAATTAGTGGGCGTCAAAGCTGGTGAACACAAAGATGTTAATGTCACCTTCCCAGAACAATATACCCCAGAGCTCGCTGGTAAAGCCGCAGTCTTTGCTTGCGATGTTCACGAAGTGAAAGCCAAGAAATTACCTGAATTAAATGATGAATTCGTTAAAGAACTCAATAGAGGCGTTGAAACTGTTGAGGCTTTAAAAGAAAACACCAAAAAAGATATTCAAGCTAGAAAAGAGCAAGAATCTAAAAGAGAATTCTTAGAAAAACTCTATGAAAAAATCGCTAGTGGATCAAAAGTGGAAATTCCTGAAGAAATGATTAAGGAACAAGCCGCTAATATGAAGAAAGATATGGAACAAAGAATGGCCCAATCTGGCTTAACTTTAGAGCAATATCTCCAATTCACTGGCCAAAAAGCTGAAGACTTTGATGCTCAACTTGAAAAAGATGCTAAAAAAGATATCACTAACTATTTCTTATTAGAAGAAGTTGGCAAGAAAGAAAACTTAGAGCTCACTGATGCTGATGTAGAATTTGAATACGCTAAATTAGCAGAGCAATACAAAATGAAGCTTGAAGATGTGAAAAAAGCTTTAGAAAAACAAAACGCTCAATTCCGTCACAACTTAAAAATGACAAGAATTGAAGAATTCTTAATTAAAGAAAACGCTTAATTTAAATTAAATTTAAAAGGAGGACTTATCTATGGCAACTAGCCCATCCTCATTGACACTCCCTTTATTGATTACAAAGGGAATGATTCTTTATCCAAAAAATCAAAAACTTATTGATGCTGGAAGAGATTTTTCAATTAACGCAATCCGCACAAGTAAAGACAAGGCAGATTCCTTAATCTTAATTTCTTCTCAAAGAGAAGTTGATATTGAAAATCCAACTAGTGAAGATGTATTTCCTACTGGTGTTTTAGCTCGTATTGTTTCTGTCTCCGAAAGAGAAAAACGTTTAAGAGCAAGAGTGGAAGTTATCGACCGTGTATCATTAAGTAATATTGAATTAGACAAAGATGATAATTGCTATATTGCTAAAGCAATAATACTTGATCCTATTCAAATTGATGAAAAAAGTAGTGAAACAATTGTTAATTCAATCAATCATGAATTAGAGAAATTCCCTAGTGTCATCTCTAAACTTCCAAAAAACATTGTAAACTTATGCGCTGATAAATCTGCAGCGTTAGATGTTTGTTACGCTTTAGCGGGATTCTTTGATGGACCAATTGAAATTAAAGAGAAGATGTTAGAAACAAACGACATAGTCGTTTTGGCAGAAAATATCCTTGCCTTTATTTCTGGAGAAAACACTAAAGAAGAGATCGAAAGAAATATCTCTGACACTGTAAGAGAATCTACAGAAAAATCTCAAAAAGAATATTTCTTAAGAGAAAAACTAAAAGCTATTAAAAAAGAATTAGGAGAAGATACTTCTAGTAGCAACTCCCCAGACAAAATTCTAGAAAAGATTGAAAAATATCCTTATCCAGAAAATATCAAAGCCAAAGTCAAATCAGAGATTAAAAAATACGAAATGATGCCTCAAGGATCTCTTGAAGGTGCTCTTATTTTGTCATATTTAGACATTTTAATGTCTATACCGTGGTGGCAAAAAACAGAAGATGATGAAGATTTAAAACACGTCGAAGACATTTTAAATGAAGATCATTATGGCTTAGAGAATCCTAAAAAGAGAATCATTGAATATCTCGCTGTTAAGAAATTAACAGGCAACTTAAAGAGCCCAATTTTATGTTTCTTTGGCCCGCCAGGAACAGGTAAAACTTCTTTAGGTAAGAGCATCGCTCGCGCTTTAGGAAGAAAATTTGTCAAATGTTCTTTAGGTGGAATCTCTGATGAAGCTGAAATTAGAGGTCATAGAAGAACCTATGTTGGCTCTATGCCAGGAAGAATCATTCAAGGCATGAGAAAGGCCGGTGTTTCTAATCCAGTATTTTTACTCGACGAAGTCGATAAACTCGCTTCTAGCTATAAAGGAGACCCTGCAAGTGCTCTATTAGAAGTCTTGGATCCAGAACAAAACTTCATGTTTAACGATAATTATGTGGAAGAACCATATGATTTAAGTGATGTTTTATTTATTTGTACCGCAAACTATTTAGAAAACATCCCTGGACCTCTTAGAGATAGACTTGAATTAATTCAACTTTCTAGCTACACCGAAATCGAGAAGAAACATATTGCTTTTGAACACTTAATCAAAAAGCAAACTGAACTCAATGGTTTGAAACCTGAAAACGTTACTTTTGCTGAAGATGCGATTAGTTATATCTTACATTATTACACCCGCGAAGCTGGTGTTCGTGATTTAGAAAGAAAGATTGCATCTTGCTTAAGAAAAGTGGCAGTTCAAATTGTTAAAGATCCAAGTATTACTCACGTGGAAATAGATGAAAAGAAGGTTAGAGAATACTTAGGTGTAGAAGTCTTTGACTATTCTAAAAAAGAAAAAGAAAAACAAGTTGGTGTGATTACCGGACTTGCTTATACAGAATATGGAGGAGATATTCTTCCTATCGAAGTCACCTATTTTAAAGGTAAAGGCGGACTAGTCTTAACCGGCAAACTTGGTGATGTGATGAAAGAAAGTGCAACTATCGCTCTTGACTTTGTCAAGGCAAATGCAGAAAAATATCATATCGACCCTCAATTATTTATTGAAAATGATATTCATATTCACGTTCCAGAAGGAGCAGTACCAAAAGATGGACCATCTGCTGGAGTAGCAATGACTTTAGCAATTATTTCCGCTTTAAGTAAATCTCCAGTCTCTCCAGATATTGCTTTAACTGGTGAAGTCACTTTAAGAGGTAATGCTTTACCTATTGGTGGGTTAAGAGAAAAATCTCTAGCAGCCTTAAGAAGTGGAATTAAAACTATCATCGTTCCAAAAGAAAACAAAAAGGATGTTGATGAACTTCCTAGCGAAGTTAAAGAGTCGCTCAAGATCTTATATATGAAAGATGTTGATGACGCTCATAAAGTAGTGTTTAAGGAATAAAATGATTAATTTCTCAAATTCTAGCTTTGTGAAAAGCGCACCAAATTTAGCTAATGCACCTCAAGGAGGATTCCCAGAGGTGCTTTTAGTCGGTCGCTCTAATGTTGGAAAATCCTCTTTAATTAATGCTTTATGTAATAAAAAGTCTTTAGCCTATACTTCCTCTAAACCAGGTCACACTCGTTTACTTAATTACTATAATGTTGATGATAAACTCTATTTAGTGGACGCTCCTGGCTATGGCTTTGCTAAAGGCGGATTTGATTTAGACAAGCTATTTGGAGAAATGATGGAAGATTATTTCTCTAAAGCCAGTAGAATCAAGCGAGTCTTAGTGTTACTAGATTCTCGTAGAGAATTAAACGAAGATGACATTGATATTATTAACTTTCTAGTGGAAAAAGAAATTAAATATACATTAATTTTCACGAAAGTTGACAAAGTAAATCAAAGTGAGAAATATCATTTAATTAAATCGCTTAAAGAAATGGGAGTAGATGAAAAAGAAATCATCTTTACATCCATATTAAAGCCAAGAACTTTAGAACCGGTTAAAAGTGTTCTAAGTAAATAAATATAGATTATATATAAAAAATTAATATATAATATGTGCGTTCGTTGAATTAGAGGAGTAATTAAGACCTCTTCTTATAGAGAGCTGGGGACGATGGAAGCCTAGTAGAAGAACTTAACGAAGGTCGCTAAGGAGAACTGATTCTAATAATTTAGATAATGAAGTGCCGATAACAAGTTTGTCGGAACTAAGGTGGTACCACGTGAAATGCGTCCTTAGAATAAGGACGTTTTATTTTTAGGAGAACAAAATGATCAAAGTAGCGTTTTATGACACAAAAGAATATGATCTTCCAAGTTTTGAAAAATATGGAAAAGAGCGAGGTATTTCTTTTAAATTCTTTGAATCAAAATTAGATTTAGAAACCGCTCAACTTGCTCAAGGATGCGAAGGAGTCTGTGTTTTTGTTAACGATGATGTAAATAAAGATGTTATTAACAAATTATATGATTTAGGCGTTAAATTTATTGTTCTTCGCTGTGCAGGATTTAATAATGTTGATGTTAAAGCGGCTTTTGGTAAGATTCATATCTACCGCGTCCCTGCTTATTCTCCACACGCCATTGCTGAACATGCCATAAGCATGTTATTAACTATGAATCGCCGTATTCATAAAGCTTATATTAGAACTAGAGAATATAATTTTTCACTTAAAGGTCTTACAGGCGTTGATTTATACGGCAAGACCATGGGAGTAGTGGGAACAGGGAAAATCGGACAGATTTTTGTAAATATCTGTAAAGGATTTGGTATGAATGTTATCGCCTACGATAAATTCCCTAACCCAAATTTAGATATCGAATATGTTGATTTAGACTCTTTATATAGAAATAGTGATTTTATTTCTCTACATTGCCCTTTAACTAATGAGAATTTCCATATGATAAACGCTGAAAATATGGAAAAGATGAAAAAAGGAGTAGGCATTATTAACACCTCAAGAGGTGGACTAATTAACGCTGAAGATTTATTAAGAGAGATTAAAGCTCGTAAAGTTGGATTTGCGTGTTTAGATGTCTATGAAGAAGAAAGTGATATCTTTTTTAAGGATAAATCAGGTCATATTTTAGATGATGATGTCTTTAGAAATTTATTATCAATGCCAAATGTTTTAGTGACATCGCATCAAGCATTCTTGACTGAAGAAGCTTTGAATAATATCGCTGATACAACCACAAACAACATCCTTGATTTTTATGAAAATAAAATTAATGATAATGAACTTTGTTATCATTGCTCAAATATAGAAAACTGCCAAAAGAAAAGAAAAGTTAAATGCTTCTAGGAGGTCATTATGTTAGATAAAAGATATTCCCCAAAAGATGTAGAACAAGGTAAATATGAAACTTGGAAAGAAAAAGGTTATTTTACCGCTGGAGATAAATCTAAAAATCCCTTTTCCATGGTTATTCCTCCACCAAATGTAACTGGTAAATTACATTTAGGTCATGCTTGGAATACAACTATTCAAGACATCATTGCTCGATATAAAAAAATGCAAGGATATGATGTGCTTTGGCTACCAGGAATGGATCACGCAGGTATTGCTACTCAGGCAAAAGTTATGGCCAAACTCGTCTCTATGGGCATTGATGTCACTAAGATTTCTAGAGAAGAATTTTTAAAATATGCTTGGGCGTGGAAACATGAATATGCCGAAAACATTCATAATCAATGGGCGAAGATGGGATTAATGCTCGACTACAGTCGAGAAAGATTCACTTTAGATGAAGGTTTAAACCTTGCTGTAAGAAAAGTGTTCGTTGATTTATATAACAAAGGACTTATTTATCAAGGAGAAAGAATTATCTCTTGGGATCCAGTTCAACAAACTGCTTTAAGCAATATTGAAGTCATTCACCAAGATGATGAAGGCTATATGTATTATTTTAAATATCATGTGGTGGATAGTGATGATTATTTAGAAGTTGCAACCACAAGACCAGAAACGATGTTTGGAGACACTTGTGTTTGTGTTAATCCAAATGATGAAAGATATTTAAAATATCATCACTGTAAAGTCATTAACCCAGCAAACGGAGAAATTATTCCCATTATTCCAGATGAATATGTGGATATTGCTTTTGGTACTGGGGCAATGAAATGCACACCAGCTCACGATCCAAACGACTTTAATATTGGTAAAAAATATGGTTTAGAAATGCCAACCATCTTTAATAAAGATGCTTCTATGAATGAAAAGTGCGGCAAATACGTTGGAATGGACCGTTTTGAATGTCGTGAAGCTCTATTAAAAGATATTGAAAGTCGTGGAGACTTTATTAAAAAAGAAAAGATTATTCACGCGGTTGGACACTCTCAAAGAAATAACTGTGTAGTTGAGCCAATGCTATCAAAACAATGGTTTGTAAAAATGAAACCACTTGCGGAAGAAGCGATTAAAAATCAACAAGGTAAAGATAGAGTAAATTTTATTCCTCAAAGATTTGAAAATACATTCTTACAATGGATGAATAATATCGAAGATTGGTGTATCTCTCGTCAACTTTGGTGGGGTCATAGAATTCCAGCCTATTACCATAAGGTAACTGGTGAAGTAGTGGTCAGTGAAAATCCTCCTAAGGATATCGAAAATTATGTTCAAGATAACGATGTCTTAGATACTTGGTTCTCTAGTGGTTTATGGCCGTTTTCTACTCTTGGTTGGCCAGAAAAGACTGAAGACTTAGAAAGATATTTCCCAACTAGCTGTCTAGTAACCGCTTATGACATCATTTTCTTCTGGGTTAGTAGAATGATCTTCCAAAGCTTAAATATCACTGATAGAAAGCCTTTTAGTGATGTTGTAATACACGGCTTAGTTAGAGATGAACTTGGAAGAAAAATGTCTAAGAGTCTAGGAAATGGGGTCGACCCAATCGATGTTATCGATAAATATGGGGTCGACGCTTTAAGATATTTCTTAACCACAAATTCTACTCCAGGACAAGACATGAGATATATCGAAGAAAAAGTCGCAAGTGGAGCAAACTACTTAAATAAGATTTGGAACTCTGCTAGATATGTATTAAGTGTGGTACCTGAAGGATTTAAAGAAGTCAAATTATCAAAAGATAATTTATCAGTTTTAGATAAATGGCTTTTAACTCGACTTAATCTCACTATTAAGAATGTGACCGCAAACATGGAAAAATATGATTTTAACGCTGCTAGTAGCCATTTATATAACTTTGTTTATGATGATTTCTGCTCACAATATTTAGAGATGAGCAAAGTGAAACTATATGGTGATGATGCTTCTAAAAATGTCACAGTGACCGTCTTATTAAAAGCATTAAAATCAATTATTTTATTAATCTATCCATATACTCCATTTATCGCTGAAGAATTATATCTTAATCTTCCAAATCACTTAGAAAGCGTCATGCTTGAATCATATCCAAAAGTGGAAAAAGAATTCATTTTTAAAGATGGTTTAGAAGAAATCGAATTATTATTCGATATGATTAGAGATGTTAGAAACTATAAAATTACTAACCAATTAGCCCCAAACGCTAAACTAGGTTTAACAATCTCTTTAAAAATCAAGGTGAGTAATGATTTTGCGACTTTATTAAATAGGTTTACTTTTTCTGAATTTGAAGTTAAAGATGATTTAAGCACTCTATCTGGAGATTTATTCACTTATAACTATGGATCAATGATAATTAGTTCAGGTGTTTCCAAAGAAGAAGCAAGAGATAAATTAGAAAAAGAGATTGCTTTTGAGAAGAGCGAAATCAAACGTTCTGAAGGAATGCTCAATAATCCTAATTTCTTAGCTAAAGCCCCTAAAGAAAAAGTAGAAACAGAAAAAGCAAAACTCAAACTTCATCAAGATAACTTAAAAGAGCTTGAAGAAAAGTTGAAAAAAATTTAATTGACTAGACCTGCTTTGCAGGTCTTTTCTTTTGCGGTCCATTTTTTAAAAATTTTTTTGCAAAAAAATCGAAAAAATCCACTCTTTATATAATGAGGGGAGAAAATTAGACTCCAACCTAAACATTATTCATATCTATACATTTCTGTAGGATTTGTTCTAATTAATTCTTCCCCTCAGGAGGCTTAATTATGAAATACGAATTATTATCAGATTCCGAGATGGAACAACAAGTTAGCGGTGAAGCTCTCACTCTGACCGCTGTGATGGCAGTTTTAGCAACCGCAATAATTGCTGTTATTGTGTATAAAATGTTTTTATCTGATAAAGGTAATGCAACAGTTCCAGGCGGCTGGAAATTTAGTTGGAATTAATGGCGAACATCAAAGAATTACCAATTTATGAAAGGCCAAGAGAAAAGGCGCTTAGATATGGCATTAGTTCTTTAAGCGATATTGAATTATTGTCCCTTTTATTAGATAAAGGATATCGAGGGTCTAACATTTTAGAAATATCCACATCTTTATTAAGCAAATATGGAGGATTAGTAGGTTTATTAAACATTCCAATTTCTGAACTTAAAAAGAACAAAGGAATTAAAAATGTTGGTTCTTTAAAGATTGCTTTAATTGGAGAATTATATAAAAGAGTAAGTGAAAAGAAAAACTATATTCCTGATACAAAAATAGACAGTGAATATTTATATAATAAATATAAAGATCAATTTATTTATTCTAGTCAAGAGCAATTAATCCTTATCATTTTAAATCGAAATAAGCACATTATTTATGAGACCACTCTATATAAAGGGAGCCGTGATACCATTAATTATTCCTTTGCCGATATTTATAAAGAAATAGCCAAATTTGATGGTCGAAGTTTTTATCTAATTCATAATCATCCTAGTGGTGATTGTTCACCAAGCAAAGAAGATATTCTCTCAACTTTAGAAATCAAACAAGAGAGCAAAAGAGCACACATTTCTCTAATTGATCATATAATCATCGGAGAGGGATGTTATTATTCATTTAGAAAAAATGAAAAAATAACGATTTCTTATTGAACTATGCTTATAACTTATGTTATATTTACTAACGTTGTCGCCTCACTAGCTACAACCGCATAGAAAAGGTTTATAAAACCTTAGGGTTACCTTCATAGCGAGTCCTTAGTGAAATTTGAATAAAAGGAGGGACATTATGTACGCAATTATCGAAACTGGTGGAAAACAAGTTCGTGTCGAAGTCGGCGCTAGAATCTTCGTTGAGAAATTAGACGCTGAAGTCGGATCAACAGTCACTTTAGACAAAGTTCTCCTCGTTTGTGACAAAAAAGCAAAAGTCGGAACCCCATATGTCGAAGGTGCAAACGTTGTTGCTAAAGTCGAGAAACAAGGTAAATCCAAGAAAATCCGTGTTTTCACCTATAAGAATAAGGCTAACGAAAGACGCACTTTAGGTCATCGTCAACCTTACACATGCTTAGTCATTGAATCAATCAATGCTTAATTGTAACTATGATTAAAATAGTTATCAAACGAGACGAATCTTCTCAAAAGATAACTTCTATCGAGGTTAAAGGACATTCTGGAAAGGATGTTAAAGGAAAAGATCTTGTGTGCGCTGCTATAAGCGCCATCATTACTGGAGGAATGAATGCTCTATCAGATAATGAATATGACTTCCTTCTAGAAAGTGGTCATGCTTACATTAAACACTTAGACATTCCAAGTGATTATGATGCAGTTGTTCTTAGAACAATTGAGACACAATTCAAAACCGTAGAAGAAGCTGAAGGAGATTTCGTCCGAATCGAAAATTTATAAGAAAGGATGAATCACATTATGATGTTTAAATTAGATTTACAACTCTTTGCTTCTAAAAAGGGTGTTGGTTCCACTAAAAACGGCCGTGATTCCGCTGGTCGTAGGTTAGGTGCTAAAGTCGCTGATGGACAATGGTGCCATGCTGGTAGTATTATCTACCGTCAAAGAGGCACAAGAATTTATCCAGGCGAAAACACCAAAATTGGTAAGGATGATACAATCTTCGCTTTAGTGAGCGGTGTTGTAAAATACGAACGCTTAGGTAAAGACCGTAAGCAAGTCAGAGTTGTTGCTGACAAATAAGTAAAATTAAAAATGCATATTAGACCACATTAATTGTGGTCTTTTATTATTTTTTATTGTAACATATTGATATATGTTTATTGATCGAGCTGTTATTGAAGTTAGAAGTGGTAAAGGTGGCGACGGAGCCATCGCTTTTAGACGCGAGAAATATGTGCCTAAAGGTGGACCTGCTGGCGGAAATGGTGGTAGAGGAGCTTCTATCATTTTAAAAGCAAACAGCAAGATTAATACTTTGTTCAATTTCCGCCACTCTAAATGCTTCATTGGAGAAGACGGAGAAAAAGGTGGAATTAAAAATCAATATGGTAAAAATAGCCAAGATGTGATCATCGAAGTTCCAGTTGGGACGATGGTTTTTGAAGAAAAAGAGCATCGATTCCTTGGAGATCTTTCTACTGACGGCTTAACTTTAAAAGTTGCTAAAGGAGGAAGAGGTGGAAGAGGTAACACTTGCTTTAAAAGTTCCACAAATAGAGTTCCACGTATCGCTGAAAACGGTGAACCAGGAG
>CAMUVS010000027.1 GCA_947164155.1 uncultured Caryophanales bacterium | reverse complement strand
TACATAATGTCGCTGCCAGCAAAAACTTTAAATTCTTTATTTTTAAATGTTGAAGCAAGAGATCTAAAGACATTTTCGTTTGTTGGTTTCGGATCAATAAATTCAGTTTCTTTAAGCTTAAATGCAGGAATGAGCATCATCACAGCAGCAACGACCGCTAAGAAAATAAAACAAATTCTAAAGCTCCAGGCATAAGCTCCATAAGGTTCCATGCCGGCTTTAAGTAATAAACCGGTAATTAATTTTGGTGAATATGCGTTTTTGCCTTCGGTGACACCAATTGTGCCACTTGCACCAGCAAGAACAAATGGTAAATAAGCAAACAAGGTACCAAATAAGTAAGTAAATGAAATAGAAGTAGAAATGAACATTCTATCTTCTTGATTTTGACCAAATTCAGAAATTAATGAATTGTATGGGGTGCAATACATTGTCATAAATAAGTAGAATAAGACAATCATAATGGAGACCCATAAGATATTGGCCCAGCTACCAGCGCCAAAGTCGATACAGAATAATAAGACTGTAACAACCGCGAATGGAATAGCAGCGACTTGCATAAACGGAATTCTTCTTCCACGTTTGTTTGTGCTTCTATCACTTAAAGAAGCAATAAGTGGATCAGTTACCGCATCAAATAAACGACTTAAAGCAGTAATTAATCCGATAATAGTTAAGAAACCTCCGATAACTAAACCGCTGGTAATATAAAATGTAGCGCCAGCAGCATTATCGCCTGGTGTAGGCATGAAGAAGGTAACTAACCATGCAGAGATAATTCCTCCAAGTAATGACCAACCAAATTGGCCAAGAGAGAAGATAATCATCTGTTTCTTTGTTAATCTTTTTTTCATGATGTTTATTGTGCGTTTAGTCTAAATTCCCGCACTCTCCTTTTTTATTTAACTCGCTTAGACTACGAGTTTTTAACAGTGGCTAAAAATACATTAATTAAGCATTTGATTTCGTTTGTTTTCACGATCTTTTCATCTTGAGGAAGTATTCCTTTAGAGTAAGATAGCTTTTTACATAGCTCAATTAATGCATGAGTGGAAGTGAAATAGAATAATTCTAAATCGCTCACTTTCTTCACACTTTTATCTTTAATTCCAGTGTAATAACTAGAAAAATAAACATTTTTAAATTTATCTAGTTCTTCTTCATAATCTTGAAGTATAGAACTATCTTCATTCATCATATAAGTATCAAAATCTTTGATAAATTTGAAGAATTCTGGTCGATTAGTAAATACATTTAAGAAAGTGTTATAGAAACTTTCTAGCATCTCATATCCAGTCTTAGAGGTATCAACTTTAAAATAATCAGTAAAAACAACATCTTGAAGTTGCATAACAGCTTCAGTGACAATACTAGTCTTTTTACCAAAATAACGATAAATAGTCATCTCTCCTACACCTGCTTCATTAGCAATGTCTTTGATGGTGACTTTATCGATACTTTCGGATAAGAAAAGCTTAATCGCAGTGTCGATTAAAAAATTCTTTTTAACATCTTTCAGTTTCAAAATGGTAGTTTAACTCCCAATATGATATTAAATCTATCATTATATTAGTATTTATAAGTAAATATGACAACAGAAATTTTTTTATTACTTTGTAATAACGAACTAACCGTATAACATCTTTTGAGCTTATCTTAGCCAAACGAAGCAAGAGTTTTCTATACTTCGATTAAAAAAACCTATCTTTTAGATAGGCAAATATTACGACATTAAAAACTTTTGCTAGTAAAAAGTATCTAGATAAGTTATACACCAGCCCAGATAACCTGGTTAAAGAACTGATATATAACTTCTACATATACAAGTACGGATATCCCAATTCCTGCAAGTGGTAGAAGGACATCCACAACACCATTTTTATGAATCCTTGTGTAACTATAAAGCATAATAAACGGTATCGCTAAAACTAGAGGAATAACTTGGCCAATAGATAAGTTATATAAATGCAAGATAGTAACATCATAACCAAGTTTTGCCGCCATAATACCAATAATAATAATTTCTATAAACGCAACGATACCAATCAAAGTAGAAAGCATTATAGAAAAAGACAACGAATTACGATTAGTCTTTAAATATTCGTGATATTGAAGTCTAGATAAACCGAGTTTTTTAAATTTGTATTCACGATATTTAAACCATAATGAAGCAAAAACAAATAGCATAAAGACCATTGGAGGTTTAGTAGCGACAAAAGGAACAATAGCAAACGGAACATCAATTGTTCCATAACCTGCTAAAGCTTTAAGAATATAAGAAACTAAAATGAACGCTAATGGGAATACAACAAATGAACGGAAAATATATATTTTCTTACCAGTAAAATATTTCTTTGGATGATAAGTAACAAAAAAGTGAAATAAACAGAACGCTAATAAATCACCAAAGACATTAGCCTTTACAATAAATCCAATAGAAGACACGACACTAGTAGCAGCAGCGTTAGATCTTAATATGCCTAATAAATATCGATAGTAAAAAATATTTAAACCAACCGCCATCCCAACATATGCCACCGCATAAAATAGGATCATGCTCTTAAAGGTTTTACTTCTACTTAATACTAGTCCAAAGGCAGCAATAATAAATAATGGGGTTCCTAAATCAGCAAAAATGGAAAGCATTTGGAAAACTGGATTAGGAAGGAATTTCCAATCAAGAATAGGGTTAGAGAAAACACCATATAAAGAAACTAATTGCGCCATAGCAAAAGCAATCCACGCAATAACTCTTAAATATCGATAAGATAAAGGTCCGCGATATTTAATATCTTCAGTGTTAGTGTATTTAGCAACCAACTTAGCGTTTCTTTTTGTTTTGATCTTTAATAATTGCTCTTTTGGTACGCCAACAAATATCCATTTTAATTTGGTTAAGAATTTCATACTTTTGATATTATAGCATTAAATTTTAAAAAAATACTCATATAATCAAAATATATATTTTGTTTTCAAAAAAAGAAGTAGGGATTTATTCTACTTCCACTTATTAGATAAATACTTTTATAAAGAGTCGACGTATTTTTTACGTTTCTCTTCGTACTCTTCTTGACTAATTGCCCCAACATCAAGGAGTTTTTTAAGTTTTAACAATTCTTCTGCACTATCTTTGCTAGCTCCCATAACTGGGGTAGAAGTCACTGAAGAGTTAGCCACTACTTTGTTATCTTTTAAAACTGCAAAAACCAAACCAACTAGCGTTATTAAAATTGCCACTAAAGCAAATATCTCAAAAAGAATAGCAAAGCCTGTTGTGGTAACGCCATTAGATAAAGTAATAATTAATACAATAATAAGACTAAATGAACCTGCTAGTCCAAATGCTGGGCCTAATATTTGTTTTTTAGAGAATTGACCAAGTATTAAAGCGCCAAAAATGGAGAGTACAGTAAGAATTATAAAGACAAATCTAACAATAGATACTGTGCTTAATGTCGCATCAGGGGCGATATACTTTTTTGCAATAACAATCATGAAAATGAATGAGATTAATTGTTCTAAAGAGATTAAAGCAACTGTTGAAAACATGGAGCTTAAAGCTCTTTTTTTCGACATCGTTGGAATAAAAGATAAAACGGCAGAGACAATACCAAACCCTAAGATGAAAATCGATATTAAAAGTTGGAATATCTTTAATCTTCTTACAGCATTATAGAAGTCAGCATAATCGCCATATTCGTAATACTCAGATAAATCAGTTAAGGCATCAATAACGTCGATAAGATAAAAAACAATACCAATGGTGAGTAAAGATGCCGCTACCCCTAAAAGGATTTTACTGATTTTACTATTCATCTTCATTTCCCTATTAAATAGTTTCTTCTAAGATTTCTATTTCAAATGGTTCAGCAGAAACTCTAGTGATTGTAATAACAGAGTCTTTATACTTTATCGATTTTGAATAGAAATATTGTTTATCAAAAAACTTAATGTTATTAAAAGGCAAAGAAGGAACCTTGTCCATAGAAGACTTCATCCCTAAACCCATACACTTTAAAAGCGATTCTTTATTAGTCCAAATCATGAAGAATGTCTCATCATCATGAATGAAATTCTTTTCATCTTTAGAAGAGATAAATTCTTTAAAATCAATATCTACTGGTCTAATTACTTCTAGATCCACTCCCACATCTTTATTAGAAATTGCTAAACAGACAATTCCTTTAGAGTGAGAGATATTAAAGTGTTTGCCTTTCGCTAAAGGTTTGCCTCTACTAGAAATAGTGCATTTACCAATATATTTATTTCTCAATATATTCGCGACCGCTCTTTCTTTTTTGTTCTCTGTTCTTAAATATTTCAAAGAATCCGCTTCATCTTTTTCAGATAGCAAAGGATTATTTAAAAGATCATCAAGCTTATACGGCTTGGAGTCCACAATTCTGAGTAATACTTTTTCCATAAAAAAATGATAATCCAAATTAGATTTTAGTTCAATGTGCTGACTAAAAAATATATCATTATCTCCATGAAATATTTTCTAGCAATCTATAAAGGTATCTTAGCGGGTCTAGCTATTGGATTAGGTGGATTCTTGTTTACTCTTATGACTTATGCCTTACCAAAAGAGTTAGGAAAAATCTTAGGAGCGTTACTCTTCCCAATTGGATTAAGTATTGTTTGTATATTTAAACTTTTCTTATTCACCGGAAAAATTGGTTTAGTGTTTGAATCAAAGCAAACTAAAGGCTTTTATATCAATCTCCCACTTATGTATATCGGTAATATTATTGGTTCATTAATTTTAGGTTATATTTGTTATGCAATATTTAGAAACACTGACTTGTTCTCTAGAATCAGTGCAATCGCTATCAATAAAACAAACTTTGACACTGGATATGAATATTATCTAATGCTGATAGTTAAGTCATTAGTCACTGGATTATGTGTTTATCTAGCTGTTAAATCATATGGCGTAATCAAAAATAAAATCATTGGTGTCTTTCTAATCTTTGTCTTTATCTTTATTTTCGTTTATATAGGCGGAGATCACTGTGTCGCTAATATGTATTATTTTAGTTTCGCTAACTCTTGGACGGGCTACGCTCTCTTAAATATCGTTTTAGCAACAATCTGTAACTCTATCGGCACTATCCCAGGTGTGTTACTATTCAAGGCATTCAAAAAATAGGTTTTTGCTACATTACAAAATATTCAGGATAACACCTGTTTTTATTTATAAAAGATTGCATTATGATAAAGTTATGATAAAATTATGATAGAAAAAGAGGAAATAGGTATGATGGATATTAGACCAGTGTCAGACTTAAGAAACAATTATCCTGAAATTGAAAAAGCAGTTCAAGCAAATGGACATGTTTTCTTAACAAAGAATGGTTACGGAAGTATGGTTGTAATCTCAATTGAAGAATACTCAAGACTAGTCAATGATGTCGAATTGGCTTTAGATGAAGCTGACAAAGCAGCAAAAAGTAGTTCCAAAAGACTAAGCCATAGTGAAGTATTCTCACATTTTAAAAAATAATATGAAAGAAACAGTAATAAGATATTTACCATTGTTTTTAAATGATTTGACTGAAGCTGTATCATATATTCGCGATACTCTCCAAAACGATAAGTCTGCTGATGACTTAGTTAACGCTGTTGAAGAGGCAATTATCAATAGAAGTAATAACCCAACAGCTTTCGAACAATATCATTCATCAAAAAAGCGTGAATATCCTTATTATCGAATCTACGTGAAAAATTTCATTGTGTATTATGTAGTTATTCCAGATGAGCCACAAATAATGGAAATTAGAAGATTTCTATATAATAGAAGAAATCAAATTGCGTTTTTGTAAAACTTGAAAATATAAATAATTAAATCCTGGGAAAGAGCGTAACTTTATTTAAGCTTCATTAGAAGGTGCATCAGGTGCATCTTCTTTTTTATTTTGATGAGTTCTTAATATTAGTTCAATTGCTATCAAAATAACCGCTAATAAGAAGAAAATCGCGTATAGAATAAAGTGAATTGTAGCGTTATTAACAATAGAAGCGTAAACACTAATTAATGTTGAAGCGGTAATAGAGGCAACACTAGACAAAGAGAAAGCAAAGCTTAAATGCTTATTTGCTAAAAATCTCTCTACTAAAATTGAATTAACTACGGATAATAAACCTAAGGCTAGTATCACAATATTAACAATACCAACAATTGAAATATTTGAATCCATTGTTCTTTTAGCAACAATGCTACTTGCGACTACAAAATATAATCTTTCTAATATCGCTACTCCTATAGGAATAATAGAAACACTATATAAGGGCATCTTTTTATCTTTGTTCATTAATATGAAACTCGCTAAACAAGACACCATAATTAAAGCAATAAAGAAATAATCAATCTTATAGATAATTCCCATAGACTTTAAATAGACACTTGGATCTTCTTGTTGAGATATATATCTCACAAAGCCGTTAACTTCAAACAATCTAAAGAAATAAGCAGCGAACACTAGTAAGATTCCAAAGATTGAAAAATATTTAAATAATCTATTCATAACGCAAATAGAATACTACAATAGATAAGGAAAAAGGAAGATATATAAATATATGTTATTTGGAAAAGAACTAGCCCATGATGAATCCTATATTAAGGAATATGGGGACTATAAGATTGTTGGCTCATATACAGTCTATGAAGCCTACATTGAAAAAATGCACGACAAAGAAGGAAAGTTAATGACTAATAAAGATGGCTCTCCTCGATATAGATATATCGATGATAGAGACTTATCTACTTTAAAAGAAGATAAATTAGTTAAAGAAATTAGACCTAACTTCTATAAAGATGTTTATCAAGTTAATGGTGATTACGTTGAAAAAGTCGAAAAAGAAGACGGTAAAAGAATCTACTTTGTCGTTGACCCTAGTAAAGTTAAAACCTTAGCGAAAGACACTAGAGCAATTATTAAAAATGGAACTTATAGAGTGCTTCAAGAAGTTGGCTATGTCCTAGTGGATGATTACGATATCGAGAATCCAAAAGTAATCGCAGTAAGAAAATTTAAAACTGAAGACCACGAATCAGAAGCTAAAGAGATTGTTAGAAACAAACTTAAAAGAATCACTGGTGAGGACTAAGAAATACTGGGTTACCCCCAGTTTTCTTTTTAAGAATTGCAAATAGCTAATGTTCAATATTTTTATAGAATCATTTTAAATTGTGTCGCAATCGTGATACAATACTACTGAGGTAAATTTATGGCTAAGACAGAAACCGTTCACACTAGAGTAACTCATGATATCAAAGAACAAGCTGATGCAATTTTCTCTAAACTTGGGTTAACAACCAGTCAGGCAATAATGCTATTTTTAACAGCATCTGTAAATAAGAATGGGTTACCTTTTGAATTGACTGTGCCTTCAAAAGAAGAGGAAGATTTGATATTCGCAACATCAATTGCAACTGTCGATGGCGTTGCCCCATCAAAGAAAGCACAAAAGATTCTGAGACTATACTCTCGAGGCGAAATAGATTACGAAACTGCAGAATATGCTATTGAGAGGATATATAAACAATGAAAGACCGTCTGATTGGAAGAAATAACTATAATGTTATTCAAAAGTATTAATTATTAAAAAAGAAAAATAGACAGCTTATAGAATGATTTACCGAGTTCGCTCGGTTTTTCTTTACCAAATAATTGATATATTTGATTTAGTTCGTTATAATAATTCCGTACAATAATTTGTACAGGAGGTCTACTATGATTGCTGCTAATTATAGTAATGTTCGCGCTAATTTAAAGTCCTACATGGATAAAGCCAAATACGACTATGAGACCATTGTTGTTACTTCAAAAGATGGAAACGTCGTTTTAATTTCTGAAGAAGAGTACAACAACATGAAGGAGAATCTTTTCATTATGTCAAATCCTGCTATGGTAAAAAGATTAAATGAAAGCATCAATCAAATCATTAATCATCAATTTGTAGAAATGTCATTAGAAGATTTAAAGAAATATGAAGACTAAGAGAATCTTGTTTTCTCCTGACGCTTTTGAAGACTATAAGTATTGGGTAGAGCAAGATAAAAAAACTCTTAAACGGATTAATTTATTAATTGATGACATATGTAGAAACGGCAACGAAGGTATTGGGAAACCAGAATTGCTAAAGAATGATTACGCTGGATTTTACTCTCGTAGGATTGATGAGAAAAACCGTCTCATCTACAAGATTGAACAAGACGCCATCTTCATCATAGCGTGTAAGACCCATTATAAAGACCGTTAGCAGCGAAAAGAAATTGACGAATTATCGTCTTTTTCTTTTGGGTGTTTTGCTTTTAACTGTTTAATCGTAATTACTATCATAATTTATATGATTTTATGCTTTCCCCATAAAACTCATCGTCTAGTTTCTGCCTGGCTTCTTTTAATGATATAGGTTTACCACCTTCAGCAACTTCTTTTTCTGATTCATATATTGCTTGATCGATTTTTTCTTCTATAGTTTTATATTTTGCTTTTTTCATAAAAATATCACTTTCGTCGGTTTTTTCGTGCTGTAGTACGGAATTTTACTATTTTATGCACACATTAATACAAAATAGATGTCTCTATATTGTATATCTTATACTCAATAGTTCCTTGATAATCAGGGAACTTTTCTTTTAAATATTTCACTTCTTTAGAAGCATTAACTTCACTAGCGGTTTTTTCATCTACTATATCTAAGATATTATGCTTAATTCTTTTAGCGATAGGATCAGAGTATAAGAATCTTTCATTATGAATCACTGCGTGAATCGCTCCACAGTGGGTGTGACCCATAACTAATATATGATTAATATGTAAATGCTCTATCGCATAAGATATACTTGCTAACTCACCTTCATTTATTACATTACCAGCGGTTCTAATAACAAATATCTCTCCTAAGGAACAAGATAAAATCTTTTCAGGAACCACTCTAGAATCAGAGCAACACACCACTATTAAACTAGGGTGTTGCCCTTTTGCTAAACTATCTCTAGTAGTCTTTAAATCTTTATTATTATCTAATTCAGATAAGAATTGTTGGTTTCTATTTTTGATGTCCATATGTGTCATTTTACCTGTTTTATAGTGGTTTTTCCAATGAATAATGGAAGTAAAAAAAAGGGTGAAACATTCATTCATTTCATCCTAATTTTCATTTGTTAATGAACTATTTACTCTTCTTTTTCTTTTTAAAGACTAATAACATTACAAACAAAGAAACACCTGCCACAGAAATAGATATCACCGCGGTAAAAATTGCCGCATCGTTATATTTTATAAATACATTATTATCTAATCCGTTTGGTAATACTGGATCCATATCAGGGAAGATGAAGTTTGCAAATATATCGCTCCCATATTTATTAATGATGTAATAATACTTATTCATCATCTCTTCATAGATTGTCTCTGGAGATTCAAAATATTGGAAACCAATATTGATAATCTCTTGTTTATATTCGACTTGTTGATAAGCCGCTTCTTGTTCTAGCCACTCTCCTTGTAAAGCTTCGATATTTGTATTCAAACCTGTGTCATCGCAGATATTAGAAATATCATTGATAAAGTCGTTACAGAAGAAACTACCAGCTTCTTTTATGTGCAATTTGCCATCAGTTTTTATTGAAACACGGAAGTAGTTACCAAGAGTCCAAGCATTGAATTCAATTGCATCGCGTAGACGTTTATTACCATCATAACCAACTTCATTAATAGCATAATTAGAAGACTCTAATTCGTATTCTTGGATGTTAGAATCAACATCATAAGATATAAAAAGAATGTATCCATATCCTCTTGATTTAATGGCTGGATGGTAATTTCCGCGAGACTATCTTCTTCTATATTAGTGGTGTCCATTAATTGATATTTGCCCCAGTTATGACAAAAATAATAACCAGGGACTAGATATTTAACATATAGATGGGTTGGCTCACTAATAAACCAATTATTAAATTTATCCGTACAATTAACATCCAAATATACTTCTCCTGTTAGTTTAGCGCCTTCCATCTCAATGAGGTCAGGGTAAAATCTGATGTTGCTATAGGATAATTGTTCAGGGAGATCTTGTGTTCTTACTACTTCCCCTGTATAAGTACAAAATACAGCGGTCATTGGGTTAAATACTTTTGTGGAGTGTCTATCTGGTCTAAAAACAATGTTTTCACCATCATCAATGATGTACACATCAAAGTAGTCTACCCAATCAGCCTTTAAACGGACACCATCTCCGTATTTTTCAAAATCGGAAGAAAGGCTTGATTCTGGAGAAATAATCACTTGTCTAGGATGACTAGAGGAGGAATATCTCTTCACGTAAATACTGTCATTTAATTCGAGATGAATATTTTCATATAATGCGACATAATTATTTTTTTCATCGATAAATGTTGTGGTTTTATATGCATCTATATATTCTTTGACAACTTCTGAACCATATGTACCAAAGACATAATATCCATCTTCTTCTGGTTTATTGACATAATCTTCAACAAGGAATTCATTACTTTCACTTATATATACGTTAACATCTTTGTCACTAGAAAATTTATATCCTTTGCCACTACTAGGATATGTGGTATCAGTGTGATCTATATATGATCTCACTTTAATATATTGATCTTTTGTTCCATGATATTGGATGGTTTGTGCTTTATCTCCAGAGACGCCTTCATCCATTTTAATCGCGCCTTCATATTTATAATTATTACTGCTATTGACGAGGTAATATCCTTCTTCATCAGGCATATCGTAATTATTTCGCCATTCACCAAAGAAAGCATCAGGTTCTGAAATTGTTCCTAGAGTGTTATATCCAGTTATATAGAAAGTTCTTTTGGTTTCTGGAATATCAATGGACCAGTTATGCCCGTCATACCACATTTCCGATTTGACCATTCCATTTCCATAATGGTCTTCAAAATTAACAAGTGTTGCACCTTGTGGAATAGGATATTTATAGACATTATCTTTAACTGATTCCATCATGTAATCACTCACATTAGCGCCTCCACCAAAGATGACATATGGATGGAAAAATGAATAACCGCTAGAGACTGCTTTAGAACAATCAAGATAAATGTATTCTACTTTTTCTTCCTCTGCTTTGGTTTCCACTACTTTGTCATTATTATTAATAAATCCAGTAGAGATTAAACCTAATGTTAAGGCAGAGAATATAATTGATAATGTTGTTTTTCTTTTAAACATATTAATACGTACCTCTTAGAAAACATAAAGCATTATACGCGCATGCCTGTCACATAAGTGTCACACAAAAAACATATATTCTATGTTTGGAAGTTAAGGTGATATAATCAATTCTGTTATGGAACTTACATATCACGTAAAAGATAGGCCAAATAAAAGCAGAATATTTTTATTTGCTCTTCAACAACTATTATCCATATTAGCAGGAACGATATCTCTTCCTTTAATTGTCGGCAACGGATTAAGTCAAAGCGCAGCCTTATTTGGGGCAAGTGTAGGTACTTTAACTTATTTACTTATCACTAAATTTAAAAGCCCGGTATTCTTAAGTTCATCATTTACTTTTTTAGGTTCAATGATGTCTGCTTTTGCGGGGGCTGCTAGTGCCGCGATTGGTTATGTTGGTATTATCTTTGGCGCTCTTATGAGTGGGCTAGTATATGTTATCTTATCAATTGTTGTTCATTTTACTGGCACAAAATGGGTAGAAAAAGTATTTCCTCCAGTTATTATTGGTCCTGTAGTGGCGTTAATTGGATTAACATTAGCCCCTAATGCGATTAAAAATCTCACTAAAGGGGATGTATTAGTAGAAGGAGTTAGTCTAGCTAATCCTCATCTATGTTTAGGAATAGGTTTAGTGGCTTTAATCATCACTATCATTTTTGCTACTCATGCGAAAGGATTTTTAAAACTAATCCCATTTATCTTTGGTATAGCGGGTGGCTATTTAATCGCTACTATATTTACCTTAATTGGTAATTCGACAGGAACTGATGCTTTAAAGGTTATCGACTTTACTCCATTTAGTAATATTAAATGGTTACCTGATTTTGCTTTTATGAAATTAGGAGATGGTTTTAAAGAATTAATATCTAGCGGAACAGGCGGAAATTATTTCTTATTAATCTTTACTTTATATGTTCCTATCTCTTTTGCAGTTTTTGCCGAACATATCGCTGATCACAAAAACTTATCATCAATTATTGGAACTGACTTATTAAAAGATCCAGGATTAGACCATACCTTAATGGGAGACGGGGTTGGTTCTATGGTAGGAGCTGTGTTTGGCGGCTCTCCTAATACAACTTATGGAGAATCTATCTCCTGTGTGGCTTTTTCTAGAAATGCTTCTATTATCACTATTGTAGTGACTGCCTTATTAGGCATAGCGATATCTTTTATCGGACCAGTAATGACATTTTTCTCCACAATTCCTACTTGTGTAGTTGGTGGATTATCAATTGCCTTATATGGCTATATCGCCGCTAGTGGTCTTAAATTACTTAGACATGTTGATTTAAATAATGTCCGTAATATCTTTATAATCTCCTCTATATTTGTTGTAGGTATTGGAGGACTTACTGTGCAAATATATTTTTTCCAATTCTCTCCAGTAGCCTCTGCTTTAGTGGTGGGTCTATTAGTAAATGTCATCACACACACTAAAAAAGATAAAGAAAAAGAAGATATAGATAACATTCCAAAAAAAGAATAATAAGATATTCGTAAAAAACAAGCTCATAGGATAAATCCGCGCGATAACACGCTTCAATATATTATCGTAGTTTTTTGCTAACAACTTGGACATTCTTTTTATAGAACGCCACTCCATAAATATATATGGATGACTCATTATTAAATAATGAGGAGTTTATATAATCCTTTTTAATAATTTGATTTAGTGCTGTCTCTGCAGACTTTTTTAATCGTTCGGTGCTGATTTTAGAAGAGTTGTATTTTAGTTCAATAATTGCTCCAAAGTTATAACCTTTTTTAGGGACAAGCATAATATCGCATCTTCCTTCTCCGGTAGATACTTCTCTACTAACAGAGCATTCATCAAATAGTAACGCTGTTAGCACTCCCATAAATACTTGATAATATTGTTCGTTATTAAATTCATAATAGGTAATAACTGACTTTAATAATTCTGAAATATTAATCGCGGCCTTTTCATCATTTTGATTAACAAGATTATATTTAAGATCATTAATAAGCGAGTTATCAATTTTGATTGTTCTTCTATATCTTTGTAATATCTCTATTTTGAATAGCTCTTTAATTTCTCGATTAGGGATATAGGCTTGAGTTTCAATATTATTATTGCTTGAACATGTTAGATATCCAGTAGAGATCAAAAAGTTAGACAAAGAATTAATGTCTTTCATTTCATCGTAGTTATAATTCTCACTAATTGATATATCAATTGTTTTTCCATTAATTAAGCTAGAAAAATATTCAGTTGCCTCATCTTGATTAATATTATTAAAAAATGTTTCTAATAAATTGTTTGAGCTAGTTTTAGACCAATATAATCTAAATATGTTTTTAGATAATAAAAAACTAAGTGTAGACCATGGATTAACTACTTCACAAGCGAATTTATATCCTCCATACCAGGAAATAACTTCGTCATAATATTCTTCCGCATCGTAATATCTTAATAACGCTTTAGTTTCTGGATAAGTAAATCCAAAATATTCATCAAAATAAGTGACAACCCCATTATCCACAACTAAATTATTTAATCCAGAAAATAGATTTATTTTAGAGACCTTTAGCACTCCAGTTAATATAGAGAAGAATAAGGAATAATTACTTTTTAATAATTGGCTATAAACACTTTTAAAAAAACGTGATGCTTCTGTAAAGAATCCATATTCATAACTAGAAGTTAATGGAGAATCATATTCATCAATTAGAACCACAACTTTACGATGATGATAGCGATTTAAATAATGCGATAATTTCATTAGTGAAGATTCAAGTAAAGTGATATCCGCTTGACGGTTCATAACTGCAAGATAGTCTTGCTTTTCTATATCCGCTAATAAGTCTCCTTCTAAAAGATATCTATGTTCTAAATAGATACTTGAAACAATATGTTCAAACTTTTTGACCATATCAGAATAAGTAGAGACATCAAAATCTTTGTTATTAATATAGATAACAGGATAAGAGTTGATATGCATCATATAAGGAGTTTTAGCGATATAAAGATCCTTAAACAATTCTTTAGTGTCATCATTAATATTAAAGAAGTTATATAGCATAGATATAACTGCGGATTTGCCAAAACGACGAGGTCTAGTAAATAAATAGGATTTTTGGCTTCCTTTACTAATGATTTCCTCAATGAGTTTGCTCTTATCTACATAGTAGCATTCACTTACTAAAACCTTAAAATCATCAACACCAATTGGATTACTTTTAGCGTATTCTTTATTCATGATTTTATTTTATTCCACTTTTTCCACGATTTCCACCATTTTCCACCACAAAAATTTATAGACATTCATGTCTATATTATGGTGTCATCACAAATTTAATTAAATAACATAATTGCTATACAGCAACATAAATTAACATAATTCAACATAAATTAACATAATTCAAAATAGATAACATAATTCAACATAAATTAACATAATTATTGCTTAAGAAAAAATTCTAATTCGCTACAACATAATGAATCGCTTTATATAATTTATGAATAAATATAATTACCCACTAGTCTGTCATTAATTGAAAAATTAGAGGTAATGTCATAGATATATCCATCATTAAATGATGAGGCTAATATATCAATAGTCTGAGTGCCACTATTATTGTTTATAACAAGCGTGTCATAATCACTAACAGTTAATTTATAAGTATAGTAATTATTAGTCTTACTTAATTTAACTCCAGGCCAAGAGGCTAATTCTTTTTCTAAAGATAAATCACTATTAAATGCGTAGACATAGCAACTAGACCAATTAGATTTAATCTTAATCGTGACTTCATAATCATTAGATTAGGCATCAATGATAGATGTTACACACCAAGCATGCTTATTGGAACAATATAAATATCATCTATTTTGCATGCTGAACCATGGCTTGTTAAAATCATCTTAAAAGCAGGGGACTTTAAATCATTGCTTTTCATTTTCTTTTCAAATTTAGTAAGTGAATCAATTCCATCTTTAATATTTTTTTCGCTGGCAATTTTAATTTCAATCGCTCCATATTCACCATTATTTAGCTTAAGGATTGCATCGACTTCCAAATCATTGCTATCTCTATAATGCTTTAATTCTCCTCCAAAAGAATCAGCGTATATTGATAAATCTCTAACCGCCATATCTTCAAAGAAGAATCCAAATGAGTTTAAGTCACCTAATAAATCACTTGGAGTTATACCTAGAGCCGCAGTAGCAATTGAAGTATCAACGAAATGATGTGTTGGAGCACTTCTAACACTAACGCTAGTCCTTAAGTTAAGATTCCAGGCAGGCATATCATAAATAATAAATAAGTCTTCTAATGTCTTTTTATAAGAAAGGAATGTATCATCATCTAATTTACTTCTTTCTCCTGACGCTAATATATCTTTTATCATTGAAGTATTTTTAGCTTCTGTAGATATGTTTCTTGCGAAAGATTTAAGAATCAATTTTAATAATTCAATATTTTTATTTTTTAGAAATTCTACAAATTCATCATTCTCATCTTCAATAGTAAATAAGCCATCGTAGTAGTTAGTAGTCACATCAATAGAGGATTCTTTTTTTGCTTTAACCGCAATTGGCCAGCCCCCTCTACATATGATATGAGCAATATCAGTTAAAGAAACAGGATTATGTTGATTATATATAGATGTAAATTGATAGTTCTTGTCAAATAAGCCTAATAAAGAAATAACTCCAGTAGATTCATTAGATTCTAGTAAAGAGAATGGCTTTAATTTTAAAGAGGTTATTCTTCCTGCGGCAGAGTTTTGAATTTTTGATGGATCAACAGGTGTTGTGCTACCAGTTAAAATATATTTTCCAAATTGATAATCCTTATCTAAATCATCTTTGATTATGTTCCATATTTCAGGAGCTTTTTGCCATTCATCAATTAAATGTGGATTTTCTCCTTTTAGAGCTGAATATGGATCGGCATTAGCGAGTTCTATCGCATTAGTGGTTTTTAAAGAAGTTGTAGATTTAGCAAATTCTTCACATAAAGTGGATTTGCCACAAAACTTCGGACCACTAACAACGACACATCCAGATGAGTTAAGTTTTCTTTTTAATGAGTTCTCCGCAAGGCGGGGAATATAATCTTTTAATTTTGCCATGATTACTAACCTTGTATTATAGAATTCGACCAAAGAATTGATTGATTTTCATCTATAATTCCT
>CAMUVS010000026.1 GCA_947164155.1 uncultured Caryophanales bacterium | reverse complement strand
ACTTCGCATTCATAGCGATCAGCGAAATTGAATTTATCTCCAGTTACCGCAAATCGATCTAATATTTCTTGAACGAATCCTCCAACAGTTTCATAGTCGGTTTCAAATTCGCCTTTATATTCAATTAATTCAAAGAAGTCTTCGATGTTCATTGATCCGTCAACAATATAGGTTCCGTTGCCGTTATCGATATATTCTTCTTCAATTTCATCGGTTTCATCAAAGATATCGCCTACGATTTCTTCTAAGATATCTTCCATAGTGACAATACCTTCTAGTCCTCCATATTCATCCATCACTAGCGCAATATGAATTTTAGAAGATTTAAATTCTTCTAATAAATCTAATAGTTGCCTATGACGAGGAATAATTAAAGGCTTATAACATAAAGATAAAATGTCGATGTTTTCGTCTTTTCTAAATATCGCTTTAGCGAGTTCTTTAATTGGCAAAATGCCAATGACATTATCAATTGTGTCTTCATAAACAGGGATACGAGAATGTTTAAAGATTTCTCCTTCTTTGATAATCTCAGATAAATCATCTTCTATATTTATCGCGTATACGTCTACACGTGGGGTCATGATTTCATGAGCTTCAACGTCATTAATATCAATCGCACTTCTTACTAGTTCAGCGTCTTGTTCATCGTATTCTTCAGTTTCTTCCAACTCATCCACCATGTTCATAAGAACATCTTCATCAATTTGGTCTTCTTCTTTAGATTTCTTTTTAAATAAGCGACCAATTAAAGAGAATAATTTAGATATTGGCCACACAACTGGGAAAGTTAAATATTTAAATATAATGACTGGATAGGCATAAATTATCGCTAAGGAGTAAGAATACTTCTTAGAGAAGCTTTTAGGGGCAAATTCCGCAAAGATAATAATAAAGACAGTAAATATTACTGAAGCTACTGTTGTGCCCCAAGTAATCCCTTGTTTAGTATTCCACCACACCCCAATTAATGTAACTATAGAAGAGGCTAAAATATTAACTAAATTATTACCAAATAAAATAGAGGCAATAGAGAATTCATAATCATTCGCTAAATTTAAAGCGATTTTTGCTTTTTTATTGCCTTTATTACTAGCGCTTTCAAGTCTAGATCTATTAACAACACTATAAACCATGTCGGCGCTGGAAAAGAACATACTAAGAATGGCTAATATCGCAATTGCTAGCCAATACCACCACTGCATTATGCTCTTCTCCTTTTCTGAGTTGCTGGCTCAGAGATATCAGAAACAATTTCTTCTAATATATCTTCCATAGTCACCATACCAATGACTCTATTGTTGCTGTTTCTAACAATTGCAATATGAGTATGATGTTTCCTAAAACCATGGAATAAATCATCAATCATGACTTTACTAGAAACAAAATATGGTTTTTGTAAGATACTTCTAATAGAAACATGTGGGTCTTTGGAATATTCTTCAAAATATATTTTGACATTAAGCACGCCGATAACATTATCAAAGACTTTGTCATATACAGGAATGCGGGAATAATTGGTTTGAGTAATAATGGTTTGTAAGTATTCATTAGTCAAATCACGGATATTTATTGCAAAAATCGCATTTCTTGAAGTTAATACCTTCTCAACCGAAGTATCTAAATAATCCATTGTTGATTGCACAATTTCGGCTTGTTCTTCATCAATCATTTCCCCTTCAGAAGCTTTTTCAATTTCATCAATTAAATCTTCCTCGGTAAACTCTTCCTCTTCTTTTAATCTAAAGATTTTAGATGTGAGTTTAACTCCACCTTCAAAAATTATGGTAATTGGGAATAGTAAAATCATTAAAACATAAATAGGAATAGCGACAATTTTAGAAAAAGTATCTGGAATACTTCTAGCAATTGTCTTCGGTAAAGTGTCTCCTAATATATAGACAATAAAAGTCATAATAATAGAAGATATTAAAGAAATTGTTGTCTCTACTAAACCGGTAGATTTAAATAATGACAAAAATAACAATGTCGAAATTGAGGATATTGCAATAGCTACTATATTATTTCCGATAAGAATAATCGTTAAAGCGCGATTATATTTATCGATGATTTTTAATAAAATCTTAGGAATGGTCTTTCCTGCCTCAGCATCAACCTGCATTTTAAATTTATTACAGCAAGCAATGGAGGTTTCGGCCCCAGAAAAGAAAAAGCTTAAAATTATTAGAACAATAATGATAATCCACGATATAGCGGGGTCAGGCATTAATAAACCACTTCCATTCTGAACTTATGAGTTCGGTTAATAATTATATCATATAATTGTTAAATTTTTAGGATATAAAAAAGACCAACATAGTTGGTCTAATTTATTTGAAAGACGATTATTCTTCTTCTTTCTCTTTTTTCTTGTCGGAAGCCATTTCTGCTTTAAGTTCTTTAACCCAGTTAACTTTTCCGATTTCACCTTGTTCAAGATTATCTTTTTCCATAACTGCTTGAATGAGGTCTTTACATCTTCTAACAGATAATCCGGATTTAACTTTAAACACTAATGGGATTTCCGCGTACATATCCTTGTTAGAGGCATCTTGCACTGGGATTGTACTGCCTTCATAATCTTTTGGATCTAAAGCGAAGTATAATTTAAGTGATTTACCCGCAACAGTGATTCTAACGTACATTTTCTTATGTAAGCGGAATGTGTCACCGACTGCAGAAATACGTGATTTAACTCCATAACTAAGAATTTCATTCTTCAGTTCGTTATATAAATCATGTAATTCTTTATCAGATTTTAATAATCTTTCTGCAAAGCCGATTCTTTCATATTTTGGAGTTTCTGGTTTTCCAGGTTCTTCAGGTTTTTTAGTAAATAATGGAACTGGTTCCGCTTTAACTTCTGGAGCAGGAGCAGGTTCTGGTTTAACTTCTTCTTTAACTGGCTCTGGTTCAGATTTTTTCTCTTCAACAGGAGCAGGTTCTTCTTTTGCAGGTTCAGCTTTAGGAGCTTCCGCTACAACAGGAGCAGCTGGAGTTACACCATTAATTCCGCCATTAAAATATTGAACAACAAGTGGTCCACCAAAAGTGGCACCAGTAATAGTTTGATTTCCAGCAGGAGATTGTTGTGTCTTTTCTGGTTGATTGGCATTATTACGAGCAATTTCGTCTCTAACGATATCTCTAACCACTTCTCTTAATAAGGAAGTAAGAGAGTTTTGGTCTAATCCACTTGCGCCAACATTAACATTAACTTGTTGTGCTGGTTCTGGTTCTGGTTTTGCTTCTTCTTTTGCAGGTTCAGGTTCAGCAGCAGGAGCTTCTTCAACTGGTTCAGCAACAACGACTGGTTCTTCAACTGTAGGAGCAGATAATTCTTCTCCTTCTTCAATGATTTCTGGATCAGCACTTTCTTCAGCAACAGGAGCGATTTCAGTTTCTTCAACTTGTAGGACTTCTTTAGACCAAGCTAATCCTAATGCATAGGTAACATATGTAAGGACAAATCCAAGACAGGCAGTTAAGAATAAGAAAATACCAAGAATAATGCTACCTGTTAATCCACTGCGTAACATAGAAACGTATTCAGTTCCACAAGCAAGTAAGGCTTCTGCGGCAAATAAAGCAAAAACCATTACAGGAATAAATGAAAGGTATTTGAATTTTTTCTTTAAGCAAGATAAGACAATTCCAAGTACCAAAGTCACTAACCATGCGCCTGATAAAACAAGAGCAACAATAGATAATGCGAGTGGTAAACCTTCCGCGCCAATAAATGGACGAGAGTATAACAAACTTATTGATTGGAATTGTTCAAAAATTTTCACACCATATTGTTCACCGGTAAATACTGGGAGCAACATAAATAAAACTGCAAATGCTAGTAAAAAGAAAGCACTAGTACAAGTGAGTGAAATTAATGTGATTTTGCGACTTTTTTTCATAGACAAAAATCTCCTTATCTAAGGTTAATTATATCTATATATGCGTGTGTGTAAAGCAAAATTTAAAAAAATAATGGGTTTTTTCGCTAAATTTATCGTAAAAACGCCACTATTTGATATTTTGATTGAAATTATTTCTCAATATTGTTTAGCCTATCTTTGGCCTCTTTATAGTATCTAATATAACTCTTTTTGCAGTACTTTGGATGCTTATCTTTTTCTACTTCCATAGGTTCTTTAAACTTATATTTTCCATTCACTTTCCATAGTTGTAAGAAGCCAGTAGAGAAGGCATTAGTAGGACAATTGAATGAGCATCTTGCACATAAGGTACACTGCCAGTGGAACTTAAATTTATCATCCTTAAATTCAATATTTTGAAGCGGACAAGAGTTCACACATTTCATACATTTAATACACTTCTTTTTATTGATTCTAAGCATCTTCCCATAAAGTGGTCCATAGACTTGTTCTATTCTAAAAGCCCAAATTAAAGGTCTGGCCCATTTATGTTTATTTAAATGATGTGTCTTACTATTAACCAAGTAGTCTTTAACATCAAGTTCCACCAGAGAATTCATGGTTTTATACATATCATATGCACGTTTTTCTGTGTGTCTAAAGATCATGTTGTACGGCATTAAATAATGGTATTCGCTTTCTAAGGTCATATTTCTTTTCTTTAAAATTGACTTTAATTTTAGGTAGCTAGAATGATTTAGATTCATATATTCGCCAGACACCATCAAAATAAAGAAAGGCTTTGGTGAAACGCATTTAATAATTTTTTTAGCGGATTTCAAAACAATTCTAGGCGCGTTAAAGGCGTGAATTGGATAAGCAATACCAACTTTGTCGTAGTTATTTACATCAATGGTTTTATCAGTAATCTCTTCGAATTTAAAAAGATCACATTCAATATTGTGTTTGCTAGCCTCACTTGCCCATTTTTTTACGGTTAATTCAGTATTACCGGTTCCAGAAAAATAATAAATCGCTATCTTCATTTAACTAACCTAATTTCTTATAGTGAGCGACGAATTTATCATCAAAATAGTAATAATTATCTTCATTTTGCTCATGTCTATCATACCAAATTTGTGCATAAATTTTGTCTTTTTTACTTAATCGATCAAAATCCCAGGCATGTTCTTTATAGGAGATATTATACCAGTGACCGCAATATAAAATGGTGTGTGGACAAGCAATAAATCTTTCCCCATCTTGAGTTTCCCATTCAAGTTTTTTGTAAATATCGCCTTTTTTATAGTCAGTACTAATTAATTTACCAGCGTGGGCTTCAGCAACTTTTCTTAAATCATCAATAGTGAGTTCACTTCTTGGTTTATCAATATCAAAGAAGTGTTCTAATCTAGTTGGATGACTTCTTAAATAATCATAATCAACATTATTACCTTCTAGATCTTTACCTTTACATAAAATATTAAATTCACTCCACTTCTTTGGAAGATTTTCATATTGCTTAACGCCACCAAAATAGGCAATCATTCTCGCTTCATCATGATGTTTATACCAATACATAGGAGCGTTATCATCTTTTAATAATGGTTTAATAATAAAAGCTTTGAGTAACTTTTTAGGAACAATACGACCTAAAGCAAATAATTTGTGCTCTTTAGCGACATTATCCCAGAAATCGTAAACGGTCTCGCCAATGTAATGGAACATATTTTCTAATTTATATCCATCAGAATACCATAGTCCGTGGAAATTTCTTGTCGCATTATAATTTGGGTTAAAAAATTGGAAGAAATTCGCTCCAATCATCTTAAAACCAAGTTCCACTGTTTCAAAACCTGTGATTCTGTTTTTCTCTCCACCAGTTAAATTAAAACAATGTTTCCAGAAATTATCGGCATTTAATTCTCCTTTAACATCCGCTCTAATGATATTGCGATATAATACTGCACTAGTTCTAGCGGTAGACCACTCTAAAGGCGAATTAACGCAAGTGTGGAACATTAATCCATCATCAATATTTTTAGCGAGCATTTTGTCATATAGCATCGCGGTTTGTCTAATCACAGTCCAGTTTTCAATATTAGACTCTAAGACCATGAATTCTCCACGCATCTTTGTTAGAGCGTAGATATCAAAAGGAGAAATTAATAAAGGATCTCCAACTTCTCCATATAAATGTTTATCACTTCTATCTCCGTATAAACCAACTGTAGAAGTATGGATTAATTTTGGTTGATGTTCTTTTATTGCTTCAACTACTTCTATTAAAGTTTTAACTCCAGTTTCATTAGCTTCAATAGCGTGATCAGGATGCTTATCGCTTTCTGGAGGAATAGCAGCGGCAAGATTAATAACATAGTCCACTCCATCAATTAATTCTTTTACAATCTCTTTATTAGCGAGTGAACCGATAAACACTTTAACTTTATTAAGATATTTTTTGTTAGCTTTTAAAATATTTTTGGTGCCTTTTCTGTCATGATCAAGAATTCGAATTTCTTCAACATAATCTTCGGGAAGCAAATAGGCAAATAGTCTTTCACCCATATTTCCACTTGCACCAGTAAGAGCAATTTTAATCTTTTTCATATTAAATACCTAAATAATGAGATAACACCACCCAAATCGCAAGAGTTAATAAAATACAACCTCCGACAATTTGAGTAACCTCATATTTCCCTTTAAATAACTTAACAATTTGTTTTCCTAATATTACACCGATAAAAGATAAAACAAATGTAATAACTAAAATAATTGATACATGTAACCAGATGGTGACATTATTCGACATATTGGAATGTAACGCGACTCCTGATGCTAAAGCATCAATTGCAGTTGCAACACCCATAATTAATACTTCTTTATAAGAAAATAATTTGGCTTTCTTTTCTTCTAATGGTTTTCTTAATTCTTTGATACCTTCTAGTAGCATTTTTAAACCAATGAAGATTAATAAGCCAAAGGCAAGCCAAGTAACAATTAACGCCATCACATTCGCGTATTTATTATTACCCACTGCTACTTCAATTCCTTCAACTAGCCAATAGCCAATTAAAGGCATAAGAGCTTGCATTACTCCAAAGGTAGTAGCGATAAATAAGGCTTTCTTTTTATTGATATCTTGATAGACAAGTCCATCCGTAATAGAAACTGCAAAAGCATCCATTGCTAGAGCAATTCCTAGATAGATGACTAATAAAATAATTTCTACACTCATAATCGATAACGATTATCTATTTTAGCAAACTAATAGAATAATGCACGATATATTTACTCTCCTATATAATAGAGATAGATATGAAATATGTTATTTTATCTGGTGTCTCTGGAGGAATGGGACTAGCCACTTGTAAAAAGTTAACAGAAAACGGTTATCATGTTTTTGGTTTAGATATCAAAGCTCCAAAAGAAGAAATCAAAGAATTAACATACATCAAAACTGATTTAAGAGATTCTAAATCAATTGAAGCAAGTTATATAGAAGTCTCTCATAAAGCCAAAGAAATAGAAGCGATTATCTCGATGGCAGGGATATATGACGTTAATTCTTTGGTGGAAATGTCTGAAGAAGCATTTATTAGAATCTTTGATATCAATGTCTTTGCGATTTATCGATTAAACAAAATCTATCTTCCTTTATTAAAAGAAAAAGGCAAAGTCATTGTTGTTTCTAGTGAGTTAGCACCACTAGACCCACTTCCATTTACTGGAATTTACGGTATCACTAAAACCACAATTGAAAAATATGCATATTCATTAAGAATGGAACTTCAACTTTTAAATAAACAAGTGATCATTATTCGTCCAGGAGCGGTAGACACGACCTTATTAGATGATTCCACTAGTGGAATAAAAAGATTTTCTAATTCCACTGAACTATATAAATATAACGCGAACAAATTTATGGGGATCACTAATAAAGTAGAAGCGAAAAAGATCCCTCCAGAAAAAATAGCGAAAATAACATATAAAATCTTAAAGAAAAAGAAGCCTAAATACGTCTATAAGATCAATCGTAATAAGCTTCTAATATTACTCAATATAATGCCCGATAGATTTCAAAACTGGGTTATTAAAAAGATACTATTATCAAAATCTAAGAAATAGTAAATTGATGTGGATCTAGCTTACCGCAAGTTGGGTCCACGTTTTTATGATTAGAGATGTCGCTTGCCTCAATATAATATTTCACTGAATCTCCAACATCTAGATTCATAAATGTATAAGTATAGTTAGAGGTTTCTAAATATTTACTCATATTCTCTTTTTGATACGCTCCATCATTAATAGAGTAATAGATATAAACACTATCAATATCACTTTTAGCATAGCTAACAATATTAGCCTTCACTAAATATGTATCTGAATAAGAGACTGTTCCACTCACTACTTCTCTAGTATCAATAAAAAGCATATCTTGATCAGGAATTTCATGAGTACGGCAGTGAAGAGCATCAGTGTTTTTAAATGCACAATCATGGTATTTAGAAAACCCTTCTATTCCGTGGATTGTATATCCTGGTAACGCCTCTTGATAAACTTGTAGTGCTTTTTGATTATAAGAACTATTTTCTCCTAAAGGCATATAAACATGTTTATTAGCAATTAAGGAATTTGTATATGGAGCAACAGTACTTCCTCCAGGTTCTTCAATACGATAGATACGATAGTTATATCCATAAATACATTTAGTGTTAGCGAGTTCCTCCGCTACTTGTTCGTATTCATCATATTGAGAGTCAGTTTTAGGAAGTTTAGCGATAATAATCTTATCAGGAGCCACAATCTTTCCCCAGCAATCAATATGAGCAATATAATCTCCTTGTGGGTCGATAGTGATAACATAGTTATCAGTCCCACAGTACTCCTTCATTTGATTTTTAACTTTAGTTTTATTATTGTTATTTTCTTGAACCACTAGATCATCGCTAAACGCGGTATATCTACCATCTTGCATCAAGTTACCACCTGTATGAGTTAAACTCATTTTAGAGTAGTCCATATCGAAATATGTAGCGAGTTTAGATGGGACACTATTTTGTTCAGTTCTAGCAGGGCGATTATATGTAAAATCAACGATTGACAAATCTAAATCGTTAAAGACATAAAACGGGGAAAAATCTCTAACCCAGTAATAATAGTCATCATCAATAGGCATATCTAAGAAAGTGATATTATCCATATTCGCCCCAGCGCTAGTTAAATCACTTCTAGCTTGAGAAATACGCGATGAGCCATTTGTACTAGGATTAACTAGTAAAAGAATCTTATTATCTTCACTAATAGTCTTATATGCACTTAAAGGCATATTATTTGGATAACACATTTTTACCATGGAAACTGGCTCAAATTCCGCTGGCATTCTTTTAGAGATATTTTCAATAACTGTATAGCTTAACTTATCAATAGTTTTATCGTGAGTTTGGCTAACAAAACCATTATTAACAAAGTTAGCGGTATATCTACCAACCCCAGTAGAGTCAATTGTAGCGGGAGTAATAACTGTATATACCGCATTACATATTTCAGTTTCAATATGTGAACTATCTAAGGTACACACTCTAGAGGCGGTGCATTTAGAATAATCACTATTCCAAACATAGGTAGCTTCTGACCATTCATGAACATGAGTTGGTCCCCCACAACTAGTAAAAGCGACAGCGAAAACCATTAAAAGCGTTGATATAGTCTTTTTATTTTTCATCAAATTAATTATACACGCGCGGGGATAAATGAAAAAGAAAATCCACTTATCCGGTGGTTTTTCATAGTCGGGCAGATATTAGAGTTCTATTACTATCCGTCCTCGTCGTTCAGCTACCCCCCACTAAACTTTGGGGTGCTATTCATTATTGTTCAAATTTCCTACCAGGATAATAAACTTCGGAAATACCTTTCTTTCCTTTTTTAACATCCTTAATCGCGTCTAATTTTAGTTTATATACTCCATTACCATTTTTCTTATCTTTTCTAGCGGATAATTTAAGTTGGATTTTTTTCGCAAAATAATATCGATAAGGGAGATGCTTCTTTAATAAATATAAATGATTTCTAAAACCGTAATAATCTTTCCAGATATATTTTAAATTTGGAGTGTATTCATAGTCATGATCAATCACAATTGAAGGAACTAAATAGGACTTATAGCCACTTTTAGCTTCATATGTTCTTAAAGAATATTCAGTATCGTCATACCAAATAAAATAATCTTTTTCAGGTAAGCCGCATTTAAGCATCAATTCTTTTTTTATAAAGATCCCTACAAAGGTATATGAATCAATTTTACAGTAAGGCTTTTGATAATCAGATTCATTATTAGGGACTTTTTGCATATGAATAAAACTTCGCTTGAAATTACTTCTTGCAGCGTAAGCAGTTTTTCCTCGCATCAACACTTTACCCGCGACTAGTCCAGTTTTTGGATCATCCAGTTTTTCAAAGCTTTGAAATAGCTCGATTCCTTTTTTATCTAAATAGGCATCATCATCTCCTAAATATACCCAATCACAATCTTTGACAGTGCCAGCGTATTCCATTCCTGCGTAAAACCCTCCAGATCCCCCATAATTTTTATCTAGAGTAATTACTTTTTTACGGTATTTACCAATTTGCTTAACCCAAGTAGATAAAAACTCTTTAGTAGAATCAGTAGAGGCATTATCCACTACTACGAGTTCGGTAATAGGAACAGTTTGACTATCAAAAGCGTTAATCGTGTTTTTTAATTTATCTAAACGATTAAAAGTGACACACACTGCGACAACATTTTTATTCATGTAAGCCTCCAATAAAGTTAAGCGCTTCTAAAATCACTTTATCCATATCTAAATATTTGTATAAACCTAATCGTCCCCCAAAATATAGATTTGGATATTTTTTAGCTTCTAAAAGATATTTTTGTAATAATTCAGTATTTCTTTGATCGTTAACTGGATAATAAGGCTCATCTCCTAATTTCCAACTAGCGGGATATTCTTTGGAAATAACAGTTTTCGGAGCTGCGAGATTAAATTCGAAATGTTTGTGCTCAATAATTCGGGTATAGGGGATTTCTTGCTCGGTATAATTCACTACCGCTACACCTTGATAATTAGGTGTATCTAATACTTCTGTTTCTAATCTCACTGTGCGATATTCTAGATTTCCAAATTTATAATCAAAATAGGAATCAATCGTGCCAGTATAAATAATCTTATTAGCAATTTGAGAGTATTCCTCTTTTGACTTTAAAAAGTCAGTATTTAATCTCACTTCAATCCCTTCAAGCATCTTGTTGATGATATTGGTGTATCCTCCTATTGGGATACCCTGATAAATATCATTAAAATAATTGTTATCAAAAGTAAATCTCACCGGTAAACGTTTAATGATAAAGGCAGGTAAATCTTTGCAGTCCTTTCCCCACTGTTTAGCGGTGTAGCCTTTAATAAGTTTTTCATAAATTGTTGGGCCCACTAAGTTAATGGCCTGTTCTTCTAAATTATGAGGTTCTTCAATATGATATGATTTCTTTTCTTGTTCAATCTTATTTTTTGCATCTTCTGGAGTTTTGACGTCTTTCCATAATTCACAAAAAGTATTCATATTAAATGGGAGATTATAAATCTCATTTTTATATCTCGCTAATGGGGAATTGATAAAATTATTAAATTCAGCGAATTGATTAATATAATCCCACACTTCTTTATTTGAGGTATGAAAAATATGCGCTCCATAAACATGGACATTTATACCTTCCACCTCTTTAGTGTAGACATTACCGCCTACATGATTTCTTTTATCAATTACTAAAACTTTATAACCGCGTTTATGTAATTCATAAGCGCATATCGAGCCATATAGGCCACTACCAACAATTAAATAATCATATTTAGCCATTATAAAACCTATATTAATAATACAGGATATTATTTAATTTTAGAATTAAATTAAACGCTTTCCTTGTCTTTACGAAGTTGCTTAATTTTATTTCTTAACTCTTTTTTGAAATCTTCAAATCTTAAACCAGCGAGTTCTTTATAATATTTTGCTTTAGTGGCTAAGTGGATTGAATAAGCAAAGTCCACTACCATTGCCCCAATTACTGCCCCAACAAAATATGTATAAATAAGATTTTCACTAATCCAAGAGATACCGCTAACTAAAAACGGATTAATAAGGAAATAATATAAAGAACCGACCGCTAGCCAAATTAAAGAAAACGAAGGACAAATAATCCCCATAATATTTCCTTTACGATCACTATAATCCCAAAGCTTAACTTTTAAGCCTTTAATAAATATTAATCCTGATAAAAATTCCACAACTGTCATTCCTACTCCGATAATTAGAATACGAACAACAATATCAACCGCTCTATTAGTAATTCCTAGAGGAATATTACTAACTGCATATAAAACAATTACTCCAAAGCCGTATATCGGTAAATATGGCCCCACTAGAAAACCAGGATTCATCCATTTGTGTTGCGATACAAATCTTCTAAAGAATAATTCAATAACCCAACCAACTAGAGAACCAATTACAAATAAAGTTGAGATGATAACAAGATATTTCATATTCTTAACTATTCTAGTCCTAAAGTAAAAATAAAGAAATAAAAAAGGCTAGTGCGGTGCATTAGCCTATCTATTAAAATGTGATGATAAAGGTCAAAGACGTGATATTCTTATCAATCTTAATTGTGCCTTTGTGAAGATGAATAATCTCTTTAGCGATGGATAAGCCCACTCCCGAACCTTGTTTTTTAGTAGAAGGAGAACGATAGAATCGATCCATAATCTGCTTTTCATCCACTTCTTCATTTTTATCGATCGTATTAGAGAAGCGGAATTCAATTTTATCTTTGGAGTTTTTAGAAACAACAAAGTAACTACTTTTCAATTCTCCACCTGTATATTTAAGAGAATTATCTAAGAAGATATAAATTAATTCTTCAATTAAACGTTTGTTGCCAAACATCGTAATATTGCCGGTGATATTGCTAGAAAACTTAATGCCTTCCTTTTTAAAACTTGGGGCAAAAGAATCAAGGGCATTATTACAAACTTCATTAATCGAGAAATCTTCAAATGGGAATCGTTTTTTGTCTTCTTCTTCAAGTTTAGACAAAGTCACTAATTGATTAGTCATTTCATTTAATCTAGTTAGTTGATCACGAATAGATTCACTCCACTCGTTTTTGCCATGATCCATCTCAATCAAATCTAAATCAGCGGAAATAATAGTTAAAGGAGTCTTTAATTCGTGAGAGGCATTAGTGATAAATCTTTTTTGATTTTTATATGCTTCTTCTGTGGATTTAAAGGCAATATTAGAGCCTAGAATTACTAGTCCTGCAAACGCTAATAAAGCACCTAAAGCAATTAAAGAAGAAATTAATAGGAATTTATTTGCGCTATCAAGTTTTTCTCTGATATCAACAAAACCAACATAAGTTAAGTTATCTTCTTTTAAAGTTTTGTTATAACGGAATGTATCATATTTACCGCCTGTAAGTTCATTATTATAAACTTTAGTGGCTAAATCTTTACATACATCTTCGCTAAACATAAACATATGACGGGTGTTATAAGCATTTATAGAGCCATCGGCATTAAAAGAAACTACAAAGTAATGAACATCTCTAATTTCTACTCTGCCACTAGGATCTCCGCTTGGCCCTTCTCCTGGGGGAGTGTCATCTGTTCCTTGTCTAATAACTTCACTAACAGCCGCTTTTGCGTCATTTTCAACAGAGACATAGTTAGAAATATTAATCGCAGAGAAAGTCACAACTAAAACAAGCAATACTGAAAGCATTGATATTAAAATGAATTTTCTTTTTAGCTTTTTAATCATTTTGACTTCTCCAAATAATATCCTTGATATCTAATTGATTTAATCTTTGTTGTTGAACCAATTGATTCTAATTTCTTTCTTAAATATGAGATAAAGACCCAAACATTTTCACTTGTGGAATATGCATCAATCTCCCAAGCAGAACTTGTGATTTTATCTAAAGAAACGATATTCCCCTTGTTATTAGCTAATAATAAGAGAATCGCCATTTCTTTGTTAGATAATGAAACTGATTTATCGTTACATTTAATTAAATAGTTAGCTTCTTCAATTATTAAATCACCATAGACTATTTCTTTATTTTGTTCTAAAGGAGTGGCTTTTCTTCTCCCTAGCGCGCGAATTCTTGCTAATAATTCATCGGTAGAAAATGGTTTTGGTAAATAATCATCTGCTCCTAAATCTAGACCAGTAATCTTATCTTCGATTGTGCTTCTTGCGGTTAATAGAATTATTGGAGTTTGAATATTATCTTTTCTAACTCTTCTTAACACTTCTAAGCCATCAATTTTAGGGAGCATGATGTCTAAAATAATGACATCATATTGATAATCTTTAATATACATCAGCGCTTCTTCCCCATCAGAAGCGGAATCCACTAAATAGGAGTTCCGCTTCAATAATGTGGTTAAAGCTTTATTTAATTGAGGGTTATCTTCGACTAGTAAAAGTTTCATATAGTCAATATTTTAATATATTTTCTAATTTATTACGATATCGTAACTGAACTTGAAGATTGGCTCCAAGATAAGACTGATGAATTATTTCTACTTAATGTATAGGTAGATCCACTAACTAAACTAGAAGAATAGATAAGGAAGCTACCATAAGCATAATCATTAATGAAACTAATATCTATATTAGTGCCACTTAAAGTATAGTTACCAGCTTGTAAAGAGACACTAGTTGAACTTGAATAAGCCCAACCTCCAGGACCACCGCCCCATCCTCCAGGGCCACCTTGAGAAGATGAACTTTGAGTACCAGCGTACAAGACACCACTAGAAGTTGATGGAGTTCTTTCTAATCCGTTAAAAGCAATTAGAGTTCCTCCAGTCATTGAGCAAGTGCCATCAACATCTAAACCAGTTGACATCCCACTACCATTAGTGCCAGCAGCACCTCTAGTGACAATAACCCCACCACTTAAAGTGAAATTACCGTTACTATCAATGCCATCTGTATCGCCACTTTTAACTGCGACATCTAAATAGCCATCTGTCATAGTGAACGCACAACTAGAGAATGATTTTTTCGAGCAGTTCACTCCATCATCGGTGCCGTATATATAGCTATATCCACCACTAATGTTGATATAATTTCCTTCAAATCCTTCAGTAGCGTTAGTCACAACAACCTTTCCACCAGTAATACTTAATGTATTATCCGCGTGTAAGCCGTCATCTCCACTAGCAACTTGAACAGTTCCTCCGTTAACTGTAATGTTACCTAATCCTTTAGATCCATTAGCTAAAGATTCTCCATAATTAGCGTGAACCGCATCATCACTAGCAGCGATAGTCACTAACCCGTTATTAATAGTAATACTATTTAAGGCTTTTAAACCTTTTTCACTATCAGCTTTGAAACTAGAGGAATAATAAGTACTATTTTTACCAGTTTTGATAGTAACAGAAGTTGAAACAGATTCATCTAATTGATCAACTACTATGTCATATACTGAATCAATCGCATCATGGAGTGAATCAACATATACTGTTCCTCCGTTAATCGCGATCGTTCCTTTTTGATTGCCACTACTAGAGATATCATTATCTTCACTTTTAATGCCGTTACCAGTTTTCGCGTAAGCTTGAACGGTACCAGAAGTGATTGTGACACTATTATTACCTTTAATCGCGTTATTATAACCAGTAATCTTTGTTGTTAAATTTTTAATAGTTAAATCTTTGGTGGTGTGAACGCCATTATTATAGTTACCAGTAACCACTAAAGTTCCACTACCTTTAAGTTTTAAGTCACAATCAGCATAGATTGCGCCTTCTCCTAAGGTATCAGTGTCTACTGTTTTTACACTTCGATTATCACTAATTGTGTTTTCTGTATCTTTTTTCGCAGATATTTCAACTTTATCCGCACTAACTGCTTTAATTGGAGAATCTTGATCATAGCTAATTGAGACTCCATTTAACTCAATAACTACTTCATCGGTTTCAGCGGCAGAGACAAGAATTTGACCTTCTAATTTACCGCTTAAAGAATATGTACCAGCTGTAGATAAAGTATAGATACTTCCACTTTTAGAATAAGTGCCATCACTTGTGGAAATTGAGAATTCACCGGTATTTTCATCAACATCAATAACTTCAGGGTCTTCTACTTCTACTTCGGTGTTATATCCACTTCCATCAACAGACGTTGATCCTCCGGATTGACTAGTAGTACAACCCGCAAGAGCTAAAATAGATAAAACTGATAATACTAATAAATGATTCATTTTCATAATTATTTCCTCCTATAGAGATTTATTACTCTCGACATAAGGGAGTAAAGAGATTTCTAGATTAGAGTTTTTTACTCTAATTTCATCAATTAATTGTTTTTCGCTATCTTTAACTAATAGTTCAACTTTATATGAGAGTCTAAATAAGCTTCCCATTCCTGTAGTTTTGATTTCTACTAGTTCATAACTTTTTAAATAAGTTTTTAAGATTGAATCAAAGGCTTCAGAATAATTAAGATCTTCTGGGATAGTGATTTTTAATAATTTTTCATCTCCCACGGTTTTGAATTTAAAGACTTTAACTGAAGATAATAAGACATATAATCCTGCAATTGCTATTGCAATAATAGCAGCAAT
>CAMUVS010000025.1 GCA_947164155.1 uncultured Caryophanales bacterium | reverse complement strand
AAAAGGAGGTCTATATGGGATATTTATTTACAAACGATCATGACTTCTTACTCAAAGTCATAGATTGTTACTACAAGAAAACTTATTTGCAACCTAAAGAGGAAAATGATGATGACTTCATTAACAAACAGTCAAAAGACTTTTTTGATTATTTTGAAAAGAAGTTTGGAAACAAGAAATAGGAGTAAAACGTATGGATTTTGAAATAGTAAAATTTTCATACGAAAACATGTATCTATCATTAGAAGATATGGCATTGTTGTTTGATAAGGATAGATCTTCTATCGGAAAGCAGGTTAGGAGCGCAATACGAGTTTGTGCAGAAAACGGGTCAGTATGTGCAAAATTTGCCCGAACTAGAAAGGATGGAAAACGATATCTTGTAAATTATTACAATATGACAATCATTAATATTGTTGGTATAAAAACAAACCCAAAAATCCTTGCTATTCTTAAAGTTTGGTCAAAGCAATATTTTGATATTCGAGACAACACAAATAGTCAAAAATCTTTATTAAGATTTGAAGACGATGGAGTGTCGTTAGATGTTACCGTTATTCCTGGAGAAGAGACTGCTTGTTTAAGAAAAGAACAGATGCTAACTTTATTTGAAACTTCAAGACAAAATATTGAATACCATATCACTAATATTTATGAGTCTGGCGAGCTTGATCAAGAGGCAACATGCAAAGAAATTTTGCAAGTTCAATTTGAAGGAGATAGACAAGTGAGTAGGTTATATAACTATTATAATCTTGACCTAATTATTTCTTTAGCCGCTGAAGAAATCCTTCTCAGTAAAATAGCATCATCTCCCTTATCTGAACACGTTACTTTAAAAGGTGGGGTTGTGATGTTTACATATGCATTTTAAGATGCGCTCTTTAATATGATATTTGGGCAGAAGAAGAGAATAAGCTTTATAAGCATGTTATAGAGAAAATGATTATAGGAAAGGAGGAAGCGATATATAATAGTTGAAATATTGGCCGCTTAATGATTAATAAAGAGGACAAATTGACCGGTTTAGTTTTACAAAAGAGGACAAAAGTGTTATTGTTTATCTGGGTGAGCAATATGACTTTATACGACACTAGAATTAAATACAATTTATCTCAAATTGAAGCCGCCAATATCATTGGAGTTCCTATTAGGACACTTCGTAGATACGAAACAGATGAATCTTATGGTGATTCTATTAAAAGAAGAGGATTTATTGATTCTTTAGAATCACATTGTGAAATTACTGAAACAAAGGGTTTACTATCTATTAAAAAAATAGAAGAAGTTATTACTGATTTATTCAACAGTGAATACCCTAATCAAATAGACTTCTGTTATTTGTTTGGAAGTTACGCTAAGGGAAGCGCAAAAGAAGAAAGTGATGTTGATTTATATGTCTCTTCTTCACTTACTGGTTTACGCTTTGTTGGTTTAATTGAAAGACTTAGACAAGTGTTGCACAAGAAAGTAGATTTAATACGAAGTAGTGAATTAAATAACAACGTAGAACTAACCAATGAGATTATGAAATATGGCATAAAGGTCTATGGGTAGTAAAAATGATAAATACTACATGGAAAAGGCGTTGGTAGAGATTGACGCGATAATTAAATATAGCAAGAATATGTCTTATGATGAGTTTATGCAAAATGAACAAACTATAGATTCAGTTCTGTTCAGGCTAATTCAACTCATCGAAAAAATTAAAGACATTTCAAATGCATATAAACTTGAGCATAACGAAATACCTTGGGGCGATATTATCGGCTTTAGAAATGGTATTGTTCATGAATATGGACAAACTAACTACACAACTGTATACGAAATCATTTCTCGAGATATATATCAGCTCAAAGAATTATTTGAATCAGATTTATGAAAAAACTATTCTTTCCAATTTGGAGAGAGTTTTTTATATAATATAAACAGGTTTTATGAGAGTGGTATTTGAAACAGGATTTTATTATCTATATTTAGTATTCATTATTGGATTAGGCATCTATCTTCTTATTAAAAAGAAGAGCATATATTTTGCGATTGCCTGTATTATTCTAGGCTTAGGTGACGCTTTTCACCTTATCCCTAGAGCGATAGGCTTATACACAAAAACACTAGATAATCCTAGTGCGACTTTAGCTTTATATTTAGGAGTAGGCAAATTAGTGACATCGATCACTATGACAGTGTTCTATGCTCTTTTATATTTATTTATTTATAAACGTATTAATAAGACTAGAAATATCTATGTTGATTTAGTGGTTGTCTCTTTAATAATCGCTAGAATCACTTTACTATGTTACCCACAAAACCAGTGGACCACGAATGGTAGTGATTTTTATTGGGGAATATACAGAAATATTCCATTTGTCTTATTAGGCATTTTAGTAGTGGTTTTATTATTTAAATACTTTAGAAAAGAGAAATACTTATCCACGATGTGGATTGCGGTCATTTTATCCTTTATCTTTTATTTACTAGTGGTCCTACTAGCAGGAACATATTCTTGGGTTGGTATGATGATGCTACCTAAGACTATCTGCTATATGTATATTGGTGTTCTTGGGTATTTAGACGCAAAAAAAGAATAAAAATTAGATATAGTCTAGAAAATAAAATTTAAAAATATTTTTTTGAGTTGCACTTTTGTGACACTTATAGTGATACAATCAAAAATAGATACATAGATTGAAATTGAGGTAGCAATATGAAAAAGAAACTTTTGTTATTGTTATTATCTTCTAGTTTGTTATTTTCAGCGTGTAGTTTTTCTCCTGATAAAGAGGCTGAAGATATCTCTTATGAAGATGAAAGAGAATTAGTGGAAGAGTCCTTAGAAGACGTCCCAATAGAAATAGAAGAATATAAAGGCGATTTAACTCCTCTTCCTATTGTTAAAGGAGTAGAGCAAGAAGAAAGTAAATCAATATATGAATTTAAAAAAGGTGACACGGATAAGTATTTAACAGTAACATCAAATAACGCTAAATATAATCCTACTTTAGAAGATCTAAAATTAGTGGATGAAGATAATAATGAAGTTAAGGCTACTTTAGTTAGTTCCTCTAATGGAGTGGGTAAATATTTAATACCTGTATCTAACTTTGATATAGATCATCAATATCACGTAAAACTAAATAATGATAATTTGAAGTTCTCTACAAAAGATAATTCAGTAAGAGAATTAACATATTACTCACTAGACGTTAACGACTCCAATCGTGTGCATGAAGTTGTGAAGTCTGATAATGAATTTAAAAATCACGATATCTCTAATGTTCAATATTTTGATGTCGACGCTTTTGGAGCGTATTTCATTTATGATGGAGAATTCTCCGCGAAAGTAGGCGAATTCTTCCGTATCTCTGATTTATCGTTAGAAAAAGATAATAAAGAGACAGTGTATGGCAAAGTCTCTAAAATCTCTAATAACCCTAATGGAGCGGGCTTATTTATCCGTTATGAACCTTGTCAAGGTGAGGACTTATATAAGAACTTAGATGTTAACGATAAAATCACTGTTAACGAAGATAATATCGAAAATCTTGAATTATTTGGCACTGAAGAAGAAACTGCGAATGAACTTGGAAGATATTTCTTACAGCATGAAGATATCATTACCATGATGATGGGAATGTATCATCATTACAATATCTCTCCTAGAAATTATCGTAGCTCCGCTATTGACTGGGCGGCACATATAAAAGTCTCATTTGACATTAAGTTTGATGGAGATACTTTTACTTGGGGTTGTACTATTACTTTAGATATCACCCCTGAAGAGAATTTTGATGTTAAGTTAGTCTTATCCTATAAACAAACAACAAAGTATGATATTTCTGCTTCTTTAAAGATTAAATGGAAGTGGTTTATTCCTACTGGAGTGAAATATGAATTAAAGGTCGAAGAAGATGATACTAAAGAAGTCAAATTTAAGGTTGCGATTTCTACGAACTTATATCCAGTAGATAAAGATAAGATTAAAGAAGGAATTGAAAAAGACTTAACAGAAGCATTTAAAAAAGATAACACCGTGAAATCTAAATTTAATGGTGACTCTCCTACTTCAACTGGTGCAGGACAAAGCTATCCGTTAATTAGATATGACTGTTATTATTTCTTCCCTCTAGATATTCGTATTGAAATTGATTTTTATTGGCAACTACAAATTACAGTCGAATGTGATTTGACTTACACTAGCCACACTCATAGAACTGATGTTTGTATTAACAATAACAAAGGAGCAGATCCTAGCTCAGATACTCAAACTCAAAAAGATAAAAACTTATCATTTGGCTTTATGGGTACTTTCCACGCGGAAGTTGGTATTAGAGCCTCTATTGGAATAGGTATTGCGGGATTATATAAATTCTTCCACGCGGAAGTCTTTATTAAAGCCTATGGAGCGGTTGACGCTCAAGGATACTTATTATCTGATTTATCTTGGGGAAGTGAACAAGAACTAATTTGTAACCAACATTGTGGTGGTAAATTTGAAGTATCCGTAGGAGTAAAGTGGGGAGTAGATGTCGCTTTACTTTTTGGTGGTTTTACCTCTGAATGGCCAATTAAAACAATAGTCTTATTAGGATTCTGCAATGCGAACTCCATTGACGCTTTTGAAAAAGAAGAAGAAACAGTGGAAGTCACTGATGAAGATTATTATAAAGAAGTTCCAATTGATTTAGATGATTATCACTTATTAGATGTTAGAGTCTTTGATAGTAAATTAATGACTGCTTCTCACCAAGATTTAAAACATGATGATTCCACCAAGATTAGATATGGAGCGTTCGTGAGTGATTATTCTAAAAACTATTTCGAATGTAGTCTTATTGATGATGGAGGAGGTCATATAGATTATGATGATTTCAAATTCTCCATTAAAGATATCTCGGGAGTCGCAGAATTCACCGCAAAAGTACAAGTGAAAGTCACTGATGAATGTAGCAGTGGAGTTAATGAACCAGTAAAGATTATCAATATTCATTTCACTAATAACAATAAGCAAAGTATTTATATTGAAGATAAAAAAGAGGGATTCGATGAATATATTGGAGATTATTTAATGGGAACAGATATGAAACTTCCTGTTGGTGTTGCTCCTAGATACATGAAATTTGTCGGCTGGTTAAATAAAAATACTGGTGAGACTATTAACTATGATCCAAATGATCCTAATAGCGGCACTTATCACGTACCAGATGATGAACATTTAAAACCAGTATATTTTAAAATGCTTTATGTTGATTATTATTACTGGAATGTGGTTTGGGTTGATGGACTAGGCAATATCATTTTAATTGATGATGTCTATGATAAGGAAGCCGCTATAGAGCCAGAGGTCTCTATTAGAGATAAATATATGATTAGCGTAGATCCTAATTATGAATATGTCTTTATTAAGTGGGATACGTCTTTTGACTGTATCACACAAAATACAGTCATTAGAGGAATCTATGAATATAGAAAGGTAGGTGCTTAATATGAAAAAGTTTGCCTTACTATTTTCTAGTTTATTAATTTTACCTTTAGCGGGTTGCGGAGGTAGTGACGCTCCTAAAGGAGAGCCAATTGATCCTGATTATCAAATTTTCTTTAATAAAGATACCCATTTAGTGGATGGAGAAATTACCTCTCGAATTGGAGTTCATTTCCATTTTGATGAAAAGGCAGTTATTGAAGATTCTCCTACTGGATTTATCACTTTAGGAGCGTATGGAGGAATCTATTTACAAAATTATATTCCAGGAATTAAAGAATTATATGTAAAGGCTACATATGAAGGTGGTTATATTACTGAAGGAGGCTACGCAATTGGAATTTCTAGCACTCCTAATAGCTTTGAGAGTTATCAAATCAGTCAAACTACAGGTGGGATGCCTGTCACTTTAGATAAACCATATATCTCTTTAATTAACCGTGGAAGTAAAGATTTAATTATTGAAGAGCTTAAATTTAAATATGAAGAAGATACTTCAGAAAATCTTCTTAAAGAGATGATTCAAGTTAAAGATATGTCATTAAAATTAGATTTATCTAATCCTATTAAACCATATGATTATTTCCCATTAGATGAATCTAAGATTCCTTCTAATAGAATTGTTAAAAAAATAGGTCCAGAAGAATACACTCTTCCAGGTGAATATACTTTTGGCTATGAAGTTCATAATAATTTAGGAGAAGATGGAGTGGGTAAACTATTATATTCATCCACTGCAACACTTAAAATAAGTGGCACTATCGATGATAAACATCTCGCTATTTTCCACTTAGAAAATAAAGATGTATTAATTCCTGTTAATGATAAAGAAAAAGTAAATCCAACATTAAAAGAAGATATTAGTACTTATGACTGGAATAATGTTATTAATGACTTCTCTACTCCATTAAGTAGTGATCGTCACTTTTATCCAAATTATAACGTTATTGGTTTACCAACTAATAAAGATGGAGATGGGTGTCATATAACTAGCTCAAAGTATAGCGGTCTTACAGGAAAAGTTGATATGCCTGATCCAGTAATGAAAGAAGGATATAAATTTGGTGGTTGGTTCCTAGACCATGCTTGCACCCAAGTATTTGATATGGAAGCTAGACATAGCGGTAACCTTACTTTATATGCGAAATGTATTGAAACCACTGATAACTTTAGAAAAGTTTATTATTACGATTATGATAACTCTATTCTAAATAGAGTGGATTATATTAACGAAGATGAAGACGCTTCTATCTCTTTACCTAAATTTAGCGATATCGGTACTAAACTAGAAGATTCTTCAGTATCTCAAACTAAAGGTTATGAAATTAGAATGGGTGCAAATAGATTAGGAGTGTTACGTCCTGAAGGTAAATATCCTTTTACGCCAGAAGATGAAACCTATCCTGGAGATAAATTAGAATATAAAACCGTCAAAGATACTTTTGGTGATATTAAACTATGTGTTATTAGATTAGACGTCTATTCTTATCCAGAAGAAGGAGTCTTACGTTTCTTTACTGATTTAGAAGAGAATATTGTTTCTAGCGGTCTTCCTCAAGAAGAATTTAAATCTGAAGGCGATAGAATTTTAGCCGCTAGATATATTGATCATGATGAAGATTGGCATTATTCCTATAACACATATTACGATCCAGTTAGAGGAGATACATATTTAGTTACTGATGAAGTTAATGGCTACATCATTGATGGGGGCTTGTATACTTCTATATCAACTTACGGATATGGCAATAAATATAGAGAACACTCTAAACCATTAGAAGGTATTTTACGACATGACTCTGTAGTTAGAGTATCTCGTAGAGCCTTCTTTAATAGATATGGCTTAAAAGGTACTTATTTCCCTATTAACGCTAGAGAATTTGATTTAGAAGCTTACTCTAGTACATTCTTTAACGATTATTTATTGTTACCTACTTCACTTAAAAAGATTGGTAAACGCTGCTTCGTTAATAGTGGCAACATCCATCATGTCTTCTTACCAGTTTCATTAGAGCAAGTTGGAGAAGGAGCCTTCTCAAAAGCGGAATTTGATGAGACCGCTAATGAATTTAAAAAAGTTCAAGTTAGAAGCGAGGAAGAAAAGATAATGTTCTACTATGAAGGTAGTGAAGAACAATTCAAACGTTTAGATCCTAAGACTCAATTAGAAATCACTAATAATGCTTCTACTATTATCTATAACGTCAAATATAATCCTTGTTACAGCAAATAATTGATTTTAAGATATACTTAATAATTGTAGGTATGAAAAATAAAATCAATAACTCGATGATATCTAATAAAAGAGTCTATATCTCAATAGCAATAGTCTTATTAGTTATTTTCATTATTGGTATTATCGCTTTAGGTGTTTTTAAAATTGGAAGAGGTGGAGATACACCTACTCCAACTTATTATAGCTATAAGATTGATAACTCTAATTTAACTAGTTCATCCTCTTTAGAAAGTGATAATAAGACCTATATCGCTAGTAGTGAGATTAAATATCATGAAGTAATGACTTTAGTGGCCACTAATAATTCCTCTATTGGAGCGTATGGTCACGCTGATAGCTACTTATTTGCAGGAAACAACATCTCATTTACATTAACTATTGAAGATGAAACATATTATTTATCAGCAGTAGCAATAACTAAGATTATGATTTCAGATGATGATCCTGGTGATATCTATCAACTAAATGAATACGAAACAGAATATAATAGTGAATCTAAATCCTATAAAGTCACTTTAAACAACACTGAAGTAAAATATATCCATTCTATAGAGTTAAAATACGCGGTTGGAAAGAAATAATAGTTATTCAATTGCTACAAAAGAATTAAAGCAATCATTAACTTTGAAAGTATTTTGTGGTCACAAAATGTGACCTCAAATGGTGTATCTTCCTAAAGAAGATATACGCTGTATGTTTACACGGAATATGGAATCATCGCTCTAGCTGGTGTTTTGAAGAGTCTATAATGTGTCCAACTAAATTCGCCACGCAGTGCGTGACGATTTGGGAAAAGCATATAATAAACTCCAATTTAATTCCGTACGCAGTGCGTGCGGTTTTTAAAAAAAGTGTATAATTTGTTCAACCCAATTGGTCACGCACTGCGTGACTTTTTTAAAAAACAAATTCTTGCTCACTATTAAATTTCAATTATTTCTTGATACAAACAAGTTTTCTTGCTGTCAATATTTCTATCGAAATGATAATGGCCAAAGAACCAATGTTTATAATCGACTATTTTATCAATAAATGTTAATTGATCGGTGCATATATCTCTTCTATAACCAAATGCTTTAATAACTGTGTGAGTATCTGCACAGTGAGTAATAACATAATCCACTTTATTATTAGTCTTTTCTAAATTGCTTAAAGCATTATCGATATCGTGAAAAGTAATTTCTTCTTCTGGCCACCAACTGACATATGCTGTTCTATACATTTTATCTATTGATATAGCTCCTCCAAGACAAAGAAAAGTCTTTTTATTAATTGTCATTATTTCACCTCTTAAAACGTGAAATATATGTTTATCTATTTGATGCATTAGAGCTCCATGATATTCAACAAGTGGACACATATTTAACATATCAAAGTTCTCGTGATTACCATCAATAAATATAATCGTGCATCCAATATCGTTATATAGATTTAGGAAATATTGAAATAATCGAGGCGACCAACATATTCCAGCATCTCCGCATATAATTAGATAATCATCATAAGAAAGATTCTTTTCTTTTAATGTGAGAAGCTTTTTATAATCAATATCTCCGTGTGTATCGCCAGTTATGTAAATCATATTTAATAACTGTAAAATGCCACAGCAATAATTGTAGGATCATTTTTGATAATGACATCAACTTGTTCGATATATTCTTTAATCCACATAAAGTGATTGTAATTATAATCATCTTCTTCTACATCTTTTATGCAGTCTTTTTTAGATGCTATATCTTCTTTTAATTCAATTATTTTCTCTTCAAATCCATCAAAGGCCGCTTTAGTTTTGGCGTTTTCCTGATGAGTTCGTAAATTCTCTTTTTCTTTTTGAAGGTCGTTAAGTTCATCATTTAATTCTTTTAAAAGCCTATCGTGTTTAATTTGAGCTTCTTCAAAATTGAAGTTGCTTTTAAATTGATTTAAATCAAGAAAGAAATATTTTTTATAATGGTTACTCCATTCATATTCCTTAGTATGATCTTCAAATCCATCTAATTCAGGGTGATTTAAGAGAGCGTACGCATAATATTTATCTTCATCTGTTGCGTCTTTGCTATGTGAATCCTTCCCCTCGTACTTTTCTATTAAATTAATAAAAATGGATGTAGCTTCACACCTACCACAAATATATAAATAGTTACACATCGAATTGTCGTAATCATCAATGATCTTGGCCTCTTCAAATTTTCCGTTTCTAAGTCTATAAAACTCGAATCCTACTTCTACTCCCATTTTTACCCCCTTAGTTTTTTGATGTATTTATCTAAATCTATTGGTCTATAATCAATTCTTTCTACTGATACACACATGCAGTTTGGATACTCATCCATTAAAGTCTTATTTGCATGTACATGTCCGAAGAAATATATGTAGTTAGACATAATATAATTAGCATCATCAAATGGTTCATGCATTAATATCACTCCTGGTTCAACCATAATTGGTTTTCTAGAAGCATAAACAAATCCACATTCGATATAATCCTTTGGCTTTCTTGTATCATGATTGCCCATAATAAGAACTTTTCTGCCATTTAATAAATCTAAAAGATTTTTAATTGTTATTTTGCTTCTTGATAAAGTGAAATCACCAAGAATATAAACAACATCATCTTTACCGACTGTGGAATTCCATAATTCAATTAATCTCTTGTCCATTTCTATTCGATTATTAAATGGGCGAGCTTCATATTTGATAATGTTTTCATGTCCAAAATGCAAATCTGCAATAATAAACCTTTTCATAATTTATTCTCTTCTAAAAGTTTTAATTGCTTATTCATCTCATCTTTTAATTCTTCCTCTTTTGGAAGGTAAAGCATGTATTTCGAAGCAAATATTTGTTTGTTATCTAGAGGCAAAGTATACCTTACAAGAGTGTCGCTTTTACTTGTGCATAATACAATTCCGATTGGAGGATTATCTCCGGGTTCCATTAACTCTCTAGTGTAATAATTGACATACATTTGCATTTGGCCTATGTCTTGATGAGTCAAATCGCCACGTTTTAAATCAATCAACACAAAGCATTTAAGTTTGTAATTATATAAAACTAGATCAACATAAAAGTTTCTTCCATCCATATCAAATCTTCTTTGTCTTGCTACAAACGCAAAGCCGTTACCAAGTTCTAATAGGAATTCATTTAAGTGAGTAATTAAAGCACTCTCTAAATCCTTTTCGTAGAAAGATGAATCTGCTTTTAGTCCAGCGAACTCTAATACATATGGATCTTTTATAATATCTTTTGGATTAATTGGTTCTTCTTTTTTGGCAGTGTCATCAATAACATCATGATTACCTTTACTAGCAATATAACGTTGATATGAAAATGTACCGATTTCTCGTTGAAGTTGTCTGACGCTCCAATTACCATTTATAGCTTCTTTAATGTAAAAATTCCTCGCGTTTTCATCATCTAGACTTAATAAAAGTCTATAATGGCTCCAACTTAATTCGGCACACAGTGTGTGACGATTTGGGAAAAGTATATAGAATGCCCTCATATATCTAATATTTGATTCAGTAAATCCCTTGCCAAAATCCTCAGTCATTTTGATAGACAATTCTTTTATTAGACCATCACCATATTTAGCTCTAGCTTCACCGCCTTGTTTATCAACAATCATCTTTCCAATTTGCCAATATGCTAAAACCATCTCATTTTGAATATTTCTATATATTCTTTTTCTGGCTTGTTCTAATACTTCTTTAACATCACGATAAAATGATTCGTCGATGTAATTATATTCTTTTAGTTCTTCCATATTTTATTGTCCTTTCTCAAATGCTCTTTATAACGCAAATAGTGGAGTTCCTTTTTATAGATTTATTTGCACAGTTCAAATAGATGTTATATTATCTAATTAGGAGATGCGTTCTCTCACTACAGGCACAGCTAATTAATCAATGCTAGTAGTAGCCCGGCGATTATGAGCAAGATAATCGTCTTTTTTATTGAGGACATTTTCTCATCACCTCCTTACGAGAGTAATGAGGCAATAAGAGAAACGCATCCCACCAGCTTAGCTGGCATAATCATTATGACATTTTAAGCATATAAAAATAAACAAGAAAATGTAAATTTTAAGTTTTCTTGTAAATAATACAGATTTACTACTAATTATCTATTTATTTTTGTTATCATTTTGAGCAACAAATTCTTCTATGATTCTAAGAACTTCTGCAGAATCAATATAGTCTTGTTTATTATTGGATTGCTCTTTTTCAATTTTGTTTCGAATCACGTTATTGCCTAACATCTTGTCGATGCTAACAGAATAGACTTTGCTCATCTTTTTGAGTATTTCTAAACTAGGTTGGCTTCTATTAGTTTCATAATTACCTAATTGATAGTCATTGATCCCAATTAAAGTCGCAGCTTCTTTTTGAGTTAATCCCGCTCTTTGTCTATAAAATTTAAAACTCTTTCCAAAATCCATATACTCATTTTATACAAATAATGTAATTACTACAATACTTCTAGGTAGTCTATATATTGTATTTTTGTACTATTTTATACTCTGGCAAAAGATATTGTGCTTTTGAAGTCTTATTTTGCTGTTAACTTTTGAATACACTGCTCTATTTGAGAATCAGTTAATCCAGTAGATTTTAAATATTTATACGCTGCAGTTTGATATTTATTTGTATCCTCTACATCACCAAATGAGAGGACATAATTAATCATCGCGTCGATATGTCTTTATTATCGGTTCATACTGCTGCAAAAAGGTGTAAATTGGTAATAACAAAATATTGTAAAAAGGTGTAAATTGGGAAAAATATGCAAATGGAGTATTCCGTAAATGGAATACATATCTTGCTACTTTAATATTTTATTAACGCATAATAAAACTTTTTCGTTTTTAGATATATAAATAAGGTTAACTTTCTCCACAAAACAAAAAAAGTGGAAAAAGTATAACTATTAGTTTTTTGTTAGTATATAATGGTTGCATGGTGTTAGAAAAAGAAAAAATTTATAAATTGGATGAACTAAAGGAACTTTATTTTGATTCTCACAAGGGGAAAAGCAAAATTGCGTTCTACAAAGCAATCAATAAAATGATTAAAAATGACGAGATTATTAGACTAGAACGTGGTTTTTATTGTGTTAACCAAAAAAAGAATATTTTTGATGATGATTTGCATTATGACGACTCAATTAGATTAAAAACGTTTTTAACAACAAGATATGGTGATGATTTTGAGTTTATTATTTATGAAAGTACCATCTTAAATCAGTTTTTGAATCACCTTCTTGCTAAAACAATAATAGTTGTTGAAGTCCCTAATTATTATGTAGAACATATTTTTTTTGAAATAAGAGATTCAAACCATTTTAATTCTGTCCTACTTAATCCAAGCAGTGATGAATTATATCATTATGGTGATGATTGTACTATTGTTGTAAGACCATATGTCAGCAAGGCACCAATTAATTTGAAAAAGCATGCTACCACAATCGAAAAACTATTTGTTGACATTATTTGTGACCGTTTTCTCAATTCTTTTTATGAAGGGGCAGAAGTACCAATTATGGTAAACAATATAGTTACTGATTATGTTTTAAGATGCAAAACAATTGTGGCTTATGCGAAAAGAAGAAACGCCTATAAAAACTTGCTTAATAATCTTAACGATGACAAAAAGGGATTATTTCAATGATACAAAAAGAAACATACTCACTAGAGAATCTTAAAAGAATAAAAGGCTGCTTAAACTAATTATAACAACTGATAACTATAAAGATTTTGATTTAAAAACGTGCAACTGATGTACGAAATTAAATTGAAAAACGTGCAACACTTATTCTTTATATTATAAATATAAGCAAGAAGAAATGATTTACGGTTCTCTTAAGACAGCTTTTTGCATTAAAAATAAGGTGTATGTAAACCTTAATCGCATCAAATCGTAACATATATCAAATTATAAAGATTGGTTTCGTTAAGTTTCGCTTAAGTTTCGTTTTTTACTATATTTGCATAAAAGGAGAAATCTGATTATGAAAAACAAATTGTTAAAAACGTTACTTTTAGGACTTTCTTGCTCTTTGTTTTTAGTGGGATGTTCCAATAAAGATGCAGAAGAAGAAACCACCATTGCAGTTAGTGGAGTTTCTTTAAATGTTAACGAATTAGAAATAGATGTATATGAAACCGCTACTTTAGTGGCGACGATTAGCCCAAGTAATGCTTCTAATCAATCATTATCCTGGTCTAGTAGTGACAATTCTATTGCAACGATTGATAATAGCGGTTTAGTAACCGCATTAAGCGAAGGAACAACAGTAATTAGTGTTACTACAGTTGATGGTGGTTATTCCGATACATGTAATGTGACAGTTAATGCGATTACAAGTGATGAAGTAGCTGTTACTGGAGTTAGTTTAGATAATCATTCCCTCTCTTTAGCGGTCAATGAAACTAGTTATTTAGTGGCTAGTATTTCTCCAGAAGATGCTACGACGACAACAGTAAAATGGTCAAGTGATGATAAAAGTGTAGCCACTGTTAATAGCCGCGGCAAAGTGACGGGAGTTGCTGCTGGTAGTGCAAATATTACTGTAACAACCACTGATGGAAATTATACTGACACATGTGTTGTTACAGTTAGTGAACAAGATATTTCTGTAACAGGTGTATCTTTAAATTACGATACCGCCACTATATATGTTGGTAAAACATTAACTTTAAGCGCGAGTATCGAACCTAGTTCTGCGACTAATCAAGAAGTGACATGGCTAACTTCTAATGCAAGTGTAGCCACTGTGGAAAATGGCACAGTGACAGGTGTAGCTGCTGGTAGTGCTGATATCACAGTGAAAACAACTGATGGAAATTATACCGCGACATGCGCGTTCACTGTTATTGAAGAAGAAAGTGAAGATGAGGAAGAAGACTACGTTCCTGATGAAAGTGATGAAGATATCCTTTCTATTACCACTGATACATTAAGTAGTGGTTCTTTAAATACGGATGGTGAATATGAATTCGATATCAGTAAAGATTATCAACAGATTTATGTTAATACTCCTGATACTGCGATCGTTTTAAATTTACAAGGTGTCACCATTGAAAATGATGAAAATTCTCCGATTTATGTGGAAGATTGCGATTCCATTGATATTTCCGCAAAAAACGGCACAGTTAATTATATTAAAGATAATCGTTCCACCTATTCATCTGATGAAGATGGACAAGGTCATGGAGCCATCTATGTGGAAAATGGCGATTTAACTTTAAAAGGCAAAGGCCAATTAGATATCACCGGTAATTATTTAAATGGTGTACATGGTAAAGATGATGTCAAAGTCAAGAATTTAACTTTAAATATCACTGCGGTTAATCACGGTATTAGAGGTAATGATAGCGTAACAATTTCTTCTGGTACAGTTGATATCTCCTGTGGTGGAGATGGTCTACATAGTGAAAATAGTGATATTTCCTCTAAGGGAAATCAAAGAGGAGATGTCACCATCAGTGGTGGTACAGTCACTATTAATTCCTGGGGTGATGCGATTCAAGCGGCTTATGATGCGATAATTGAAGAAGCTGATGTAGCCGTTCCTACTGAATTAAATATCGCGACAAATAAATATTCATCTTATGATGGTGAAACAGTGGATACCAGTTCTTCATCTTTCTATTTAAAGATGAATTCATCCACATATTCTAATGGCAATTATAAATATGCTGCTTATATAAATGGATCTTGGTATCTAGCGACATATAAAGGAACCCTTTCTAGTGGTAGTTCTAATCAATGGGGCCCAGGTGGAGGAATGGGTGGACAATCTACATATTATGTCTATCAAATTGAAAAGCCATCTTCTGCGACAAGTTTCACTCTCTATAGATTTAATAGCAGTGTTACTTCATATTCCACTTCTTCATATAATGCGGTGAGCGATTCCAAAGCTTTCAATAGTGCTTATGATATGGTGCAAATCTCCGTTAGCAGTGGAAAGATTAATTTCTCTAGCTGGTCCAATTATTCCTCAGGTACTAGTGATACTTCCTGTAAGGGAATTAAAGCGGAAAATGAAATTTATGTCACAGGTGGAACCATTTCCATCAATGCTTATGATGATGGAATCCACGCGAATAACGATGGTTCTTTAGAAAATGGCTCAACTCCTTTAGGAAATGTCAATATCAGTGGTGGAACAGTTGCTATCGTTTCTGCGGATGATGGAGTACACGCGGATTACACATTAACTATCTCTGGAGGAACAGTTAATGTTACAACAGCTTATGAAGGCTTAGAAGGCAATTTAATCCGTATTAGTGGTGGAAGCACTTATGTTTACGCAACTGATGATGGAGTTAATGCGGGAAGTGGCAAAGCTTCCACTCCGAATATCACTGTTAGTGGTGGTTTATTAGATGTGACTGTTCCTTCTAGTGGCGATACCGATGGTATCGATAGCAATGGTACATACACTCAAAGTGGTGGTGTAGTCATTGTTAAAGGACCAGGAAGCGCGAATAGGCAAACTATGGGAGCGGCAGCTTTAGATACAGATAGCACTGTTAAAATCACTAGTGGAACTTTAATTGTCTTCGGTGGTATTGAACAAACCCCATCTTCTAGTGTCACAAAAACACTTTGCTCTTCAAGCACTGTCTCCACTGGTTCTCACACAATTACATTTTCATCTACTTCATATTCCACAACTTTGAAATATTCCACAAGTGGATGCGTGGTATATAGTAGCTTAGGTAGCGCAACTCTTAAATAATTGGAGAAATTTGATAATTATATTTTAAAGTTAGTCTATGAAAGATATTTCTATGTTGATTAACTATTGCTGAGACTTCCTCAGTCTCCGTTTAAGTCCCTATCCGGCATTCCCCTGGCATATGGATAGCGGATTTCTCTGCGATATGATCAAGAATCTCCTTTGAC